>CAXTCS010000007.1:0-36948 GCA_964242365.1 uncultured Hymenobacter sp. | reverse complement strand
GCTGGGTTCAGAACGTCGTGAGACAGTTCGGTCCCTATCTGTGGTGGGCGTTGGAAATTTGACAGGACCTGTCCTTAGTACGAGAGGACCGGGATGGACCAGCCGCTGGTGCGCCGGTTGTACCGCCAGGTGCAGCGCCGGGTAGCTACGCTGGGACGAGATAAGCGCTGAAAGCATCTAAGTGCGAAACTCACCTGGAGATGAGATTTCCCAATGGAAGGCCCGTCGGAGATGACGACGTGGATAGGCGGCAGGTGAACAACCAGAAATGGAATAGCTGAGCCGTACTAAGTGGCCGAGGGCTTCGCGCATTGAGCAGTTAATGCAATCGTCGAGCGCGCAACACACGCTTCGTTTTTGTCCCCTTACGTCGAGTTATTGAGGGTTGTGGGCCCGGGCAACCGGGCCGCTCAGAACACGCACAACCCCCGCCAGCAATGGTGGCTTTAGCCCGGGTGTTCACCTCTTCCCATTCCGAACAGAGCCGTTAAGCCCCGGTGCGCCTATGGTACTGCCTTCACCGGTGGGAGAGTCGGTCGCCGCCAACCTTATTTGCCCCAACGCCTGCCGCTTTCCCAGCGGCAGGCGTTTTGCGTTCGGGAACCGAGTAAGCTCATCTTACTTTAAGCACGACCTTCTAAGTTTATTTAACCACGAGTAGGTACACGTGGCCTTATCCAAGTTTCATTCCCGTTAAACGCGTCGTTGCGGCCGAATTTATGCATCGTGTGCTAGACAAATTGCACTACAAAATGCATACCGGTCTGACCGATAATGGGGTATAGTTCACGCCGCGGGCACATGAGTTTCTGCCTAGCGGCCACAGTTTTGACTGCATCTGCTCCGCGCGTACGGTATGGAGCACTGCCTGACCAAGCTGGCCCACTCGAGGACCAAGGGTTAGGTCGAACGCCTGAAGTGCATAATCAAAGAAGCTGCGGCCCAGCGCTACTATAGACCAGACCTTGGTGGGCTCAATGAGCACCTGCAAGCTTATAACCACGTTAAACGCCCCAAGAGCCTGCGCGGGCTTGCCCTGCACGATTCATATGTGCTCAGTGACAACGGGACGCTACCATCTTTACCGCGACCTGCCTATCTCACGCTGAGAATATAGACTTGGTCGTTCGGCGACGAGAAGGTCCTAAGTGTACTCAGCATGACAGATGGCAGCGTGTGACAGGCGATTTGGACTGCTTATTCTGATAGGTTGCTAATGGATTAGAGAAACACTGGTTTTCTCAGTGCTTACACAAGCAAGGGCCTTTGTCAACGGCCCGGAAGCGAACAAACTTGGCGACCAGCCAAGGGTAGGGCTTTATTAAGTCGGGCTGGGTGCTGACGCCATTTACTACCCGAACGGTTTGAAGGGTTCCGTGGCGGACAAAGGTGACATAGAAATTGGTTTTGGCTTGGCTGGCTATGCGTCGAAACTCAAAGTAGGTGATGAGCTGCTGGTCGGCAATGACGCTTTTGAGCTGGTCGAGGTCAGTGGCCTGGATATCTACTAAATCCTGCTGCAAGTTGGTGAGGTGTAAGGGGCTGGAAATCAGCAGGTGGTTGCTGATGCCTCCTTCGGTTCTGAGGTTGCTAAACATGGCAAAGCTTTTCTCGGTTTTCAGGCCCAGGTAGGGGTTCATGCCGTTGAAGAAGACGAGGGCGGGGATAAGCCAGAATGCTGCGGGCTGCACTCTGAACAGCGTGGTGGCGCGTTCTGGCGCGGCTGTATTACTGCGCAGGAATAGCACGAAAGTCGCAATTAATGCCAGCCCCCAGCACAGCCAAAGGGTTAGCCCAGCTAGGGACAGAGTGTGTGCGCTCCGGCCTGATGCGACCAGCCCTACGACCCCGAGGCATATAAACGCCCGGATGGCGGCTGTTGCCCACGGCTGTGCTTTGCCCAGCAGGCTTTGGGCCAACAGGTGCACTTTCTCTGGGAATTGCACGGGAACGAATAGGAGGTAGAGGGCAAACAAGAGCCCCGAAAAGCTGTATAGTCCTTGTGCCGGGTGCAGTGCCAGAAAGAAGTGGAAGCCCATGCCCAGCAGGATGCCCGCCGACCGGGTCTTCCGAAAGCACAATAAGAGGGGAATGGCCGCTTCGATTATGATGGTGCCCCAAACTGCTCCCCAGCGGAAAAAGGCATTGTCGAGTAAGAACGGTAGCCTTGCGCCGTAGGTCTTCAACAGGAATGTGCTGCAACTGATGTCGACGTTGAAATAGTCCCAGTTCAACTTGTGCAGCACGGCGTAGAAATACAGTATCACCAGGCTGATGCGAACGAAAGGCGCAAAAGCGTTGAACAAAGCCGTGCGGACGGCCGGCGACGCCAGCCCGTGGGCAAGGTGCTTATTGGCGTATAGGCGGGCAATTGTCGAGCCCAGGGCGGCTAATATGCCAACGTTGATGATGAATTCAAAGAGTATGTGGTTTGGTTCGATTGGCATCCAATCGATTGTGTTGCACATGCTTACGCACAGCATGACGAGGAAAAGCCAGACGGACTGCGGAATCAGCACAACCAGCGCGGCCGCGACTACCAGGGCTAAACTGAAAGGGTGCTGGGCGTTCAGGCGCTCACCGAACGTTAAGCAATGCAAAAGCGAGGCGAAGGCCCACGCGAAACTGAACAGGCCCAGCCTATCCAACTTAAATGCGGTAGCAGTCGCATATAAACCTTGGGGCTTTAAGATGTCCTCCGAGGTAATGAAAATGCCTTCCTGGCCGTTGAATTTTGCTCTTTGCTGTTGGGTGTTAGAGGGATACATACAAGGAAGACGCTCAGGGTATAAATTTGGGAAAATGGTGGTGGAAGAATGGAATCCGGGACAAGTAACAATTATTCAAGGCAGAAGACAAGCTCAACCGCAGAATTTATTTAAGCAGTGATTATCGGCTTATTAAATAGATAAATACAATATTTTAAATGTTTGCACGATAAATAAAGCGTGAAGCACTCAAGTTTGGAAATAGGGCCAGCAATCTGCTGATAAACTATGCCGTTGAAATGGCAGCGGGTGAAAATCGGCTGGACTTATCGGCTGCGTGCAGCAACTGTTTTGCTCTGCTGCAAACTTTATTCAGGCCCTGGCCAGCTTGTTTGCGGAGAGGCTAAGCACGATAAACCGGGAGGGAAGCCCAAATCAGTTGTGGTAGACATTGCCCTTGGGCAATGGCGGGGAACCAGTAGCTTGCGGGCGCCGCAGGTGGGTAGCGCGAACCATCTGGTAATTCAATAGCAATAATGTTTGTCGGGGCCGCTCCACGGCCATCATGAGGTAATGCGCGGTATCAATAGCCTACTAGTGAACGGCTTTGGGCACCAAATACCCTTTTGAAGAGGTGAAGCACTACCAGGCAAAAAGCCACGTCCGCTACGAAAATCACGCAGAAGGCGGGGAAGCTCGCCGTCAGGTGCAGGTAGCCTTTGTAGTTGGCAACGTATAGGGCGAGAAGTAGGTAATAGTGCAGAAAAAAAATGCCGAAGCTCTTGTCCGAGACGGTTTTTAGCTGTTTGGGAACGTAGCGTTCAAACTTCCAGAACGCGTACATGAAGCCCCAGCAGAGCACGAGTTTTTGGATGAATAAAAACTGTTCGAGGTAGCGATGGTACCGGCCATCGAAATAGCCGCTGCCTGCCAGGGCGGCGATTACCAAAACGGCCAGTAGCGGCCAGATTTTATCGGTCGTGCGCAGAATGCGGGGGCTGTGCCTGCTCACAAACATGCCCAGCAAGTAGACGGATAGGTAGTGCACGAAGGCCAGGTGAATTTTGTACACTTCGGGCGCTCGGGTGACTAGCAGCGATAGGCCCAGAAACAGGGGCAGGAAGTAGTAGACCTTGCCGTTGCGGTCGAGCCCGGCAAACACTGGGGCCAGCAGGTAATAAAAGCATATCATGGGAATGAACCAGAACGGGACCAAGTGGAGCCCGGTGAGGTAATAGCCCAGAATTTGGAGGACCGCGGGTAGTTTCGGGAAGCTCGGGAAGAGGCGCAGGATGTCGTCGGAGTGGCTGGAGGCGGCCACCCGGAAGATAATAACCGGGGTAGAAACGACTAAGTAGGGGACAATTACATACTTAAACTTCTTTCGCAAATACGTGGCAATGTTGAACTTGGCAGACAAGTATTGAAATAAAAAGCCCGATATAAACATGAATGGCAAGGTGACCCGCCGAAGCACGTAGGGCTCTACTCCTGATTGGAGGATGCTGTAGCAGTGAAGGGCCACGATGAGCAAAATTGCCACGGCCCGAAAATGGTGGATATGGGGTAAAAAGGGGCGCTTCGCTCCATTTTCGGGAGCGGCTTTGGTCTGAAGCAATTCTTTGACAGCGGCGTTGCTGGCTGGTGCGCTGGTATGGGTCAGTAGTTGATTTTCCACAAAAGCAGGAGCAAGGAGATGAAGATAAATTCGGGGCTGCGGGCTGGGGTAAGCGGAACAGATGGGAAGCTAAACAGTCATTAAGCGAGCTTATTGGCCTTGAACCGGTAAGCGAATGCGAGGCGCTGAGCGAGGGCTATCTAGATACTAATATAAGAATTCATTTAATAAAAAATAGTTTTTCAGAATCTGATTAAAGTTATTGTGATTTTAGTAATATTCTGTGTTGTTGTAATGTGTCTGCTCTGACTCGGCTAGTAGCCAGCAGCTGACAGCTGCTATTGGTTCTGCTTACTGCTTGTGAGAACTGCTTATGTTAGGTTTCTGACGGGAATAGGCTTGCTTTCAGCGGATAGCAAAAACGTCGCGCAGGGCGCGGCGCGCGGCGTGGTAGCCGCACATGCCGTGCACTCCGCCACCGGGCGGGGTGGAGGAGGAGCAGAGGTAGAGGCCTTTGGCGGAGGTTTGGTAGGGGGAAAGGCGCAGCACGGGCCGCGTGAACAGCTGGCCGATGTCGAGGACGCCGCCGTTGATGTCGCCGCCAATGTAGTTGGGGTTGTAGGCTTGCATCTGTTTGGTGTTCAGGACGTGGCGGGCCAGGATGCGCTCCCGAAAGCCTGGGGCAAAGCGCTCGACCTGCTGCTCGATGGCGTTGGTCATGTCTTTTTGGGAGCCGTGCGGGACGTGGCAGTAGGCCCAGGCCGTGTGCTGGCCGGCCGGGGCGCGCGTGGGGTCGAAGAGGCTTTGCTGGGCCAGCAGCACGAAGGGGCGCTCGGGGTGGCCGCCGTTCCAGGTGAGCTGCTCGGCGTGGGCAATTTCTTCGAGGGTGTTGCCGAGGTGCACCGTGCCCGCTTGCCGGCACTCGGGCGCCGTGAAGGGAATGGGTTCGGCCAGCGCCCAGTCTATCTTGAACACGCCCATGCCGTAGCGGTAGCGCCCGAGCTGCCACTGGTAGAGCGCGGAGAGCTTGTGGCCGGCGATGGCCAGCAGCTGCCGGGGGGTGACATCGAGCAGCACCGCGTGCGCCGACGGCAGCTGGGCCAGGGAATCGACGTAAAAATTGGTTTGGACCTGCCCGCCCAAGGACCGGAAATACGCCGTGAGGGCCGAGGCTATTTGCTGCGAGCCGCCCTTGGGCAGCGGCCAGCCGCGCAGGTGCCCGGTGGCCAGCAGCACCAGGCCGATGGCCGAGGTAGCAACGTGGCCCAGGGGCAGCTGCGCGTGGGCGGCCATGCCGGCCCACAGGCCCCGGGCCTCGGTGGTTTTCAGGTGAAGGTTGGCCAGGAGGTGGGCTGGCAGCAGGCCCTTCAGGCCAAATTGGGCCAGGGCCAGGGGGTGGTCGGGCAGGCGCAGGGGGCCTAAAATGGCGGGCGCTAGCTCGGGCCAATCGCGGACTACGGGGGCTATGAGGGTGCGGTAGGCGCGCGCGTCGGGGCCGAGGCGCTCGGCAGTGGCGGGCAGCGAGTGCTCGAGCACGGCGGCGGTGCCGTTGGCAAACGGGTGGGCAGCGGCCACCGGCGGATAAAGGTATTCGAGCCCATGGGCGGCCAGCGGCAGGGTTTTGAAAAACGGCGATTCGGCGGCCAGCGGGTGAATGGCCGAGCATACGTCGTGCAGAAAGCCGGGCAGCGTGAGCTCGGCCGTGCGCAGGCCGCCGCCCACCGTGTCTTTGCCTTCGAGCAGCAGGACCGACAGGCCGGCCCGTTGCAGGGTGATGGCCGCCGCGAGCCCGTTTGGGCCGGACCCGACCACTACCGCATCAAAATCCCGCTTAGTCAAGAAGAGAGTGGTTTAAGGAGTTGGGGCCAAAATATGCTTGCGGCAGGGCCCGAAAAAGGTGCGGAAGGCGCAAGCTCGGGCGCGCAAAAAGGGGTTCGGCGATTGAAAAATCGGGCCGTAATTGGTGCGGTAGGGGCGGCCGGTCAGCTGCTTCGGCCTTTTCTGAAGGCGGTGACGAGGTCTTTGGCAAAGGCGACATCGAAGGGCTCGGCGATGAGGGCTTTCACGGCGCACTTGACGCCGGCTTTTACCTGGCCGTTGGCCAGCGAGTAAAGGGCGCCTTCGCGCGCCAGGTGCCCTTGCACTTTGCGCCGCCAGCTCGCGGTTAGGTCTTTGGCCGTGGCCAGGCGCTTGGGGAGTGCCAGCGCCCGGAACTGGCTGCTGCTCAGGTGGTGCAGCAGCTCGTCCATGAGCTGCTTTTGCTGGCGGCCCCAGTAATGAAACACGTACTGGTCGCTGGGCAGGAGCTGCGTTTTGACGGGCAGGGCCAGCGAAAAGGCGATTTGCTCGCTGGTGAGCCAGGCTGTGCCTTGGTAAAAGGCGTCGTTGAGGGCGCAGATTTCGGGCATCAGGCCGGCCACTTCGTGGTGCAGGCCGAGCACGCCGGAATTCCACATAAACTGGGTTTTGTGAAACTGCTGCTCTTCTGACCCGACCCGAAAAGTGCGGCTTTCAATCAGGCTGATGAACCGGCGCGGGTATTCGTCCTGGTTGGCGGGGGTGAAGCCCGCGTAAATGCCCACGGCGTCGGCAAACGTGAACTCGCGCAGGTGCAGGAAGCTGACATCGGCCCGCAGGCGGCGCAGCAAGGGCGCGGCGTCGGAGACGAAAAAGGTATCTGAGTCGCAAAACAGCACGTTTTCGCCGGGGTAATCCTCAAAAGCCTGGGCCACGACGGCGAGCTTCACCCGGTGAATGTATTGGTCGGGGCCGCGCATTTCGGCCAGCCGGGCGGGCGTGAGCAGCGAATAGCTCACGGGCAATTCTTCGAAAAAAGGGGCGAAGAATTCCGGACGGTCGGTGAATACGACGGTTTGTGCGTCGGCGCGGTCGCCGTCGAGCCACGCGTAAAAGCTCAATACGGCGAAGGTGGCGCGCCACAGCTCCGTCTCTTTTCCGTAGGCAAGGATTACATGTCGCGTCATAGTGGGCAGGGTAAAAATGGCGGGAAAAGGCGATGAGCTGCGGCGGTTCTTCTTTAAACGGCGTATCTGACGCGGCTGGGGAACCTCACCCCCGACCCCTCTCCAAAAGAGAGGGGAGCCCGACGACCAGTACACCAACTGGGGAATCGCTCTAGCTACGCCGAAATGCGGGGTTTTGGGTTCGTCAGGGTCTGGTCGAGGACGTCGAGCACGTCGGCGTCCTGCGTGGTGTCGAATTTTCGGGCGAAAAGCTTGTAGCTGCGCTGCAAGGCGGTCGCGTCGGCTACGGTCAGTATCTTGGGGTTGGCGCCGCCGCCGGACCAGTCGATGTAGCGGTAGTTGTTGTTGACGATTTTGTCCTTCAGGGGCGAGTTCATGAGGATGGTAGCCGGGAGGAATTCGTCGGAGCCCCAGGTAAAATGGCTGAAGCGCCGCAGCGCGGCGTGCTGGTCGAGGAACTCGACCAGGTACGCCGCGCAATCGGTGCTTAGGGTCCACCAGGAGCCGAGCGGGCCGCCGTAGAGGGCGTACGGGAGCGGAAATCGGCGCTTGGGCAGCACCTTGTTGAGGAAGGCCTGCAATTTGTACTGGAATTTGAAACGAAAGTAGACGGTGTGGTACTGCTCGACCCGTTCGATGGCGTGCTGCCACCACGCGGACTCTTGCGGCTCGAAGGAAAGAAACGAACAGCCCACGTGCTGGGCGAAAAACCGGTAAATGGTGTCGGCGGGCTTGATGGGATAGTCCTGGCCGCTGAGCAGGTTGATAAACTCGTAGCGGCTGCCGCTGGCCAGTATCTCCCTGAGACTTTGCACGATGGCTTCGACAAAGCTGTAGGAGGCCCACCGCACGGAATGGCGCTTTTCGATAAACTTCACGCCGGGCAGCGCCTGGAGGTGGGCGTACTCGCGGATGTCGGCCGCGGCATCGAGGTGGATGTAAAAGTCAAAATGCTCGTGCGACAGCGCACGAATCAGGCGTTGCACCTGACCGGCATTTTTGTGGACCATAATCAGGTGCGCGATTCTCATGGCGTTGGGAAGCGAGGGAGGTTTGGAAACGGCGGGTTGGGCTATGAGATTGATTGTATTTACTTTAGCAAAGTAACTCGATTAAAGTTCTGATGAAAATTTTGTGGCAGAATGTTGCGGCGGCCGGCGGCTTTAGGGGAGCTCCTGGCTGGGCTTGAGCACGACGGCGGCTTTGCTGAAAAAGCGGCCGGCCAGGAGCCGGAGCTCGCTGAGGCCCGTGGTGAGGATGCCCCGGATGGAAACGGGCAGGTATTTTTTGAGGTGGAGGTAGCCAAAGGTGAAGCCGGCAATGCCCGTGGGCAGGCTGGCCACGGCCACGCCGTAGATGTTGCCGAACAAGAGCAGCGCCGTCACGTCGCCCGTGACGTTGACGGCCAGCATGAGGAAGACCTTCACCATGTTGAGCCGGGGCTGGTTGACCACGTCGAGCGTGATGCCCACAAACCGGTCGATGGGATAGAGAACGGTGAGCACCATGCTGATGCGCAGCAGGTTGGCGGCTTCGGTGCCCTGGTATTTGGGCCCGCCGATGAGGTAGATGGGAAGGTCGGCCAGGAGAATGGTGCCCAGGATAACCGGCACGAAAAGCCAGGTGAGCATGCCTGCGTTCTTACGCAGCAGGTGCACCACCCCGTGGGGGCGGCCCTGGTTGAAGGCCGCCGACATGGCGGGCATGGCGGTGGCCACGAAGCTGCGCAGCGGAATCTCGACGATTTCCATGAAGCGCCCGGCCAGGTTGTAGACGGCCAGGGGCGCGGGCCCCAGCATGTAGTTGATGACGAACGTATCGGAGCTGCGCAACAGGTTGGACCCCACGTAGCTGCCCACGCTGTACTTGCCAAAATGGGCCAGCTCGCTGACGCAGGCGCGGCTGCGGTGGCCCAGGGTGCCCAATTGGGCCCAGCCCAGCAGCAGCATCAGCAGGCTGGTGACCACGGAGGCGCCCACGTAGCCGTAGACCACGTTGGCGAGGGTGACGTGGCCGCTGAGCATGAGCCCGATAACGCTGAGCACGAACAAGCCCTGCGAAAGCAGGCGGATGTAGAGAATGCGGTCGAACCGCATGTCGGACTGCATGACGGAGGCGGCCATGAAGTAGGGCAGCGTAACGACCAGCACCACCCCGAACCAGCGCAGCAACAGGGCCGTGGCGCCGTCGGCGGTGGGGCCGAGCAGCAGCCAGGCCCCCAGGTTGAGCACGACCAGCGCCCCGGTGATGGCCAGGGCAATGGCCCAGGCGGAGCCCGTGACTTCGGCCGTGCGGGCGGGGGTGGCGCCCGAGCGGGCCCGGATGAAGGCGGTGGTGAGGAAGCCGGTGCGGAAGGAATCGGCCAGGCCAACGGCGGACATGAACAGCACCCACACGCCAATCTCGCGCACGGGCAAGGCCCGAAACAGCAGCGAAACCGACACAATGCTCATCGCTGATACCGTGAGGTTGCCGGCCAGCGACAGGAATTGGTGGTTGCCGAGGTAAGATTGAAGTTTGGCTAATAAAGGGTTTTTCATGTGGTGCGGGCGGCGTGTAGCCCCTGGAAATTTACACCGCAAACCCCGAAGCCATCAGCGAGGAGTTAAAATCGGGGTTTTGGGAAGGGGGCGCTGAGGGTGAAGCCGTTAGAAGGTGCGGTTTATGAAATCCGGAACAATGAGCTGTACCATAGTTCTCATAATTAGGTTGTTGCGCATTTATTAAGCTATTGCGTGAGAAGCGCGAGGTGAATTTGCTTTGCAGCGGTGTGTTTGGGTGGGGCATGGTTTTGCTCACTGGATGGCTGTACGACTTCTGCGGGGGCGGCACTGCCGTCGCTTAGCGCGGATTCATGCTCGGGGTAGCGGGCGCGCTGACGTGGCGCCTCACCCCCCGGCCCCCTCTCCGAAGAGAGGGAGAGCCGAACGGAGTCGGACCCGAAATAGGCCCTAGGTGGCGGGGGCGCGCTGGGCTTTGTCCCAGGCGGCGGGCTGGGCGTTGCGCCAAAACCGTTGGGCGCCCTGAAAAACGGCCACGTTCATCATCGTGAAATAGAGCGGCACCAGCAGCGGCCCGGCCGGCCGGCCGCGGCTGGCTTGCCACCAACCGAGCGCCGCTGCTCCGTAAAACAGGACTTGCAAGGCCATTAACAGGGAATAAATGCCGCCGTACGCCAAAGCCAAGGCGGCATTGAGCGGCAGCAGCAATAAGAGCAGGGCGGGGGTGAGGCTCCAGCGCAACACCCGGTGCGAGAGGTAGAGAAACGCGACCACGGGCTGGCGCAGGGGGTTGAGCAGCGGCAGCAGGCGGGCCATGGCCTGCCAGCCGCCGGCGCAAATGCGCACTTTGCGCTTCATTTCTTCTTTCAGCGAAAACGATGGGGGCTCCATGGCGTAGGCGGCGGGCTCGTAGACCACGCGGTAGCCGGCATCGACGATGCGCATGGACTGCACGAAATCGTCGAGCACGGTGTCGGCTTCCAGGGGCTTGAACAGGCTGGTGCGGAAGGAAACCAGCTCGCCGGCCGCGCCCATGAGGCTGTGGATGTCGGAGTCGCAGCGCTTGAGGAAGGACTCGTATTGCCAGTACAGGCCTTCGCCCGCGCCCGAGGTGCTGCCGTCGCGCAGCACGCGCTTCTCGCCCGACACGGCGCCGACTTGGGGGGCTTGGTAGTGGCGCACCAGCTGGCGCACGGCTTCGGGGTTGAGCAGGGTGTTGCAGTCGGTGAAGATGACGTAGGGCGTGTTTACGTACCGGATGGCGCGGTTTTCGGCCATGGATTTGCCGGCCCGCGCGGGCTGGTGCAGGTGCTGCACGCCGGGGTGGGCGGCCAGCACCGCGCCCGAATTGTCGGTCGAGCCGTCGGTGATGAAGAGCAGCCTGAGCTTGTGGGCCGGGTAGTCGAGGGCCTGGCAGTTGCGCACTTTTTTGTCCAGAATGTCGGCTTCGTTGTAGGCCGGCACTACCAGCGTTACGTCGGGCTCGAAGTCCGGCGCCAGGGGTTTTTTGTTGCCCCGCACCGCCCAGGCCCACAGCCAGACAATGAGGGCATAGCCCGCGTAGGTGTACAGGACTATGGCCAGCGACAGCCAGAATAGGGGCGTAAGTATAGCGAGCATAGGCGGAATTAGTGATTAATGAGTAACGGTTAGTGATTAATCAACGCTTCGCTGGTAAATCAATAAACAGCTTCAATGCAACGGATTAAGTGGAAAACTGCTTGCTGCATTTTTCCCATTGTTCGGTACTGGGGTCGTATTGCTTGAGGGGGCGGGCCGGGTTGCCGCCGACGACGGTGTAGGGCGGCACGTCTTTGGTAACCACGCTGCCCCCGGCCACCACCGCGTGCCGGCCGATGCGGACGCCGGCCGTGATGACGGAGTTGGCGCCAATCCAGACTTCGTCTTCGACGACGATTTCGGCGGTGGTGCAGGGCTGGTCTTTGATGGGTTTCAGGACGTCGAGGTAGCCGTGGTTGAGGCCGGAAAACACGACATTCTGCGCAATAATCACGTCGTTGCCAATGCGCAATGGGCCGATGAGTACGTTGCCCAGGCCCACCAGCGTGCGCGCCCCGATGCACACCCCGCCCATGCCGTTGTTTACGGTGGCGAAGTCTTCGATGATGGAATCGGCCCCCAGCGCAAACGGCTGGAACGGCACCACATCGAGGCGGGTGCGCCAGCGCACCAGCGCCCGCGGCCCGCGCCGGTGCACAAACGGGTTGACCAGCCACCGCACCCACAGCCGCGGCCGGGCCTCGCGGGGCACCAGCACCAGCCGCAGCACCAGCTGCTTCAGCCGGGGGTTATTCTTGATTTTGTTGGCGATGGACATGGTGGCGAGGCAGTGGGAGAAATGGCTGGAGGGCGCGGGGAGTTGGGGAGGGACGAGGCTAAATAGGGGACTTGGGCGTTGGGTAAGTTGTCGGGCAACAGTAAAAGTGCATTCGTCGCGCCGGCCAACCTCACCCCCCGACCCCCTCTCCCAAAAAGAGGGGGAGCCGAACGATTTCGACTGCCTCATTATTCATGCGTGGCTGCTCTAAGTTACTCGTGGTTAGCGTGTGCGGGCGACTACTTCGCTGTAGACTTTTTGGACTTGCCGGGCCGTTTCGCGCCAGGAAAACTGCTGCACGCGCTGCCGGCCGCGCGCGACCAGGGCGGCGCGTTCGGCGGGCTCGTTTTGGAGGCGCCGGATGGCGGCGGCGATGGTTGCGGGTTGGAAAGGGTCGACCAGCAGGGCGGCGTCGCCGGCCACTTCGGGCATCGAGGACGTGTTGCTGGTGATGACCGGCGTGCCGCAGGCCATGGCTTCCAGGATGGGAATGCCGAAGCTTTCGCGCAGCGAAGGGTAGAGGAAAACCTCGGCCAGGTTGTAGATGAGCGGCAGCTCCTGGTTGGGCACGTAGCCGCAGAGCAGAATGTGGGCCCGCAAATCGGGCGCGTTCAGCTCGCGCAGCAGGGCGAGCAGGGCGCTTTCCTCGTAGTCGAGCATCACCAGCGTGAGGAAAAGCTGGCCTTGCTGCTTGAGCAGGGCCAGGGCTTGCAGCACGCCGCGCAGGTTTTTTTTGGGGTCGGTGTTGGCCAGGAAGAACATAAAGCGGTCGGGCAGGCCGTACCGGGCTTTGGCCGCGGCCAGGGCCGCCGGGTCGGCAATGGGCCGGAACTGCTCGCCGGCGCTGTTGTAGACCACCTGCACCTGGCCGGCGGGCCCCGGCAGGCGCTGCACGATGCGCGCCTGCTCGAACGCCGACACGGTGAGCACCCGCTCGCAGCGGGGCATCACGCGGGGCACGTTCCAGCGGCGGTAGAGGTTGCCGGCGCGCTGGTACCAGCTGCCCCGGCGCAAGTCGAGCGGCTCAAGGTAGATGATGTCGTGCAGGGTGAGCACCAGGGGCATGGGGGCCCGCAGCGGGGCCGTGTTGCTGGTGCAGTGCAGCAGCTCCACGCCGGCCTGGCGGGCGGCGCGGGGCAGCAGCACCTGCTCCCACAAGGGGTAAGGCCCGCCGGGCACTTCCACGAGGTGGAAATTGGGCGTTTCGCGCAGCACGGCGTGGTCTTCGTCGGGCTTCACGAAGATGAAGTACTCGTTTTCGTGGTCGAGCTGTTGGAGGTTGCGAATCAGCTCCAGGGCCACGATGTCCATGCCGTGCTTGTGGGGCCGAAATAGGCGCTGGGCCTCGATGCCAATGCGCATCGGCCGCTGGGCGCGGGCCGGGGCGGCGGGGGCAGCGCGCACGTTTTCAGTAGTTTTCGGGGTCATAAGCAGTGTTGATTAACTGATGAGGGCGGCCGCTGGGGCGTGGGCTGGCGCTGCGGGCACCGATTCGAGGGCGTTGTAGAGGGCCTCGGCGCTGGCGGCCCAGGTGTGGCTGTGCGCAAAGGCAACGCGGGCGGCAGCCGAGCTGGGGCCGGCTTCGGTCATGGCGTCTTCGAGCAGGGCCAGCCATTCGGCGGGGCCGGTGGCCAGGTACACGTGGCGGGCAAACAGCTGCATGGTGCGGGTGGCCGTGGCCACCACCGGCTTGCCCATGGCCAGGTACTCGTCTATTTTGAGGGGATAATTGCCCACGGTTGCCGCGTTGACGACCTGCGGGTTGATGCACACGTCGGCGTGGCGCAGGTACGCCGCCAGCTGGTCGGGCGACTTGCTGCCGAGGAAAAATACGTTTGGCAGCCCGTGCAGCGCGCTTTGCTGAAACGTTTCGTCTTCGGGGCCCACCAGCACCAGGTTCCAGTGCGGGCGCTGGCGCGCGATGGTGAGCAGCAGGTCGATGTCGAGCCGGATGGCCGTCAGAAAGCCGGTGTAGACGATGATTGGCGGCGTGACTTCGGCCAAATCGACCGGCCGGGCGTATTCATTATCAACCTGATACATCGACAATACGCAGCCCTGGCCAATGTCGTAGGAGCGGGGGTTGTGCTGCCGGGCGTAGTCGCCGAGGTACGCCGAATTGGCCGCCACCACATCGGCTTGCGCCATTAGCTGGGCTTCTACCCAAGGCCCGTGGCGCCGGAAATACGGCACGTCGAGCATGTAGTCGCGCAGGTAATAAACCGAATGCCGGGGCGCGAGCAGGCGCTTGAGCTCCAGGCCCTGGAAGATGATGCCGTCCTGAAACAACGTGTACGCATCGAACCCCAGCGCTTGTGCTGCTTCGCGAATGCTGGCGGCCAGGCGCTGGCTGTTCCAGCGGTTCAGGGTGTTGAAGACCGTGCCGGAGCGCAGCCAGTTGATGGAGAGCGCCAGTACTTTGGGGGTGAGCACCCACAGGTTCGGCTCGGCCGGCACCAGCGAATCGGCCGGGCCAAACAGCCGGCGGAGGCGCTCTTTCGCCCCGGCCTGGCCGAACGCGCCGGGCTTGCCCAAGCCTTTGAGGACGGTGTTCACGTCGAGCGGCAGGTTGACGTAGAGCACGCGGTTGTTTTTGGCGAACTCCTTGGCCAGGTTCTTGGCGTTGGTGGCAAGACCAATGTCCCAGCTTTGCTGGCAGAGCATGACGATGTTCCCGTTTTTCATAAATGGCTGGCAGCCGGCTACTTCCGGGCCGTGGCCCGGAGGCCCTGGCGGATGCCGATAATCAGGCAGGCAAGGGCGGGTAAGAAGATGATTTCCCAAGGCATAATATACAGATAGTCTTAGTGTTGTGCGGTAGGGGCGGGCGCGGTGGCCGCGTGGGGCGTGGGCATGAAAGACGTTTTGGCTTTCCTGATTTGCAGCAGGGCCAACAGCATGGCTCCCAGCGCGATGGGCAAATGCAGCACCGCGCGGCCCACCTGCCGGGTGTAGAGCCGCGCCGGCAGCGCCAGCAGCAGGGCCGCGCCCGTGCCCAGCAGCAGCGCCAGCCAGAAACCGGGGCCCGGCCCCACCGGCCACAGCAGCGACAGCCCCAGCAGCCCACCCAGCACGCCTAGCAATAAGACGCGGGGCAAGAGCATGGACTGCAATATCTTATCGAAGAAATCGAGGTTGCCCCGGCCGAGCTGGCGCAGGCCTTCGCCGAAGTACTTGAACAGGAATTCTTGCTGCGTGGCCAGCCAGCGGGTGCGCTGCGTGGCAAACACTTTGGAGTTGGGGATTTTTTCGTCGTAGACGTAGGCCTCGGGCAGGTAGGCGATTTTCACCCGGTCCTTCAACACCCGGAAATCCAGCTCCTTGTCTTCGCCGGGTGTGTCGCCGATGTCCTGAAGCAGCTCGTGCAGGTAGCCGTATTCGAAGGCCATGCCCGAGCCGATGAGGGCCGACGACATGCCCAGGCGGGCGTGGCCCTGCCGGAAAATATGGTTGTTGATTTCCTCGTTGCAGGCATCGAGCACGGCAAAGGGCGAATCGAGGTTTTTGGCCGTGCGGTGGCCCTGCACCACGCGGTAGCCCGCCGCGAAGGCCTCGTTGACCCGCGCCAGAAAGCCCGGCGCCATCTCGTTGTCAACGTCCAGAATCACGGCCACGTCGTAGGCTTGGCGGGGCAGCTCGTTGAGGGCCGCGAGCAGGGCCTTGCCTTTGGTGCTTTTGGCGAAAGCGACTTCGACCACGCCGGCGCCGCGCTGCCGCAGCGCCTGCACCGTGGCCGGCCGCAGCCCGTCGGCAATGACGTGCACATCGGCCGGGCCGGCGTACTGGTGGCGCACCGCGGCCGGGCCCGTTTCTTCAATCACCGCATCGGCGCGGTAGGCGGGCATCAGCACGCACATGCGGCGGGGCGCGGCGGCCGCGGCCGGGGGCCGGGCCGGTGCCGGCCGGTGCCCCGCCACGGCGAAGAACAGCAGGTACAGCACGTTAAACAGCAAATAGCCGCCGAGCAGGGATAAAATCAGGGTAACTATAAAGGTCATTGTAATAAATATATTCGACAGGGAAGAAAATAGAGCTTTTTATAAACTGCTGTTCCGCAGTTGCTGCGGAAGCTGGGGTTTTGGTTTCTGGTTGCTTGTTTCTGGTTTCTCGTTGCTGGTTTTCCGCTGGTAATTAACTAGAAACCAGCAACGAGAAACGAGCAACCAGAAACCAGCAACGAGAAACCAGCAACCAGAAACCACTTGCCCCAGCGGCGCGAAGGCTCTGCGTAACATCAGTTAGTTATAACAAGGACCCGAAAAAGGCCCTTGGCGCGTAGGGGGCGGCCTGCGCGTCTTGGGGAGTGGGCGCGGGCGACAGGTAATGGTTGCGGTGCACGTTGTGGCCTTGCAGGTGCCAGCCCAGGCCGCGCCACAGCGCCCGCAGGTGGGGCCATTCGCCCCGGACGGCGTGGCGCAGGCTGTTTTTGGGCACCGCCGCCAGCAGAAAAAACAGGCAGCCGCTCCAGAACCGCCAGCCCTCGGAGTTGCGCCGGATGAACAGGAGGCGGTTTCGGTTCATGTAGTAGGTGCGCAGCACCGAGCCCTGGCCCACCGATACCGACTCCTTATGGTAGACCGTGGCGCCGGCTTCGTAGTAGCTCTGGTAGCCCATGCGCTTTATCATTTCGCACCAGTCAAGCTCTTCATAATAAAGGAAGTAGAGCTCGGGCATGAGGCCCGCCCGGCGGATAACCTCGGTGGGCACCATCATGGCGGCGCCGTGCACGAGGGCGGTGGGGCGGGAGGCGTCGTGCTGGCCGGTGTCGGGCTCGAGGTAGCCGGTGACGTGGGCGCGGCCGGTCCAGGGGCTGATGCCGCCGTCGCAGCCGGCGTACTGAATCAGCTCGTTGGTGCCGTAGAAAATGAGTTTCGGCGAGGCCACGCCCACGCTGGCGTCGCGCGCGAACACGGCCACCAGCGGCTCGAGCAGGTGCGGCACCACTTCGGTGTCGTTGTTGAGAAACAGGCAGTACTGGCCCTTGGCCGCCCGAATGCCGAGGTTGTTGCCGCCGGCAAAGCCCAGGTTCTGCGGCGAGCGAATAAGCTGTATTTCCGGGAATTGCGCTGCGATACTGCCGGGGTCTTCGGTGGGCGAGGCGTTATCGACCACAATTACCTCGTAATTCGGGTAGGTGAGCTGGCGCAACGAGGCCAGCATGGCGCAGGTAACCTGGGCCTGGTTGTAATTGATGGAGATGATGGAAACCAGCGGCTTATCCATGAGCGGCGGGGGCTAGCGCGGGCGTGTCGAGGGAAGGGCCCAAAAAGACGAACACCCAGGAAGTGTAGAGGATGATGGACGACGGCATCTGGTTCATAATCTCGTTGCCGTAGCTGCACATCAGAATGCCGGCGAAGCCCGCCGTGAGCGCCAGCAGCTTTTGCCGCAGCACGGGGTCGCGGATGCGCCAGACGATGCCCATGCACTTGCCCAGCAGGTAGAGCATGAAGCCGAACCAAATGAGAAAGCCGATGATGCCGTACTGGCCCCAGACCTTCACGTAGTAGCTGTCGGGCGCGATTTTAGCCAGGAACTTGTCGGGGTTGTAAATCTCGCCCCAGTGGCCCATCACGCCCATGCCGCCGCCCAGGGGCCGGCTGGCGAGGTAGTCGCGCAGGGTTTCCTGGTTTTTCAGGCGCACTTGCAGCGACGGGTCGTTGGGGTCGAGGGCCGAGCGCATGCGGTACACGTTGGGGTTGGAGTCGCCGATGTTGGTGAATTTCAGGACCCCAAAAGCCCCCCCGGCCAGCAGGCAGCCGAGGATTAATATCGCCACCCGCTTGCTGAGGACCAGGTACACGAACGCGCCCACCACGAGCACGAAAAAGGCGCCCCGCGTGCCCGAGAGCAGCATGCCTTCGAGCAGCAGCAGGCTGGCCGAGGCCAGCAACAGCCGCTTGGGCCACGAAAAAGGCCCCACCGCCAGGATGCCGCAAATAAGGGCCATGTGGGCCTGGGAAGACCCGTACTGGGCCGCCTCGCTGTAGAAGGAAAACACCCGCAGCTGCCCCCAAATCACGTGGGTGCGGGCCGCGCCCTTGCTGAGCCAGAGTTGCTCCATGTCGTCGACGCCCAGCGTTTTCTGCTTGATGCCGTAGAGCGCGCCCAGCACGGAGAGGCCGATGATGAGGTACAGAAATTGGTTTAAATCGCGCTTTTTGTTGAAGGTCAGGTAGCACAGGGGCACAACCAGCAGCCACAGCAGGGCGCTGCTGCGGATGTCGTAAAACCAGCCTTCGAGGCTGGCCCCGGCCGGGTTGGCCACTTCTATCAGGTTGATGGCAAACCAGATGACGGTGATGCGGCACAGGTCGTTGTGAATCCGGCTCCAGCGGGGCGGGGCGGTGCGGTGAAAAAGCACGGCCAGCCAGGTTATCAGCAACACGATTTCCATCGCCAGCCCCACCGGCATGTCGACGAGGTGCCGGGTGAAGTAGCTGAGCAGGAAGCTGTAAATGAGCGCCGAGACGTAGCCCGCCCGCGGGTAATAAAACACCAGCACCAGGAAAAAGGCCAGCAGCGGCCCGGCCACCAGCACCCCCGGCACCACCACGCCCACCTGGCCGGCCAGCCAGCCGGCGCCCAACGCCGCGGCCACCGCGCCGGGCAGCAGCCAGCGCGACTTGAGCAGGGTTTCGGAAAAGGTCGGCGCGAATTTCGACGGCGTGAGTTTCATAAAAGAGGCAGGCGGGGGTGCAGCGAGCAGCCGCCAAAAAGGCTTAGCTCATGGCTTCTTCGCCGTGGTACTGGGTCACGCCCGAAAGCACCACTTCGACCGGGGCCGTGGTGGCGGCCCGCAGGTGTTCCACGGTTTGGTGGTCGGTCAGGCGCCAGGCGCGGGTGGCCGGCACAGTCAGAAACACCAGGTTCAGCTGCCGCAGCAGGCCCACGGGCAGGGCTTCTTCGCGCAGGGCCGGGAACTCGACCAGCACCACCTGCACGTCGGGGGCGCTGACCTCGGACATGCGCTTGGGCGTGGCGTTCTGAATGAGCTGTTCGAGCTGCCAGCCCTGCACCGCCGCCGCTTCCGAGGGGTAAAAGAGCGAAGGAACTTCCGTCTCGAAGTCCATCGGGTCGCTGTCGGGGTACAGGGCCAGGGTTTGGACGCCCATGCCGTGGCAGCGGTTGGCCAGCGACCGGCACAGCGTGGTTTTGCCTTCCTGGCGCTGCACGCTGAAGATGCCCACCACAAACGGCCCCGGCGTGGGCGAGGTGTTGGCCTTGAGCAGAATGTGCCGCACCAGCTGGTCGAGGCTGCGCTGCTTCGAGGCTTGCAGGCGCTTGGTGGGGGCG
Source organism: uncultured Hymenobacter sp. (assembly GCA_964242365.1). Taxonomy (GTDB): domain Bacteria; phylum Bacteroidota; class Bacteroidia; order Cytophagales; family Hymenobacteraceae; genus Hymenobacter. The sequence goes on along the minus strand of CAXTCS010000007.1, from coordinate 17,503 downwards.
GCGCGGGCATCGAGCAGGAAACCCGCCACCGGCAGGCCCGTTTGCTGCGCCGCTTTCGCCGGGGTTTTCAGGGTATCGTCCAGCAGGCCCAGGCCCACCACCGTGCCCGCCACGCACACGAAGCCGCCGAGGCTGCTCAGCAGCACCAGCATCATGAGGGGGTTGCTTTTGGGCTGCGACGGCAGGTTGGGCGGGTCCACTATTTTGAGGTTGGCCGTGAGCTGGGTGTTCTGCTGGGTGGCCTTGCTCGCGTTGAGGCTGGTGAGCACCGTGAGGTAGGCTTTTTCGGCCAGGTCGATGTTGCGCGCGATGCGCTTGAGGGTGGCGCCCAGCGGGGCCATGCGCTGGTATTCGTGCTCAAACTCCTGCTTGCGCCGGGTCATCACGTTCAGCTTGGCTCGGTTCGATTCGACCAGCACCATGTTCTGCACCCATTCGCCCAGCAGCTCTTTGCTGGGGATGCCTTCGGTGGAGTTGCTTTGGGCGTAATAGCTGTCGACGTTGTTCTGAATGGCCTGGGCGGCCCGGTCGGCCTCGGCTTGCAGCTGCTTGGTTTTAGCCGCTCCCTCGGCGTCCTGCGGGCCGAAGAGCTGCTGGTCGGCGAGGCTCGCGTTGAGGCGGCTCAGCTTCTGGCGCTGTTCGAGCACCTCGCGGCTGCTGAGCAGCGCCGCCTGGCGGCCGCCCAGCTTGCGGTTCACGGCGTTCAGCGCGGCCTGGGCGCCGGCGTATTGCTGGTTGGTTTCGGTGAGCTGGGTGGCCAGGCCTTCTTTCTCGGTGGCCACGTTGTTCGACTGCGCGTCGTAGTTGATGATGTTGTTGTCGCGGTTGAACGCCAGATTTTCGCTCTCGGCCTGGTCCAGCCGGGCCTTGGCCCGCTTCAGCTCGGCTTCGTAGTACGCGATAACGGAGGCCGTCTGGCCTTCGCGCAGGTTTTTTGACTGCGCCAAAAACACCTGCGTTACCAGGGCCAGGGTGTTGCGGCACAGCTCCGGGTCGTAGCTCTCAAACTCCAGCTTAATCAAGTCGCTCGACCCAATGTGGGTGGCGGTCAACTTTTTAAGCGCCGTCAGGGAATACGTGGGGTTTTTGGAGTTCACCAGCTTGAGCACGGCGTTGGAATTGCTGGACTGGGCGTAGCGGCGCACGTTGTCCAGCGTGGCCGCTGGGGTTGGGCCCGTCAGCAGCCGGCGCAGGCCGGCCGGCAGCTTTTCCTGGAGGTCTTCATACCGGGAGACGGTCAGCAGGGCCGGGTGCTGCTGGGTTTGCCACAAATCTTCGGCAATGAGGTGATAAATGACTTCCTGCTTGGTTGAGCGCGCCGTAATCAGGTTAATCAGGTTGTCGAACGCGTTGTTGGTGGTGTTGTAATCGGGCGCGGCGTTGCCCGTGAGCGAATAGCCCGAGGCGATGCCCGTGTAGATGGTGGTGTCGGAGCTGTAAACGTTGGGCAGGTCGCGGGCGAAGAAATACGTCGAAACGCCGAGCACCAACGGCACCAGCAGCAGCAAAACCCATTTGCGCGCCAGCAGTCGGAATAGTTCAGATAGGCTCATGGGGCGGTCATTAGCGTTGAAATTTTTTCTCCCACCACTTCTTCCAGCAACATGAAGGCCGTGTCGTACTGGCTGTGGGCCGATTCCTGGGCCACGGCCACGCCGGTGAGCTGGCCATTGGCCCCAGACAGCTCCTGAAGCGTGGACTGGCCCTGCCGGAACTGCTTTTCGGCCAGCTGGTAGTTGGTGCGCATGTTCACGTAGGCTTCCTGTTGCAGGGTGAACACCTTGCGGGCCAGCAACACGTTCTGGTAGAGGGTGATGATTTGCTGGCGCAGCTGGTTTTCCCGCTCCTGGCGCAGGGCCTCGTCGCGCTGGTAGTTCAGCTGCTCCTTCTTCACCAGGTTGCCGCGGCTCACGACCTGCCCAATCGGCATGGAAAAGGACGCGCCGGCCGAATAGCGGGCCGAGCTAAAGGTGGTAAACTGGCTGCGGTTGTCGGGGTTGTTGAGGGCAATGCTGGCCAGGTTGCCGTAGTTGTAGTTAGCGTTCAGCGCCACGCTGTTCAGGATAGCCTTTTTGGCCAGCTTGATGTTTTGCTGGCTCAGCGCCTTATCAAACTCCATGGCTTTCAGCTCTTGCGAATGCCGGATGGCGGCGGCCGTGAGCAGGGGCAGGGCCTTGCCGGGGGAGTCAAAAAAAACGCTTTGCCAGGGGCCGCTGGCGCTGGGGGCGGGGGTGCCCTGGCCCAGCGCCAACGAGGTTTGTAGCGCCAGGAACAGGCCGGTCAGAAGCGTTCTAATCATACGTTTTCTTTCTGAAATAATGCGGGAATGGTTCTCAATATGATTTCAAGGTCTTTTTTCATCGAAAAATCGCGGGCGTACTCAATGTCAAGGGCTTTGCGTTCTTCTTCCGACATGTTGCCGCCCTTGCCGCGCTGGCTCACCTGCCACAGCCCCGTGATGCCGGCCGGCGCAATGAAGCGCTTGGAGTACTCGTCGGTGAGCAGCTTTTCGGCCTCGTAGAGCGGCAGGGGCCGGTTGCCGACCAGCGACATATCGCCCCGCAGCACGTTGTAGAGCTGCGGCAGCTCGTCGATGCTGGAGTTGCGCAGAAACCGCCCCAGGCGGGTGATGCGCGGGTCGTTGGCGATTTTGATAAAGGCCGGGGCTTCCGACGCCTTTTGTTGGCTGCGGTACTGCTCTTCGCAAATCAATTGCCCCCGCTGGTCAACCAGCTGCTGCTGGCACTGCGTGCCGTTGGCCGCGCAGGCGGCGCACAGGCCCGTCGCCACGGCCGCTGCTTCGGTGCTGCTGCCGCTCTGGTACTGGTTCAGGCCCTTTATGGAGTCGAGCAGCTGGTCGGCATCCGAGCGCATCGAACGCAGCTTCCAGAACTTGAACACCCGGTAGCCGGCCCCCACCCGGTACGAGTAGTAGAACACCGGCCCCCGCGATTCGAGCTTGATGAGCGCGGCCAGGACCAGCAAAAAGGGCGTCAGCACGAGCAGGGCACCGCCCGCGCACAGCACGTCGACCAGGCGCTTGCCCAGGGGCATGCGCATGGCAAACGGGCTGGTAACCTCGGCGGGCACCGGCTTGGCGCGGGCCAAAAAATGCAGGTGCGTGAGCAGGCGCTCCTGGTCGGTGGTGGCCGAAAACAGCTCGCTGCCGGGGCTGGCCAGCAGCAGGGCGCGCAAGGCGGGCGCCACGGGCTTTTTCGTTAGCCAGAGCACGGGCGGCGCAAGCTGCTGCTCCTGCTTGAGCACGCGCACCAGGCGCAGGCCGAGGCTCGAAGCCGGGTCGGCCGCGTTGAGCACGGCCGTAAAGGCCACGGGCAGCTGCGAACAGACGGCCAGGGCCTGGGCCGGGGTCGTGACGACGACCATTTCCAATTCGTGCGCAAACTCCTGCTGGAGGCGCTGGCCTTCCTGCTCGTCGGGAGTAAGAAGGAGTACCGATAGGTTGTGGCTCATACCCGTATCCGATTGAGTATGTTCTGAATGCGCAGGCTCAGCTCTTCGGGGTTGAAGGGCTTGACCAGGTAGTCGTCGGCGCCGAGCTTCAGGCATTTGATTTTGTTGCTGGTGCTGTCTTTGCCCGACAGGATAATCAGGCCCACGTCGCGGTGGCGGCTGCTGGCCCGTATCTGCTTGATGAAATCGGGGCCGTCCATTACCGGCATCTCGTAGTCGGCCACGATGGCATCGGGGGCATTGCCTTCATCCAGCCAGCGCATGGCCTCCAGGCCGTTGGGCTTCACCACCACCTGGTAGTCGGCGCCGAAATAATGTTCAAGGATGAGGCAAATAGTGGGTTCGTCATCGACAATAAGTAGGACTTTTTTCATATTCATCATAATAGTAAAGTGTTCTGTTCCGAATCAGTCCGCACTGTATAGTGCAATTTATCCTTTGCAAAAGAGTTTATCGCTAACTATGGGCATACTCTTAACCCTACTCTCTAGTTAGTCGAATTCTGCATCAACGCTATCCTAGTGCTGAGGCTACATTTGGCTTGCTATATATAATATACTGATAATCAAGGACAAAAAATATACGTTGAAGTTTATAAAATAACGTTTGGGTAATTGTGCCACGGGTGAAAAGCCGGTATTTCGGGTTGGTTATTTTCAACTACGGCCCGGCTTACCGGGCCCGCTTTGGCGGGCCGGCGTCTTGCACCAGTGCTACTATATGTTGTTGAATTCAAGGGCAGTGCCCACCAATGCAACGCGCCTTAGCCAGGCGGCAGTAGGACCTTTCTCATCGGCGGCCCGGCCGCGCGACGGCTGGGAAAAGCGTTGCTGGTTGCTGGTTTCTGGTTTCTGGTTGCTGGTTTCTAGTTCCTGGTTCATTACCAGCAGAAAACCAGCAACCAGAAACCAGCAACTGCGCAACAGCTTCTTGCTTAGTGGCTTGGCTGGGAGGGCAGCTTGGCTAGCTCGTCGACAAACAGCGCGGAAAAAAGCTGGGTGCCTTTGGCAACGGCCGTGACAAAGGGCAGAATCTCGCCGATGGGCGCCTTTGCTTCCGCCAGCTCTTCCACCATTTTCAGGTTGCCCACTTCGGGCTGGATGTTCAGGGCGCCGAAGGTCGACTTCAGGATGTGGGCTTCGCGGCTAACGGCGTCCCAGTCTTCCCGCTCCAGGGCCTCTTGCAGCGCCCGCACCTGGCCCGGCACCCGGCCGATGAACAGCTCCAGCATCTTGCGGATGAAGTCCGCATCGTCGGCCAGCCGGCCCAGCATCTGAAAATCGTAGTGCAGCCCCACGTCGCACGGCTCGGCCGCGGCATCGGCCACCGGCGCGCCTTCGGCCCGCCGGCTCACCTGCGCGATAATCTTGTACAGCGCCAGCTCGGTGTAGGGCTTGGTAAGGAAATCGGTGAAGCCCAGCGCCTGGCTGGTGTCGGAGTTCAGGCGGATGGCGTCGGCCGTGAGGGCGATGATGGGCGTGCGGCAATTGGGGTTGATTGCGGTCCGCAGCAGGGCGGTGGCTTCGATGCCGTCCATCTGCGGCATTTGAATGTCCATCAGGATGAGGTCGTATTTCCGCTGCTGGGCCTTGGCCACGGCTTCTTCGCCGTTCTGGGCCATGTCTACCTTTATCTGCCACTGGCTCAGCATCGACACGGCAATGAGCTGGTTCACGGCGTTGTCTTCGGCAAACAGCACGTTGAGGTCCTTGAGCAGGTCGGCATCCGGAATGTCGGTCGGCTCCTTCACCAGCGGCTCGTTGGTGACGGTGTAGGGGATGGTGAAGTCGAAGCAGCTGCCGTAGCCCAGCTCGCTGCGCACCCCAATGCGGCCGCCTTGCAGCTCGACCAGGTTTTTGCAGATGGCCAGGCCCAGGCCCGTGCCGCCGTACAGGCGCGGAATGCTGCTGTTGGCCTGCTGGAAGCTGCCAAATACGTGGTCGAGGTTTTCGGCGGCGATGCCCATGCCCGTATCGGCCACGCTGAACGTGATTGGCAGGGCCACGCCGGCCCGCTCGCTGGCGTCGATGGTGATGGTAACGGCCCCCTGCTCGGTGAACTTGATGGCGTTGCTGACGAGGTTGACCAGCACCTGCCGCAGGCGGTAGGGGTCGCCGAGGGCCAGCGGCAGGGCGTCGTTCAGGCCCACGATGCGCAGCAGCAGGCCCTTCTCGTCGGCTTTGAAGGTGAGCGAGCGGACGGCGTCCTGCACCGTTTTCACGACGTCGAACGGTATTTTTTCGAGGGCGATGTTGCCCGACTCGATTTTGGCGAAGTCCAGCACGTCGTTGATAACGACGAGCAGGTTTTGGGTGCTGGACTGAATCATCTCCACGTAGTCGGCCTGTTCGGCCGTGAGCGGCCCTTTCATGAGCAGGCCGGCCAGCCCCATCACGCCGTGCAGGGGCGTGCGGATTTCGTGGCTCATGTTGGCCATGAACAGCTCCTTGGCCTGCACCGACTCCTCGGCCATGCGGGTCGCCCGCTTCAGGTCGGTGATGTCGGACGAGTAGGTGAGCAGGTAGCTGGCCCCGTCGGAGCGCAGCAGCGGGCTCTGGGTGGTGTGGTACCAGCGGGTTTCGCCGTTCATGAGGTGGTAGCATTCCTCAAAATCCGTGGCTTTCTGCAGGGGCGGGGCCGCGCCTTGCGCCAGCGGCTCGTGGGGCCGGCTGCGGCTGCTGAGCCAACTCAGCACGTGGGCGTAGCTTTTGTTTATCATGATGAGCCGCCCGTCGGCGCCTTCCACCGATATCAGGTTGGGGCTGGTGTTGATGACCTGCCGCACCAGGTCCTGCTGGTCTTCGAGCTCGAGCTCGAGCTGCCGGAGCTGGCCGAGCACCCGCGCCAGCTCCTCCACCGCATCGGGCGGGGCCAGGCCGGTCGCCGCCGCGTTGAGCGGGATGGCGTCGAGCTGCGCCCGGAGCCGGGCCACCTCGGCCTCGGCGGCCTGGCTGCGCTGGCGCTCGACTGATAATGCTGACGGCGCGACGGGTAATTTTATATTCATGGAGCAGGGGTAATAATCGGATAACGGGATACTTAGGTAGCTACAAGTTACTAGTTGACTACAAGATAATGGTTAATAAATAGCTATCGGTAATTAACAAATGGTCAATTTGCGAAGCTGCGGCCCGCCGCTGGCCTTGTACTCGGACGCCGCGCGCAGGGTTTGGCGGCTGGCGGCAGGGCAACGAAATAAGGCCGGGCACGGTAGATAGGGCGGTCTGGCCGGCAAGGGAGAATAGTTGGCGTATAACGTATAAGAGGATACGACAAAAGTCTTTTTCGCGGTTTTATTGCCTTTGCACGGGCCGAAATAGGCCCTGTTTTCGGGAGGCGCTGCTGCCGGCACCCGCCGTTTTTTGCCATTATGCCGTTTACTTTTTCGCATCCAGCCCTGGTTATTCCGTTTTTGCGCGCCCGGCGGCGCTGGCCCTGGCTCTCGGCCACGGGCCTGATAGCCGGCAGCGTGGCCCCCGATTTCGAGAAGTTTTTTAAGCTGCACCTGGCCAGCCGGTACAGCCACACGGTGGCCAGCATTTTTTATTTCAGCTGCCCGGTGTCGTTGGGGCTGGCCTTTGTTTTTCATTTGCTGGTGCGCCGGCCGCTGCTGGCGCATTTGCCGGGCTGGCTGCACCGCCGGGTGGGGCACTACGGCGGGCTGAACTGGCCGCTGTACTTCCGGCAGCACTACGGGGGCGTGCTGCTGAGCATCGTGCTGGGGGCGGCGGGGCACCTGTTCTGGGATTGTTTCACGCACCCCAACCGGGTGATGATGCGGTTTATGCCCGGCATGGCAACGCTGGTGCACGTGGGGAGCCGGCAATTTCCGCTCTACCAGGTGTCGGGGCTGGTGAATTCGGTGCTGGGGGGGCTGGTCATTGGGTGGGCCGTGTGGCGGCTGCCCGAGCGCCCGGCCCGCCCGGCGCCCGCCCCCGCCGCGCTGTGGCCCTACTGGGGCCTGGCCGCCGCGGTGGCAGGCGCGATGCTGGTGCAATGGTCGCTGGTGGCCGACACGCGCTGGCTCAACATCGGCATCACGGCTATTTCGGCGTCGATGGTGGGCCTGGTGGTGGCCTCGGCGTATTTCCAACGCAAAAGCCCGGCCCACGGGCGGCCTCGCTGAAGCCGTGTTCGTGGGCCGGGCGGTTAAGCATCCGGTGAAGTCCGGCGTGGCGCCGGGGTTTTAGTTGTCCGTTTTTAGTTGTCAGTTTTTAGTTGTCAGTTTTTAGTTGTCAGTTGTCAGGTTCGTGTACAGGGCGCGGCTGGGAAACCTTTGAGGCGCGAAGCCCAAAGAGAAGGGAGCCAGACAACCTGTGCACTCACCCAAGAACCGCTGTATTTACCAGTTGCCAGCTGCATTTCTGGCCGTATTTTAAAATTATTGACTGATAACTGACAACTAAAAACGGATAACTAACAACTGATAACTGACAACTAAAAACGGATAACTAACAACTGATAACTGACAACTAGTTTACTACTGGCCGATTACCACTTTTTGGTTCACGACTTCTTTGGGTGTAACCAGGCGCACGATGTAGAGGCCGTTGCTGAGGCCGGCGGCTTCGAGGGCCACGGTGAGCTGCGCACCCGCCCCGGCCGTGCCGGCAAAAAGCTGGCGGATGAACTGGCCGCTGAGGTTGTAGAGCGACAAGGTGACGGGGCCGCCCTGGGCCGTTCGGAACTGCACGCTGGCGTGGCCATCCTGGAGGCTGAACGGGTTGGGGTACACGGTCATGGCCGTGCGGCCGGCCTCAATCGGTGCCGTGCTTTCGAGGGCCACGCGGCTGGCGGCGGCGGTGGAAGTGGCGGTGGCGGCGTTGTCGAAGGGGATGAGCGAGGAGCCGGGCACGGGCTCCTGGCGGACGCCGGTGGGCAGGGTCCAGGCCACGGCCAGGTAGCCCGGGCCCCAGGCCTGCTTGTGCAGGGCCTCGACGTAGTAGCGCTGGCCGGCCAGCAGCTGGACCGGGGCCGAGCGCTGGGAGGCGTAGCGGGCGAAGTCGCGGGCCGAGGCCGTCCAGCCGGCGCAGGCGGCGACGCGCACCTTGTGGGCCGGGTCGGCGTCGGGGCTCAGGTAGAGCTCGGCCGCGTCGTCGCCCACGAGCCAGAAGGTGTAGGCGCCGGCCTGGGGCGGGCAGATGTAGCCCCGCAGGCGGGCGGCGTAGTTGTAGCCCGTCTGGGCCGGGGCCTCGAACTGGGCCACGGGGCCGAAGCTGCTGGGCTTGGCGGCGGTGGGCACGGCCGCCACGCCGGTGCCGGCCACGTTGTTCCACTGCTCGCGCAGCAGGCTGCCCGTGCCCGCGCAGGCCCCCGGCGTCGGAGTCGAAATAGGCATCGTAGGAGGAACGGGGGCAGGAGTGGGCGCGGGGACAGGAGCAGGCGGGGTAGTCGTGGAAGCCAGCTGATTGCGGAACACGTTGACCATTTTGGTGGCCGTGTTGTAGGTCGCGCTGTCGGCGCCGGTCACGGTGATGTTGGTGACGGTGCCGGGCGAATTGACCAGCAGGGTCAGGTTCTGGAAGCGGGTATTGGCGCTGAGGTTAGCGTAATCCAGGTCCACGGTCAACGTGTTGTTGCTCAGGGTTTCGGTTTTGATTACCTGCTTGCTCACCTGGCGGTACTCGGTGAACTCGCGCAGCGTGGTCACCCACAGGCGGTCCTGGGCAACGGACTGGGTGTGGTTCATCCAGCTCGAGAGCACGCCGAAGTCCATGCCGTGGGTGAACACCCGTTGCAGGTACACGTCGGTGGCGCTGGTGCCGGGGGCCATCAGGGCGTCGCTCAGGGCGTTGAGGCGGGTGAGCAAGGATTGGGTGCTTTCGCTGCCGCCTTTGTCGGCCAGGTAGCGGTTGTAGACAAAATGCGTGTTGAAGGCTGGCAGGGCGCTCAGGGCCAGGCGGCCGTCATCGTAGGGGTTGAGCTTGGGCAGGTTGTCGCTCTGGCTGTTGCTCGAAACGGCCGCGTACCCAGCCGCGAAAGCCGCCGTGGGGTAGCCGGCGAAGTTGGTCGGCACAATCTGCACGGTGGGCTTGTAGCCTTGCAGGTGGCTGGCAATCAGCGCATCGAGGGTGGCGATTTGCTGGGCCGGGTTGGGGGCCGAGTGCAGGTCAGAATGGTTTTCGATGTCCCAGCCGTTGTTGAGCAGCTCCTGGGCCTGGGCCCACACCATTTTGCTCGCGTCGTGGTTAGGGCCGGCGTCGAGCCACACCGAGTTGTTGTAGGAGTTGTGCCCGTTGATGGCCACGGCGGCGGTATAGCTCCGGCTATGGCCGCAGCCGTCGGTGTAGTGCAGGCCGGGGTATGATTGCCCGTTGCGGCTGCCGCCTTTCAGGAGGGGATAAACATCGGTGAAAATCATCGCCGGCGAATCGTCTTCTTCAAATTGCAGCACACGGGCCTTGTTGTAGAGCGTGGGGGCAATGCTGGCCGTGGCCGTAGTAGGAGCCGCGAACGTGAAGGTGATGTGCGCCTTGGTGCCCGACGTGGTGCCGGTGGTGCTGCCGCCGGTAGTGGTGGCAAGGGCCACGCGGCTGGCGGCGGCGGTGGAAGTGGCGGTGGCGGCGTTGTCGAAGGGGATGAGCGAGGAGCCGGGCACGGGCTCCTGGCGGACGCCGGTGGGCAGGGTCCAGGCCACGGCCAGGTAGCCCGGGCCCCAGGCCTGCTTGTGCAGGGCCTCGACGTAGTAGCGCTGGCCGGCCAGCAGCTGGACCGGGGCCGAGCGCTGGGAGGCGTAGCGGGCGAAGTCGCGGGCCGAGGCCGTCCAGCCGGCGCAGGCGGCGACGCGCACCTTGTGGGCCGGGTCGGCGTCGGGGCTCAGGTAGAGCTCGGCCGCGTCGTCGCCCACGAGCCAGAAGGTGTAGGCGCCGGCCTGGGGCGGGCAGATGTAGCCCCGCAGGCGGGCGGCGTAGTTGTAGCCCGTCTGGGCCGGGGCCTCGAACTGGGCCACGGGGCCGAAGCTGCTGGGCTTGGCGGCGGTGGGCACGGCCGCCACGCCGGTGCCGGCCACGTTGTTCCACTGCTCGCGCAGCAGGCTGCCCGTGCCCGCGCAGGCCCCCGGCGTCGGGGTTGGCGTCGGAGTGGGGGTTGGCGTCGGGGTTGGCGTGGGCGTGGGAACCGGGGTCGGCGTGGGAACCGGCGGCGGCGTGATGGTTATCATGCCGGCGGCGGTGAAGAACACGGGGGTGCTGGTCAGGGCGATGTTCTGGGCGGGCTGGGTGGTTTTGGCGTTGGTGGTGGCGTTGTTCCACTCGTAGCGGTCGACGCTGGCCATGCTCCAGGCCGTGGGGAACGAATAGGTTGCGTTGGCTACCTCGCTGTTATCGGTCAGGGCTTTGGCCCACAGCACGTAGGTATACTGGCCGTTTTTGCTGAACGCGGCGCCGTCCATGGTGCTGGGCAAGGCCAGGCCGGCCGTGCGGGCGGCGTCGTAGTTCCAGCCGTAAAGCAGCTTCGAGGTGGTGGCGAAAGCCTGGCCCTGCGGGGTAACTTTCTGGGCGCCGGGGGCGTCGCGGTTCAGGTTTTCATACAGGCCCATCAGGGCAATCTCGTCGGAGCCCGAAACGGAGACGCCCGGGGCCGGCGCGTTCACCGACTCGCCCAGCTGGTAGAGGTAGAATTGCTTGATGTTGTTTTTCTGCGACAATATCAGGGCCTTGATGCCGTAGTTGCGCTGCATCTCGTCCGAGCCCGTGCGGTCGGCGGAGGAGCGCCGCCCGATGTTGGTTTCCGACATGAGCAGGTTTTTGGCCGGGTAGGTGGTGCCGTAGCCGTACTTGGTGAGCACGGTTTCCATGGCCTGGCGGTCCTTCAGCATCTGAATGGCCGCGAAGTCGGAGCTGCGGCTGTAGCGGAAGCCGTTGATGCTGCCGTCCCAGGTGTGCAGCGAGTAGGCGGGGTAGCTGTGGAAGCTCAGCGCGTCGATGTAGGCGCCGCCGGTGTTGGGGTATTCGGCGGTAACGGCGCCGCCGTTGGGGTTTTCGGTGTAGCGCAGCAGGGCATCGACGAACTGCGAGTAGCCGACCCCGCCCACCGTGACGTAGGACTCGGGGTGGTATTTTTTAATAATTTCGTAGCTGATGTGCAGCATGCGGATGTAGTGGAAGATGGGGGCTTCCAGGTTGGACACCTCGTCGGGCAGGGGCGGGCGGGTGAGCCAGGCGTTCATGCTGCCGCCGTAGGTGAAGTCGGGCTCGTTCACCACTTCCCAGAAGCGCACTTTGTCGCCGTAGGTGAGCAGCACCTTATAGAGGTAGTAGGCGTAGTAATTGTTGGGGTTTACGCTGCCGTCGGGGTTCCAGATGGGCTCGTACAAGTGGGCAAACAGCTTGGACGGGCTCGTGCCGCCGGGGTAGATGGTCATGTCGCGGTGCGCGGGCGAGGGCCCTTCGACGAAGCAGGTGAGCTCCTTCATCCCGTAGGTGCCCAGGTAGGCGGAGAAGGTGCTGGCGCGGGCGTTGTAGCCGTACTGCTCCAAAAACCGCTCGGGCAGGGTGGGGCGCACCGAGTGCACGCCCATGGCCTGCGCGATGCCGGCCATCTTCTCATCGGTCCAGGCGGCGTTGTAATATCCTAGATTGATGCCGTATTGAAAAGGCTGGGTGTACGGAAGGATATAGTCTTTCGCGGTACGGGCGGGTGCTTGTCCAAAAGCATAAAAGGCCGATTGACCGATTATTAACAATAAAAGTGAAAATAGCTTCTTCATTTGAAATTGTACTTTATGTCAGCAGATATTTAAATAGTGAAAGAGTATTGTATTGGTAAGGTACAATTTCAATCGACTGTGACAAATGTACGGCATGAGGTTTGGAGTAATTTCCCGTTCGGAGCGGGGATGTTGCATTTTGTAAAGAAGTAATTATGTGAATACATAACTTTTGATTGTGCCAACGCTGAAAAAAGCAGGGCAGTAGAGGCCGCCGCCAAAAGCCGTTAAGTGAATACTAATACTTGTTTATTAGGCATATAGGTCTGGTTAGCGTCCTGGATTTATATTTTTCTAAGTTCATGGGATTTTTCTCATAATTAAGAATCTGTGGACAAAATGGAGAAGCCAAAATCTTGTTGGTTTTTGGGGCGCGGGCTGCCCAAATCGGCAAAACGACGGCCCGAAACCGGGCGGTGGGAGCCGGAAATACCGGGGTGTCGGCGGTTTTTCACCGGCAGAAAATGCGGCGACACCGCACGGAACCACCAAATTATAATTTTATACTGTTGATTTACAATAGATTATAATAGTTTTTGATGGTCTGGGCTTGACCCAGCGACCTGCGCACCCGGACTGAAAATAGGCCCTGAAGAAGCAGGGGCAATTGTTGCGGCCAGGTAGCGGGGCCAGCAGCGGCGGGGCGCGGCGGCGTAAAATCCTGTTGAGGCGGACCCGCTCATCGGTGCTGGTTGACGAGGACTAAGCGCGGCGGTCTGGCGGGGCAGCTTCGGGGTTATGAAATATAACTTTAACGGAGTGGTGCAAAACGGTAGGCGACGATGGGCTGCCGGGCGGCGAACAAGAAAAACGGCTGATTGCTAGCCAAAACCAGGGCCTGAGAGGCCGGAACTGCCGGTTTCGGCCAGCGAGCCGACGGCTTCGGCGGCCGGCCCGAAATTGGCCCTTGCGCGGAGGGCCGGCGATTGCGCCGCATTTAATAGCCGCTGATAATAGCTGTTGCTGAATCAGTGTAGGCGGCGCGGCCGGTGGAACCTCACCCCCAGCCCCTCTCCTTGGGAGAGGGGAGCCGAGAAGCCGGTACATTGATTCAGGGACCGCTGTATCTGGCGTCTGCGGGTTGTAATTTTGCCCGCGTATCCTATCGTTGTAGTTTGTGCAAGTTTCACCGGCGCGGTATAGTCGCAGTATTGATTGGGTGACGGTGCTGCTGTACGTGGTGCTGGTCGGGATAGGCTGGGGCTGCATCTATGCGTCGAGCTATTCGGCCGATGCGCCGGCTAATGCGTTGAGCAGCTTGGGTTTTGATAAGCTGATGGCCTTCAACTGGTTTAAGCAGCTGCTGTGGATTGCGACGGCGGTGGTGCTGGTGGTGGTGCTGCTGGTGGTCGACTACAAGGCCTACGACACGCTGGCTTACGCGCTGTACGGCGGGATGATTGTGCTGCTGGTGGTGACGATGTTCGTGGCGCGGCCCATTGCCGGGTCGCGCTCGTGGCTGGAGCTGGGGCCGGTGCGCTTGCAGCCGGCCGAGTTTGCCAAGTTTACGACGGCGCTGGCGGCGTCGCGGTTCATGGCGGGCATCAACCTGCGCTACCAAAACTGGCGCGACCAGCTGGTGCTGGCCGGCATCACGCTGCTGCCGCCGCTGCTCATTGTCGCGTCGAACGAATCGGGGCAGGCGCTGGTGTTTGGGGCGTTGCTGCTGGCGTATTTTCGGGAGGGCATGTCGCCGCTCATCCTGCTGCTGCTCGCGGCGGCCGGCGTTATTCTGATATCGGCGCTGCTGGTGCCAAAGCTGTGGCTGGTAGGCGCTTTCACGGTGATACTGCTGGGCGTGCTGGGGCTGAACCGGCGGGTGCTGCGCCACCACTTGCTGCTGGCCGTGGGCGTGTGGGTGGCGGTGATTGGGATGGTGGTGGGGGTTGATTTTTTTTACAACAAGGTGCTGCAACCGCATCAGCGCCAACGCATTGAGGTGTTGATTAACCCTTCGGCCGACCCGTTGGGCAAGGGCTGGAACGTGACGCAGAGCAAAATAGCCATCGGGTCGGGCGGGCTGCTGGGCAAAGGGGTTTTGCAGGGCACCCAAACCAAGTTCGACTTTGTGCCGGAGCAAAGCACGGACTTTATTTTCTGCACCGTGGGGGAGGAGTTTGGCTGGGCGGGCAGCCTGGTGGTTATCGCGCTGTACCTCACGCTGCTCTGGCGCATCATCTACGTGGCCGAGCGGCAGAAATCGGTGTTTGGGCGCACGTATGGCTACTGCGTGGCCAGCGTGCTCTTTTTCCACATCACGGTGAACGTGGGCATGACCATCGGGCTGGCCCCGGTGGTGGGCATTCCGCTGCCCTTCTTTAGCTACGGCGGCTCGTCGCTGTGGTCATTTACCATTCTGCTGTTCAGCTTGCTGGCCATCGATGCCTACCGCAAGCAGGACCTGGTGCGCTGATGGCGGGCGGGCGGGTGCCGGGCTGGGTGTGGGCGGTGCTGGTGGGGGCGCACGCGCTGGCGCTGGGCTGGGCGCTGGGCACGGGCCGCTGGGATTTTCCCGACTCGGGCCGGTACAGGCAGGCGGCCCAAAACCTGGGCCTCCACGGGGAGCTGTATGCGCGGCCGTGGCCGGCGGACCCGCCCGTGGGACAGGCGGTGCAGGAGTTCACGATTCGCCCGGTGGGGTACCCGCTGCTGGTGCTCGGGCTGGGCGGGGCCGGGGGGCGGCCGGGGCTGCTGCTGTTGTTTCAGAACCTGTTGAGCTTGCTGACCGTTGGGCTGGTGCTGCGCTGGTGGGCCCGCTGGGCCCGGCCAAAAGGGCCGATTTGGGGCTGGGCCGTGGCGGGCATTTTGTCTTTTCCGGCCCAGCTCATCTACGCCAATGCCGTTATGAGCGAGCTGCCGCTGCAAGCGGCGGCGCTGGCGATGGCCGGCGCCGGCCTGCTGTACATCAGGACCGGAAAAACGCGGCTTTGGGCGGGGCTGATGGCGGCAACGGTGCTGGCGTTGCTGCTGAAACCGGTTTTTTATCCGCTGGCGGCGGCGCTGGCCGGGGGCGGACTGTTGCTGGCCTGGCGGCGGGAGCGGCCGGCGCTGGCGCTCATCGGCCTGGTGCCGGCGGTGGCGGCGGGGCTGTACATGGGCTGGAACTGGGAGCGAACGGGGTATTTTCACTTTTCAAGCATTGCCCAAATCAACCTGCTGCACTACAACGCGGCCGGCGTGGTGCGGCAGCTCGACGGGCCGGCCGCGGAAGAACGGTGGGTGGCCGGCGTGCTGCGCCAAGCCAACGCGCAGCCCACTTTTGCGGCCCGGCAGCGCGTGATTCGGGCGCGGGCGGGCGCCGTGCTGTGGGCGCACCCCGGGGTGTATGCGTGGCAGCACGTGCGGGGCATGGCAGCCCTGTTGCTCGACCCTGGCCGGTTCGACATCGGCCAGTTTCTGGGCCTGGCCGCGCCGCCGGGTGGCGGCCTGCTGGCGCAGGCCCAAAAAGGGGGGCTGGCGCAGGCCCTGAGGCGCTTGCCGCTGGGCCTGTTGAGCTTGCTGGGCGTGGTGGCGCTGGCCAACGTGGCGCGGCTGGTGCTGGCGGGGCGGGGCTTCTGGCGGCTGCGGCGCAGCGCGCCGATGCTGCGCTACGGGCGCTGGGTGGGGGCGGGCCTGCTGCTCTACGTGGCGCTGCTGACGGGGCCGCTGGGCGCGGCGCGGTTTCTGGTGCCGGTGTGGCCGCTGCTGCTGGCGCTGGCGCTGGCGGGCTTGCAGGCGGGGCCGGACGAGCCGGAACCAGCGGCGTTGGCTAGGCCAGCAGCCGGCGCCAGTGCGTGAACACCAGTGCCAGGGCCGCGCAAAAAACCGGCGCGGCGAGGTAGCCCATGCGGCCCAGGTCGCCGGAAAGCAGCATGTGCACCGCCACCACGCCCAGGAAGCCGATTTCGGCCCTGCCCAAGGCGTGGTAAAAGGTCGGGCTGGCCGTTGCTCCCCGGCGTTTTTCCAGCCAGAAAGCTACGGGGACAATCAACGTAAACAGGCCGAAAATGCTGAGCAACTCGCCCAGTCCTTTGGGTGAAGCCGCCCGGCGCAGCGAATAAACGAGGTTGGCCACGTGCCCGAAAGCATTGGCAACGGACTGGGTGGCCGGCGCGCCCAGGCGGTTGTCGACAAAATAATGGACGGCCGCCACGACCAGCGCGCCCCCCGCGAGCGCCAGCAGCTGCCGGGGCCAGGCCAGGGTTTTGCGGCCGAACCAGAACAGCCAGGGCACCAGAAACCAGAACGATTCTTTGGCCAGCGGCCCGAGCAGCAGGGCCGCTACCAGGGCCCATCGGCCGGCAGGACCGCGCCGGATGGCGTAGTAGCCCAGGCCAAAAACCAGCAGGTACAGGCTGTCGGTGAGCGGCAGGCCGGCCGCGTACTCGGCCCAGCGGCTGCTGAGCAGGGCCAGCATGGCGAGGGCCGCTGCCTCGGCCGAAGCGCCCACCGCACGGGCGGCGTTGAACCAGCACGCGCCGGCCGCGGCCAGCAACAGGCAATTCACCACATAAAACGCGAAGCGCAGCGGCCAGAGCCCGGCCGGCCGCTGGGGCCACACGCGGCCGTAAACCCCGGCGATGGGCGCGGCCACCACGGCGGCGGCGGCGGGCACCAGCACCCGGTAGCGGTGCGTGACGCGCACGCTGTCGAACCGGCCGGCGGCCATGCGCAGGTAGCTGCGCGTGTCGGGCGAGTGCGAGAAATCGAAGTGCACGTACATCGGGTAGGCCAGGTTGGCCAGCGCGGCCACGGCCAGCAGCCACGGCAGCAGCCAGCGCCGGAGCCGGGCCCCAAAAACGGGCGGCGCGGGGCTAAGCAAACTTGCGCTCGATAAGCTTCAGGAGCTTGCCGACGTGCTCTTCCTTGCGGCTCCAGTCGTAGCGTTGCGACAGGTCGCCGGCGACGTAGGCGCGGGCCTGGTCGGCCGTGGGCAGGGAGTCGAGGTGCTGAATGGCGGCGTGGTAATCCATGTTTTCGCCCCCAAACAGCTCATTAATAAAGCTGAACCGCTGGTTGATGGAAATGGCCTCGCGCAGGGTCGCGACTTTGGGCCCGGCGCGCTCGGCCAGCGAGGCGGGCGCCGGGGCGCCGCGCAGGGTGTCGGCCAGGGCCGGGGCGGCGGGCTGGCCGGCTTTCAGCTTTTCGTGCAGGGGCACGCTGGCCGTTTCGGTGTCGGGCAGCGGCCGGGCCGGTGCGGCCGGCTTTGGAGCCGGCGCGGGGGAAAATACCGGCACGGCAGCGGTGGCCGGCGCCGCCACAAACGTTGGCACGGCTACCGGGGCGGGCTCCAAAACCGGGCCTGGGGGGGAGGGGGCCGGCCCGGCCAGCGGCGCGGCCGGTGCG
>CAXTCS010000006.1:3372-37120 GCA_964242365.1 uncultured Hymenobacter sp. | reverse complement strand
GGCCCGCGGCGGCCAAGCGGCACTAGCTGGCCGGGGCCTGGCGCAATTTCCCATAATCGACCGTCATGCCGAGCGCAGCCGCGGCATCTCGCGTGGGGTAGTGGGGTAGTAAACCACTCGATTGAGTTACTACCCCACGCGGGATGCCTCGGCTGCGCTCGGCATGACGGTCTTTTTTACCCTTTATTTCATTTATTTCATCATACCCCTTCCCTCACTTCCGGCCAAACAGCAGCTTGAAATAGAAGCTGGGCTGCCGCAGGCGCTCACGCAGGTCGAGGTCCATGAACATCATCGACAGGGTTTCGGCCAGCGTCGGGTTGTTCACGGCGCGGTTGGCCACGGTGTTGAACAGGCTGGGGAAGTTGAGCAGCCGCTGCATCACGCGGCTCAGGCGCAGCTCCTGGCCGAGGCGGTTGTACACGGCTTTGTCGTAGTTTTTGAGAAATTCGGGGCCGAAATCGGCTCTTTTTACGGCACCCATGGCCCACACGGCGGCGTGCCGCCCGCTCACCATGGCGTGCGAAATGCCTTCGCCCGAAAACGGGTCGATGAGCGAACCCGCATCGCCGAGCAGGCAATAATGGGCGCCCGACAGCGCCCGCCGCTTCGAGCCCAGCGGCAGGCCGAAGCCGCGCACGGGCCCCAGCCGCTGGGCGCCGGCAAAGCGCGGGGCCAGCGTGGGGTGCGTGGCCAGAATCTCGTCGAGCCGCTGGCGGAGGTTGATTTTTTTGGCGGCCACGGTTTTGGAGAGCATGCCCACGCCCACGTTGGCCTGGCCGTTGGGCAGCGGAAATACCCACAGGTAGCCGGGCAGAAAATCCTTGATGAAGTGCAGCTCGATGAAGTTATCGGGGCTGAGGCCGCGCACGTTTTGGTAGTAGGCGCGCAGGCCGGCGCAGTGGTGGTCGGGTTCCAGGGCGTGGCCGGCCACTTTGCGGGCAAACTCGGATTGCGCGCCGTTGGCCACCAGCAGCAGGCGGCAGGTGGCGATTTCCTGGCCGGCTTTATCAAATAACTGCCAGCCGCTGGGCGTGCGCTCGGTGCGGGCCACGTCCACGTTTTCGCGGAAGTCGATTTCGGGCCGGCGGCGCACTTCTTCTACCAGAAAATTATCGAAATCGAGGCGCTTGGCCACGTGGCCGGCGGCGCGGTCGGTGGCTTTGTTGTAGTTCGGCTTGAAGGGAATGGCGAGGTGGCGGCCGTTGGGCGCGTAGAAATCGATGCCCCAGCTCGGCACCTGCGCGGGCAGGGCCCCCAGCTTGGCGGGCAGCGTCTCGTCGAGGCGCTTCAACTCCATCATTACCTTGCCACTCAGGGCGTCGCCGCAGATTTTGTCGCGCGGGAAAGCGGCGCGGTCCAGCAGCAGGCAGCGGTGGCCGGCGTTGGCCAGGTGCAGGGCCGCCGTGGCCCCGCCGGGCCCCGCGCCCAGGATGCAGATATCCATTTTTCTTTAAGCTGTTAGCTATTCGCTGATGGCTGTTAGCTTTTTACTAAACCAGCTTTTTGGCCCTGCAAGCTACCCACGAAAGCTAACAGCTAACAGCGAATAGCTAACAGCCAACACAGACTACCTTCGCCCCATGACTCAAACGCTTGCCGGAAAAGTGGCCCTGGTTACGGGCGCTTCCAAAGGAATTGGCCGCGCCATCGCGGCGCATTTTGCCCAACTGGGGGCCCAGGTGGCCTTCACCTACCTCTCGTCCGTCGAAAAAGGCCAGGCCCTGGAGGCCGAGCTGGCCGCCCACGGCACCAAGGCCAAGGGTTACCGTTCCGACGCCGCCGACTACGCTCAGGCCGAGAAGCTGGTGGAAGACGTGCTGGCCGATTTTGGTAAGTTGGACATCCTCGTCAACAACGCCGGCATCACCCAGGACGGCCTGCTGATGCGCATGAGCGAGCAGCAGTGGGACAACGTGCTGAAAGTGAACCTCAAATCGGTTTTCAACCTCACCAAGGCCGCCACCAAGCCCATGATGCGCGCCAAAACCGGCTCCATCATCAACATGACGAGCGTGGTGGGCCTCAAGGGCAACGCCGGGCAGGCCAACTACGCCGCCAGCAAGGCCGGCATCATCGGCTTCACCAAATCGGTGGCCCTGGAGCTGGGCTCGCGCAACATCCGCTGCAACGCCGTGGCCCCCGGCTTCATCGAAACCGAAATGACCGACGCCCTCGACCCCAAGCAAGTCGACGAGTGGCGCAAGGCCATCCCGCTCAAGCGCGGCGGCCGGCCCGAGGACGTGGCGAAGGCGACGGCGTTTTTGGCCTCGGATGATTCGGCGTACATCACCGGCCAGGTGCTGCAAGTGGATGGCGGCATGCTGACGTAAGAATTATTATGGCTACATGAGGTAGAGACGCAACAGTTGGAGTCTCGTCGTTAGCGCCGCTGACCTTCGGTTGCTGAGGTTGTTAGGCCTGCGCGGCAATGGCGCGGTGCCGACCGTTCAACGATGAGACGCAAAATGTTGCGTCTCTACTGCTGTTTATGGTCTCCAAAGCCATCCTCGAATTACGTCAAAACAACAAATTGCCGCATGGATTCAAATCCCGAACCGGGTGCCCTCGACACGTCAGCAATCAGCAGTCGCCAAGATTTCGTAGTGTTCTTGCAGCAACTGCGGTCTAACTATTTGGGAAATGGGAAGGATTGGGAGAGCCAGAACCTTGGCGATTTTCTGGCGGCCTTATCAGCGTATGCGAATGATACATCTGGCTACAATAAAAATATGCCGAAGGCTGATGCGCATGTTGCGGATGCAAATGTTGCGAGCTGGCGTGTATTTGCAGAAATGCTTTGCGCAGCGACCGTTTATGAGTAGTCATATCCGATGAACCGCTGGCTCCTTCTCCCCGCCCTGCTCCTGGCTGCCCTCGTCATTGCCGCGTACCCGCGCCTGCACAAGCACCTGCTCCGCTTCCAAAGCCACCGGGCCGCGGAAGCCGCCACCGCCCAAATCGCGCCCCAGCTCCGCGACGGCGACCTGATTTTCCACATCTAGCCGGCAATCGCGCTACACGAAACGCTGCACGGCCTCCACCACCAACTGGTTCAGACTCATGTTGCGTTCGCGGGAAGCCAGGGCGGCCCGCCGGTGCAGTTCCGGCTGCATTCGCACGTTGAAACTCCCTTTGAAAGGTTTTTCGGGCTGCTTGCCGGTGGCGGTGCACAGGTCCAAATAGTCTTCTACGGCTTCTACGAAGGCATTTTCCAGTTCTTCCACGGTGTTGCCTTCGAAGGAAATCAGGTCGGTAATATCGTCCAGCTTGCCGAAGAACACCCGGTCTTCGGCGCTGAATTCGATGCGGGCAGTGTAACCGCCGTGTTTCAATACGCTGCTCATGAAGTGGCGAGATTTAGTTGCTGAATCAGCTGTTTGAGTTGATATTGCTTGAGCACATTGCCGGGATGCGGCTTGTGTAATCGGATAATGACGCCGGTTTCGGCCTTGACGAAGGCGCGTCGACTGCCGCCCGTTTTGCCAGCGGCCTGCTCTTCGTAGCCGAGCTGCCGCAGCACCCGCAGCAGCTCATCCCAAGTGAAATCGGCGGGCTGGCTTAGTAGGCGGGCCAGGAGTTTATCGTTTTTGCTCATGCAACGCTGGCGACTGTTCTTCAGTTGCACGAAGATACATCGGCTATTCAACGCTGCTTGCGCAACTCGAACTCAGTTGGAAAGTGTACGAACGCGGGCTCGGCCGGCGGCTGGGGCAGCTCCAGCAATTGCGCGATTTCGACCTGAGCAGCCCCGCCGTGCGGGCCAAGCTGCGCGAGCGGTACGGGCGTCGACTGCCGCTGGCGGAAACGGTTATTTCGCCGGTCAGCATCTTCAACAGCCCCGAACTGGTTGCCGTGCTCAGCCGTTGAACCAGCGGCCGGCTGCAACTTTAGCGGCGCGGGCCGACCTTTAGCGCTGATTCAATCCGATTTTCGTTTGCTGACCACCCAATATTCTTCCTGGTTTATCCTGCTCTGCCTGGCTGTGGGCGCGGGCTACGCGGCCCTGCAATACTCGGCCAAAGCGCCTTGGGGGCAGCGCCTGAATTACGCGCTGGCGGCGCTGCGCTTTGCCGTGGTCAGCTTTTTGTGCTACCTGCTGCTGGCGCCGTTCATCAAAACCACCACCACGCACACCGAGCCGCCCACGGTGGTGCTCGCGGTCGATAACTCGCAGTCGGTCGGGCTGTTCACGCCCAAACCCGTGCTGAGCCAGGCCACTGCCGGCCTCGCCGGGCTGGCCGAAACCTTGCGCGGCAAGGGTTTCACCGTCGAAACCCGCACCCTGACGCCGACGCCCGGCCGCCCGGCCCGGCCCGATTCGCTGCGTTTCGACGCGGCCACTACCGACCTCGGCCAGCTGCTCGGCGACACCCGCGAGGCGTACCAGGACCGCAACCTGGCCGGCGTGGTGCTGGTGAGCGACGGCCTTGTGAACCAGGGCCGCAGCCCGGCCTACTCCGAGTTCAGCTTCCCGATTTACAGCGTGGCCGTGGGCGACACCGTGCCCAAGCGCGACCTGCGCCTGACCGCCCTCACCTATAACCGCGTGGCGTTCAGCGGCAATAAATTCCCCATCGAAGCCGAGCTGGGTTTCGAAGGCTACGCGGGCGGCGCGGCCACCGTGGAGCTGCGCGAGGGAAATCGTGTGCTCGACAGCCGCCGCGTGGCGCTGCCGGCCGGCCGCCGGCGGGTGCGCACCACCTTCCAAATCACGGCGCCCGCGCCCGGCAAGCGCCGCTACGAGGTGCGCATCGTGCCCCAGCCCGGCGAGTTTACGGCGCTGAACAACGCCCGCACGGCCTTCGTCGAAATCGTGAAGGGCAAGCTGCGCGTGCTGCTGGCCGGGGCCGCCGCGCACCCCGACCTTAAGGCCCTGCGCGCCGCCATTCTGGCCAACGACAACTTCGACCTGACCCTGGCGCTGCCCGGCGTGGCCCCGTTGCGGGCCGGTGCCGATTTCGACGTGGCCATTCTGCACCAGCTGCCGGCGCAGGGCGGGCTGGGCGGTGAGATTCTGGCCCAGGTGAAGGCCCGGCGCACGCCGGCGCTGTACGTCATCGGCGCGCAGTCTGACTTGGGGGCTTATAATCAGCTGGGTACGGGCCTCACCATTCAGCCACGCGGGGCGCAGACCGACGAGGTGACGCCGCTGCCCAACCCCGGCTTTGCCCGCTTTGCGACGGATGAGGAGTCGGCCCGGCGCTTCGCGCAGTACCCGCCCGCGCCGGTGCCGTTTGGCGATTTGCGCCTGGGCGCGGGGGCCGAAGCCGCGCTCTGGCAGCGCGTGGGTCGGTTGCCTACCCAAAAGCCGCTGCTGGTATTTGGGGGCCCGGCCGACCGCCGCCAGGCCACGCTGCTCACCGACGGCAGCTGGCAATGGCGCCTCCAGGAAGCGGTGGAGCACGACGACAAGCCCGAAGCCTACGACCGCCTCGTCATCCGCACGCTCCAGCTGCTGACCCAAAACGCCAACAAAAAGCGCCTCGACGTGTACCCCACGCAGGACGCTTTCGGCACCCAGGACGACGTGACGCTGGGCGCCGAAACCTACAACGCCGTCTTCGAGCGCCTTTATAACCAGAAAGTTGAGCTGGTTTTGACCGACGAGAAAAAGCAAAGCCGCCGCTTTTCTTTTGCCAACGCCGAAGACGGCTCGCCGCTGCACCTTGGCCCGCTGGCGCCCGGCCTCTACCGCTACCAGGCCCGCGCCACCCTCGGCGGCCAGCCCCAGCAGGATGCGGGGGAACTGCTGGTGCAGTCGCAGCCGCTGGAAGCGTTGGAATCGAAGGCCGACCACAACTTGCTGGCGCAGCTGGCCCGGCGCAGCGGCTCGCGGCTATATTATCCTTCGCAGTTTGATAAGCTGACGCAGGATATTCTGAAGGCCAATTACAAGCCGGTGATTACGGCCGAAGAAGACTTGAAGGATTTGATAAATCTGAAGTGGATTTTCTTCGTGATTCTGGCCTTTTTGACGGTGGAGTGGGCCGTGCGGAAGTATTCGGGCAGCGTGTAGGACGAATATGAAAGAACGTCATGTATAAAAGGCCGTCATGCAGAGCGCAGCGAAGCATCTTGCCCGCTTCGTTGTGCCGATTGGATTACTACCCCGAGCGAGATGCTTCGCTGCGCTCTGCATGACGGCCTTCATATTCGTCAGCCCAAAAGCGCCTTCGTATAAACCAGCGCTGCCGCGTAAAGTAGAAACGGTCCTGCTGCGTCCTCCCTCCTACTTTACCTGAGCAACATGAAAATACGAGCCATTCTTACCGGGGCCACCGGCATGGTGGGCGCGGGCGTTCTGCTCGAATGCCTGCAAAACCCCGATATCGAGCACGTTCTGGTGCTCGGCCGCAAGCCCAGCGGAATTGCGCACCCAAAAATAACCGAGCTGCTGCTCACCGATTTGCAGAATCTTGGCCCCATCGAAAGCCAGCTTGTGGGCTACAATGCGTGTTTTTTCTGCGCGGGCATCTCGTCGGTGGGCGTTTCGAAGGCAGACTACGAGCGCATCACCCACGACCTGACGCTGGCCTTCGCCCAAACCCTGGCGCGCCTCAATCCGGAAATGACGTTTGCTTACGTAACCGGGGCCGGCACCGATGGGACCGAAAAAGGCCGCAGCCACTGGGCCCGCGTGAAAGGCCGCACCGAAAACGAGCTGCTGGCCCTGCCCTTCCGGCGCGCCTACATGTTCCGGCCGGGCTTCCTGCACCCCACGCCCGGCCAGCCGAACGTGCCCAAGGCCTACCGCTATTTTGGCTGGCTCTACCCCATCGTCCGGAAGCTGCTGCCGGCCTACGCGAGCACCCTGCGGGAACTGGCCCAGGCCATGATTAAATCGGTGACGGAAGGGTACCCCAGGCCCGTGCTGGAGGTGCGGGATGTGGTGGCGCTG
Source organism: uncultured Hymenobacter sp. (assembly GCA_964242365.1). Classification (GTDB taxonomy): domain Bacteria; phylum Bacteroidota; class Bacteroidia; order Cytophagales; family Hymenobacteraceae; genus Hymenobacter. The sequence continues at coordinate 30,219 of CAXTCS010000006.1, read as the reverse complement.
GCGGGCGGCCGGGTGTTGTAACTTCATGCGTAAATCTTTAACATCCATTCTCTTGACAACCGGTGGCATTTTCGGGGCCCTGCTGCTGGCAGCGGTGGCCTTCACCAGCCTCAGCCCCCAGCTCGGCGGCACGCCCACCAAGGCGGACAAGCAGGCGTACGCGAAATCGGGGCATTACCGCGACGGTGAGTTTGTGAACCTGCTGCCCACCAAGGAGCTGACGGGCAGCAGCACGGCGGCCGTGGTGTGGAAATTTCTGTTTCATAAAACCCCCAATGCCAAGCCGCCCGGCCCGCTCCCGATGCAGCCGCTCGACTCGCTCGCCATCACCCGAAAAACGCCTGGAATGGTGCGGGTGACGTGGTTTGGCCACTCGGCCAGCCTGGTGGAGCTGGCCGGCCAGAACATTCTGCTCGACCCCATGCTGAGCCTGGAAATGGGGCCGGTGAGCTGGGCCACGCCCAACCGCTACAACCGCAGCCTGCCCATCGCGCCCGAAAAGCTGCCGCCCATTGCCGCCGTGCTCATTTCGCACGACCACTACGACCACCTCGACTACGAAACCATTCGCAAAATCAAGGACAAAGTGGGGCATTTTTACGTGCCGCTGGGCATTGGGGTGCACCTGCGGGCCTGGGGCGTGGCCCCGGCCCGCATCACGGAAATGAACTGGGGCGACAGCGCCCGGCTGCCCGGCATTGTGCTGCGCTGCACGCCCAGCCGGCATTTTTCGGGCCGCGGCCTCACCAACCGCAACTCGACGCTGTGGTGCTCGTGGGTGATGCAGGCGGCCACGAAACGGATTTTTTACACCGGCGATGGCGGCTACGGGCCGCACTTCGCCGCCATTGGGGCCGCCTACGGGCCGTTCGATTTGGCGCTGGTTGAGTGCGGGCAGTACGACGCCAGCTGGGCCGAGATTCATATGCGCCCCGAGCAGAGCGTGCAGGCGGCCCGCGACGTGCGCGCCGCCGTGATGCTGCCCGTGCATTGGGGCGCTTTTACGGAGGCCAACCACGCCTGGAACGAGCCCGTGAAGCGGGCCACGGCCGAGGCGGCGCGCCTGGGACAGCCCATTACGACGCCGCACCTGGGCGAGCCGGTAACTTTGGGCACCGAACTGCCGCACGCGCGCTGGTGGGAGTAAGTAGAGAACTAAAAATGCGGTCCTGCTCAGCCTTACCGTTGAGCTCAGTGTGGTTGTTGAATTGAATACATGCGCTACATTCTGCTGAACAAGCCTTACGAAGTCCTCACCCAGTTTACCGACGAACACGGGCGCGCCACGCTCAAGGATTTTGTGCCCGTGCCCGACGTGTACCCGGTGGGGCGGCTTGATTTTGACAGCGAAGGCCTGCTCCTGCTCACCGACGACAAGCAGCTTCAGCACCGCCTCAGCGACCCGAAGTTCAAAGTTCCGAAAACCTACTGGGCGCAGGTCGAAGGCGTGGTTTCGGACGCCGCGCTGCACCTGCTGCGGCAAGGCGTGCAGATAAAAGAGGGCCTCACCGCGCCCGGCGAGGCGGCGGCATTGCCCGAGCCGGCGGGCTTGTGGCCGCGCAACCCGCCCATCCGCTACCGCGCGAGCATCCCCACGAGCTGGCTGGAAATCCGGATTTCGCAGGGCATGAACCGCCAGGTGCGCAAGATGTGCGCGGCCGTGGGCCTGCCCTGCCTGCGCCTGGTGCGCGCGGCCATCAGTGGGCTGGAAATAGGCCCTTTGCAGCCAGGCCAGTGGCGCGAGCTGACGGCGGCCGAAGTGACGGGGTTACGCGCCTTGCCGAATGACCTCACGAGACCCCTCCGGGGCCGGCCCCCTCTCCCGAGGAGAGGGGGTGCCAGAAGTGGGTACTAATCTGGTAGTTTTGTCCCATACTTCTCAGGAATTGGGGCGATGAACGAACAACTGGTGGTTAATGCTATGAAAAACCGCCTCCGCTTGTTCCTCTCGCTGCTGTTCGTTGGCTTCGCCGCCCTCAACGTCGTGGCCTTTTTCCACGCCTGGCGCTTCACGCATTTCTCTAACGAGGCCGGTACCCGCTCTGCTAACCTTGAGCAGCTCGGCCCCGCCAAGAAAGCCTGGCTGCTGCTCACCGGCATCCGCAACCCCAAGCCCCGCAACGGCCCCAAGCCCGGTTTTCCGGTCGAAACCGTGCGCATTGCCGGCCCCAACGGCGCGCTGGAAGCCTGGTACGCCCGGCCCGATAGCGGACGTGCCTGCGGCACCGTGGCGCTGTTTCACGGCTACACCAGCAGCAAGTCGCACCTCGGACACGAGGCCGGCTACTTTCGCCGCCTGGGCTACAACGTGTTACTCGTGGACCAGGCGGGCAACGGCAATTCGGCCGGTTTCCGCACCACGGTGGGCTACCGCGAGGCCGACGACGTGGCGGCCGCCGTGCGCTGGCTGCGCACCCGGCACCCCGCCGATTCGCTCGTCCTCTACGGCGTGAGCATGGGCGCCGTGGCCATCCTGCGGGCCGAGGCCGAGCTGGGCGTGCGCCCCGCCGCCAACATCCTCGAATGCCCCTACGGCAACATGCGCCAAACGGCCTATAACCGCTTCGCTTCCATGCACGTTCTGGGTTTTCCGATGGCCGATTTGCTGGTGTTTTGGGGCGGCGTGCAAAACGGTTTTTGGGCCTATGGTTTAAGCGCCGAGCACTACGCCACCCAAGTTCACACGCCCACGCTCCTGCTTTGGGGCACCGCCGACCCGCGCGTGACCGGCGCTGAAACCAATGCTATTTTCGCCCATCTGGCCGGCCCGAAATACCGGCACGACTTCGTTGGGGTCGGCCACGAGCCGTACTGGAAGCGCTACCCGGCGGATTGGGAGCGGCAGACGCGGTGTTTTTTGAGTTCTGCTAAGTAAATGCTACTTCAGCCAGCCGAGAAATAACCTTGCTGTATAACGTTGCCACGCTCCACTCTTTGGTATCGGAAACTTGTCCGTCACCAACCTCTATTATTACGGGTTGGCTTGTTTGGGTGTAAGCCACATCTACGGTATAGAACCAACGGTTTTTCAAAGTTTCCAATGCTGGTTTAAGCGTTTCAGGAAACGATGCTTCTTCGGCTCCAAAAGCATCGTTTCGCACCACAAAAAACCGCTGCTCTGGCCGGGTTGACAATTCGACGAACTCCCGCACAAAGAGCGAGTCCTGGGGCACTACACAGTGCTTTTGCAGCAGTGTTTTAAATTCAGGCAGTGAAGAAACAACGGATTCTGAGCCGAACGATTTGCTCAGTCCTTTAACGAAACACCTGCCGTTCTGCTTCACGAAGGATTCAATAGCAACTGCAGCATCTCTGGCAGCAATAATGCTGCTTTTCGGGGTAAAAGCTGAAATCGGGTCATACCAGCCATTTGCTTGGTGCGAGGCCAAATACATTTCAGGCGAAATCAATAGCGGCGTCACATTCGCCAATTGCTGATATTCGGTGGCCGAGAGCATCCAACCACGGTATAAGGTGGGATACTGCAAAATAGGCTGTTGATATAGCTTTTCTTGGTCTGAATCAAAAAGACAGACCAAGTAGCCGCAGCTTCTCGCAACATCCATTTCCTCTTGCCACATTGGGTCAACAGTGCGCTGGTAAGGCAGGCTCGGTAGGATGATATTCAGCATAATGAAGAAATGTACTTGTCAAATCAACGGCAAGAAAGCACCTATTCTGCACCCCTGTCAGGAAATTGCCCGCGCCCGAAACAAATCAAGCCACCGCGTCGCATAACTGCGTCCCTGGCCCGGATTCGGTGACAATCTGTCACCAAAACGGGGCTGGTACGTTGCTTGTAACCCCCCGGTAGCGGCTGAGAAGCTGCTTTGACCTGACAATTCCACCTTAACCAACACACACCCAACATGGGCAAAATAATCGGCATTGACCTCGGCACCACCAACTCGTGCGTGGCCGTAATGGAAGGCAACGAACCCGTGGTCATTCCCAACAGCGAAGGCCGCCGTACCACCCCCAGCATCGTCGCGTTCCTCGACGGGGGCAAGGGCGAGCGCAAGGTGGGCGACCCGGCCAAGCGCCAGGCCGTGACCAACCCCAAAAACACCATCGCCAGCATCAAGCGCTTCATGGGCCGCCAGTTTTCGGAAGTAACGACCGAAAGCAAGTACGTAGCTTATGATTTGGTGCCCGGCGCCAACAACACGGTGGCCGTAAAAATCGGCGACCGCAACTACACGCCGCAGGAAATTTCGGCCATGGTGCTTCAGAAAATGAAGCAGACGGCGGAGGATTACCTCGGCCAGCCCGTGACCGAAGCCGTTATCACGGTGCCGGCTTACTTTAACGACGCCCAGCGCCAGGCCACCAAAGAAGCCGGCGCCATCGCGGGCCTCGACGTGAAGCGCATCATCAACGAGCCGACGGCCGCCGCGCTGGCTTACGGCTTGGACAAGAAGCACAAAGACCAGAAAATCGCCGTGTATGACCTCGGCGGTGGCACGTTTGATATCTCCATTCTGGAGCTGGGGGATGGCGTGTTTGAAGTGCTGAGCACCAACGGCGACACGCACCTCGGCGGCGACGACTTCGACCAGGTTATCATCAACTTTTTGGCCGACCAGTTCAAGTCGGATAACGAAGGCCTCGACCTGCGCAACGACCCAATGGCCCTTCAGCGCTTGAAAGAAGCCGCTGAAAAGGCCAAAGTGGAGCTCTCGAGCTCGACGGAAACCGAAATCAACCTGCCTTATATTACCGCGACGGCTTCGGGGCCCAAGCACCTGGTGGTGAAGCTGAGCCGGGCCAAGTTTGAGCAGCTGGCCGACGACCTCGTGCGCCGCTCGATGGAGCCCGTGAAAAAGGCGTTGAAAGACGCCGGCCTGTCGACTTCCGACATCAACGAGGTGATTCTCGTGGGCGGCTCGACCCGCATTCCCCGCATCCAGGAGGAGGTGGAGAAGTTTTTCGGCAAGAAGCCTTCGAAGGGCGTGAACCCCGACGAAGTGGTGGCGATTGGCGCCGCTATTCAGGGCGGGGTGCTGACCGGCGAGGTGAAGGACGTGCTGCTGCTTGACGTGACCCCGCTTTCGCTGGGCATTGAGACGATGGGCGGCGTGATGACCAAGCTCATCGAGTCGAACACGACGATTCCGACCAAGAAATCGGAAACGTTCTCGACGGCGTCGGACAACCAGCCATCGGTGGAAATTCATGTGCTGCAAGGCGAGCGGCCCCTGGCCAACCAGAACCGCACCATCGGCAAGTTTCACCTCGACAGCATTCCGCCGGCCCCGCGCGGCGTGCCGCAAATCGAGGTTATTTTTGACATCGACGCGAACGGCATCCTGAACGTGACGGCCAAGGACAAGGGCACCGGCAAGGAGCAGAAAATCCGCATCGAAGCCAGCAGCGGCCTGAGCGAAGCCGACATCAAGCGGATGCGCGACGAAGCCGCCGCCAACGCCGATTCGGACAAAGCCGAAACCGAGCGCATCAGCAAGGTGAACGCGGCCGACTCGATGATTTTCCAAACCGAGAAGCAGCTGAAAGAGTACGGCGACAAGCTGAGCGGCGGCAACAAAACCGCTGTTGAAGGCGCGCTGGCCGACCTCAAAAAGGCCCACGAAAGCAAGGACCTCGGCGCGATTGATACGGCCATGACGGCCATCAACGCCGCCTGGCAGGCCGCTTCGCAGGAGATGTACGCCGCGGGCGGGGCCGAAGGTGGCCAGCCCGGCGCGGGCGGCTTCCCCGGCGGCGACGGCCAGCCGCAGGACGGCCAGGGCCAACCGGCCGGCGACCACGTCACCGATGTGGACTACGAGGAAGTGGACGGCAAATAAATCGCTGATTTTGGCTGATTAGGCTGATTTCGCAGATTTAAATAACCGTTGATTTTAAAAGGCCGGAAGCAGTGCTTTCGGCCTTTTTTTGTGAATATTTAGTGGAGGACCCCAAAAGGGCCTCTTTTTCGGAGGCTAAACATTGTTTTGGATGATGCGATTTCGAAACTGCGGCGGTGGGGCAGCCACCACTGGTTAGGCGGGCTGGGGCTGCAAGGCCGCTGGCACCGCGGTGGCGCGGCGCAACGCCCAGAGCGCCAGCAGCACGGCCGAGGCACACACGAGCCCGATAATTGGAGCAGCGACTACGCCCAGGGCCCAGCCGGTGATTTTGGCCCCGATGACGTCGCCGAAGTTGACCAGCGCCATGTAGGTGGTGAACTGCGAGCCGGCCACGCGGTCTTCGCACAAATTCATGAGCAACGGCAGGGCGGCTACGCTCATAAAGGGGTCGAAAAGGTTGAGCAGCAAGATGCCGCCGGTGGCAACCGACGACTCGCCCCAGTGCGCGCCGGCCGTGCTCAGCCCCGCGATTGCCAGCGCGATGAAGCCCAGCACCCAGCGCTGGAGGCGGGCCGCCCCCAGGCGGTCGGAAAGCAGGCCGCCGCCCACCAGCGCGGCCAACACTGCCAGGTTCACCCAGCTGCCTTCGAGCACCGACACGTCCTTGGCCAGCCAATGCAAGGAGTGGATGAGGGTGTAAATGAAGCTGCTGTAAAACACGGTGCACGACAAATACACGGCCCACAGGCACAGAAAGATGCGCAGGCTGCGCGGCCGCGACACGCTGCGCAGCAGCTCCCGAAATACCCATCGTAGCGGCGGGTTTTCGGCGCGGCCGGGGCGGGTGGGCGCGGCATCGGTAGCCCGCAGGCGGGGCAGCAGGCGGTCGCCCCGGTTCAGGCGAATGACAAAGGTGAGCGCCGTGAGCAGCAGCAGCGCCAGCGACTGGAGCAGCACTGCCCGCTGGAAGCCGTGCTGCTGGAGCACCGGCGCCAGGCCGGCCGCCCCCAACGAGCCGCCCAACAGGAACCCGGCCCGCATGAACGCGTTGACCCGCCCACGCTCGGATTCGGGCGTCACGGCAATGGCCATAGCGTCGACGCTGGTGTCCTGGATGGACGCAAACAGGCTGTGCACGAAGAACAAGGCCGACATCAGCCCCAGCTGCGCGAGGGGGTCGCGCACCAGCAGCAGCCCCAGCGAAGCCGCCACCGCCACCAGCTGCGTGAGCACCACCCACTGCTTGCGGTGGCCCATCAGCGAGTACTGAAACCGGTCGACAATGGGCCCCCACACAAACTGAAACGACCACGGCAGGCCCACCACCAGCACGAAACTGCCCACGGCAGAGGCGGTGAGGCCTTTCTCAATCAAGTAGTTGTAAATCGTGGCGCCTCGAAATCCGGCCGGCAGGCCCTGCATCACATACAAATAAAAGAAGGTGAAGTAGCGCAGGTTGCGGCTTTCGCTTAAAACGGGAATCTTCACGAGCGTAGGGATTAGGCAGAAGCAGGGGGAAAGCGGGTTTTGGGCCAGCGGCACTGCTGGCATTGGAGCCCAAATAAGCCTCAAATCCCGGGCATTGTTGTAGCTTGGCCCCAATTTGGGCAGTGGCCTGCTTTATGGATACGTTTCAGCAGTACGACTCTTTTCCTTCCGCCGAAGTGGCCCAGCCGCTGCTTGATTTGCTCGGCCGGCACGAGGTGCCATTTGAAACGGCCTCTGACAAACCGGTTTTTGACGTCAACATGGCGTTCAATCCAGCGAACACGCGCTTTGTGGTGCGGCTGCGGCCCAGCGATTTTGACACCGCGCGAAGGCTTGAGGACCAGGAAAATGCACAGCTGGTGGCCCAGGCGGCCCCCGACCATTACTTGTTCGCTTTCTCCGACGAAGAGTTGTTCGACATTCTGACCCGGCCCGACGAATGGAGCAGCTACGACGTGGCCCTGGCCGGGCAGCTGCTCCGGCAACGGGGTCGCGGTGTGACGGCCGATACGGTGCAGCTGCTACGCCAGCACCGCACCGCCGAAATGGCCAAGCCCGAGCCTACCCAAAAAGCCTGGATTGTGGCCGGCTACCTGTTTGGCCTGCTGGGCGGCATCGTTGGGCTGGTTATTGGCTGGCACTTGCGCTACCACAAAAAGCCGCTGCCCGATGGGCGGCAGGTGCTGGCTTACTCGGCCCAGGACAGGAAACACGGCTTGCGCATTCTACTACTGAGCACAGCGGTGCTATTGCTCAGTATTTTAACAAAAGTTTATTCTCACTGAATTTCTTTCAAAACACCACGAGCTAACCCTTCGCTTCCAATCGCGTAAGCGCAGCTATTACTGGCCTTAACACTTTCGTAACGTTCGACTTCCTGTTTACAACCGCTATATATTTATGAAAATCTCCTTCCTCATTTTCCCGGCCCGGGCCTTGGTGCTGGGCTCCCTGCTGATTGCGACGACCCAGTGCAGTGTAAGCGAACAAGTTAAGGAGTCGCCCAGCGGCAAAGGCGTATCTGCCGAGGCCCGCGAAGTGCAGGCTTATGGCCAAATGCAGTACCGCCTCAATTTCATGGACGAAGCCAAGCTCGGCGGCCAGGACATCCTGTTTGTGCGCCAGGCGGCCGACCTCACGTCGGCGCAACAGGGCAAGCTGCAGGCGGCTTTGCAAGCGGGCAACCTGCCCCTGCACCTCGCAATGCGCGTGTACGCCCGCAACCCCAGCGCGGAAACCCTGCAACTCAAGCAGCTCGACTACCAATTGCTGCTCGATGGTCGCCAGCTCACGGCCGGCACCACCGGCCTCAACACTGCGCTGGAATCCAGCGCCATCGAAACGCTGCCCGTGGCGGTGGACCTCAACGTGCCGGCCGACCGCCTCAGCGGCAGCACCCCGGCGGCTTTTGCCGCAGGCCTCACCGATTTTACCGGCGCCGGGCGCCGGCTCACCATGCGCATCCGGCCGCAGTATGTGAGCGCCACGGGCCGGCCAATGCCGCCCACCGACTTTCAGCCCATTGAGCTGGTAACGGCCAAACGCGCGGTTACGGCCAAGTAAGGCCTCGCGATAATGAGCCGATTTCCGGTCCTAAAAATCCCGTCATGCTGCACATGGCGGGCTTTTTAGTGGTTTAGTACGCCACCCGTTGCGGCTTATTCCGTGGCCTCGGCTACGTCAACGAGTCCTTCCTCAATCTTTTCTTCGGCCTCTTCGTGGTCGTCGGCGTCGGCCAGCTCCAGCTCCAGTTCCTGGGCCTGCCAGCCGTTGGGCTCGTAGCTGAGGCAGGTGAAGATGGGGTAATGGTCGGAGCCGATGTGCGAGAGGCGCTCGAGGCGCTGAAGGCGGAAGTGCGCGGAGTGGAAAACGTGGTCCAGCGGCCAGCGCAGCAGCTGGTAGTCGGCATGAAAGGTGGGCAGCAGGCCGCGCCCGATGCGCGGGTCGAGCAGGCGCGAAAGGCGGCGAAACAGCTCGGAGGTGTGCGACCAGGCCACGTCGTTGAGGTCGCCGGCCACCACGGTGGGGCCGTCGTGCGCCTGAATAAATTTGCCCACCACCAGCAGTTCCGCGTCGCGGCGGGCGCTGTTTTTTGATTCCTGCGGCGCGGGCGGCTTGGGGTGCAGGAAGTGCAGGTTCACGGGCACGCCGTTGGGCAGCACCACGCGCCCGTGAAACGAGGGAATTTCCGGGTCCAGGAGGTAGCGAATCTGCGCCTCGTGCAGCGGCAGGCGCGAAAATACGAGCATGCCGTAGGTGTTGGGCAGCGGCGCGTGGCAGGTATAGGGGAAGTCGGCTTCGATGCGCTGCAACTGGCTTAGCCACCAGGCATCGGTTTCGACGGCCAGCACGATGTCGGGCCGCAGGTGCCGAATGTGGCCCAGCAGGCGCGAGGCGTCGCGGTTGTACATCAGCACGTTGGCCACCAGCAGGCTGAGGTGGTTGTCGGTGTCATCGGCCGGGCGGCTGGCATCGGCCACCTGCTTGCGGTGCAGCGGCGTGTAGGGCCAGATGCGGCTGAGCTGGTAGAGCACGGCTACGGCCAGGCTCACCATAAATAGGTCGTGCCCAAAACTGCGGGGCTCTGGCAAGGCCAGCATGGCGGCGAAGCCCAGGCACAGCCCGGCCACGATTTGCAGGCGGGGAAAGTCGCAGATGCGAATCCACCACGCGGTTTGGCGAAAAACGGGCAGCAGCGTTGCCAGCAGCGCCAGGCCGCCAAAAAGCCAGGTCAGCCAGTGAGCGGCCGTTAGCAGACCGGAGAGGAAAAAGGGCATGAAACAGGGTGGGATAGCATCAATCAGGACGGAAAATAATTACAGCGGTTTGAGAATCCGTGCACATGCGCGGGGTAGCGTGGCCGCTGTCAGCGGCGCGTTGTGCCGGGCGCGGCGGTTTGGTTCTTTCACCCGCCTACATATCGTCCTGAAAGCCGCCTTTCCGCAGCTCTTCAATGGTGCGCAATACCCGGTCCTTGAGCGTGGTGCGGTACTTTTCCAGCGCATTGGCGAGGCGGGCGTTGGTCAGGGCCAGGATTTGGGTGGCCAGCACGGCGGCGTTGGCGGCGCTGTCGATGCCCACCGTGGCCACGGGCACACCGGCCGGCATCTGAATCATGCTCAGCACCGAATCGAGCCCCTGAATGGACGTGGTGCTGTTGATGGGCACCCCAATCACGGGCAGCGTGGTGAACGCGGCCACCATGCCGGGCAGGTGGGCCGCCCCGCCCCCGCCGGCAATAAGCACGCGCAGGCCGCGCTTGTGGGCACTTTCGGCGTATTCGACCATGCGGTGCGGCGTGCGGTGCGGCGACACCAGCGTGATGTCGTACGGAATGCCAAACTGCCGGAGCACGTCGGCGGCGGCCGACATGATTTTCAGGTCCGATTTCGACCCCATGATGATGCCCACCAGCGGCGTTTCGGTGGTGGGGCGGTCGTGGTCGTGGTCGGGCGAAGCAGCGGCGGCGGAAGCGTCAGGAATCATAAATCGGAAGGCGAGAATGGCAAAAATACGGAACGCGACCAGCGAAGCTACGCCGTTGAAGCAGCAAAATAGTACTTTTCCTGCCGGCTAAGCCCTTCGCCTACCTTTGCACCTATGGAAATTCTGCTCGCCACCTTCACCACCCTGTTTTCCATCGTCAATCCGTTTGGGGCGATGCCGGTTTTCCTCACCCTCACCGCCGACGACCGGGCCTCCGAGCGAGCGCGCACGGCGCTGCGGGCCTGCATTTACATGGTCTGCATTCTGAGCGTGGCGTTTTTTGGCGGGCAGTACATTCTCAACTTTTTTGGCATCAACATCCAGCATTTGCGCATCGCGGGCGGCATTTTGCTCATGCGCTCGGCCTTCGAGCTGCTCACGCCCGGCGCCAACCGCGACCGGGTGGGGCCCGACGCCCTCGAAGAAAGCAAGCAGAAAGACGACATCAGCTTCACCCCGCTGGCCATGCCCATGCTCTCCGGGCCGGGCTCGATGGCCATCTGCATCGGCCTCATCCGGCCCACTTATGTCGATAAGGCCATGACGGTGGCCGGTTTCGCGCTGGTGGCGCTGGCCGCGTTCCTCATCCTCCTGTTCTCGCTGCGCCTCACGCGCGTGCTCGGCAAGCCCGGCATGGCGGCCATGTCGCGCATCATCGGGTTCATTACGCTGGCAATTGGGGTCAATTTCATGATAACCGCAATTAAAGTTTTATTCCATGTTGAATAAAGTCTGGTGGCATGCAAAATATGTAATATCCCTAACACTGATTCTTAGCAGCTGTGGGCATAACCGGCAAGTAAGTGGAGCGAAAAGGACAACGCGGAAATCGCATAGAACCGTTGTCCGTTATCAAAACATGAGTGATTCCGAGCCAAAAAGCGACTTCGAAATCAGGAGCAACGACAGTGTCGTTTTCTCTGGATTGGTACGCTACAACGGCATCGAGGACGACTGGCACAGTCTGTATTTGAAGTCTTCTGCGATAACTCAAAAAATAAGCATCATCCACAAAAGCTCAGGAATCAGACTTGACACCCTTGTAACAGGCTCCGGCACGCTGACCCATATTTTCCTCACCTACAGTTACCATCAATTGAAAAACGAGGAATTGGTGCGTTTTAAAAAAAATGCTCACAACCCTGAAGAAGAAAATTTCATGCGTTCGATGTTCGCACAGCCCAGACATTTTTCTGTTCTGATAATGTCCGGGCAAATTTCGATTCCTTAAAAATAGCCGCTCGGGCAATACAAAAGCTGGCGGTACTTTTGTCACACCTTATGCTGAGAAACGATTTATTTTTGCGCGCCGCCCGTGGCGAAGCCACCGAGCGCACCCCCGTCTGGCTGATGCGCCAGGCCGGCCGCATTCTGCCCGAATACCGCGCCCTGCGCGGCCGCCTCTCCGGCTTCAAAGAGCTGGTGGAGACGCCCGCGCTGGCCGCCGAAGTCACCATTCAGCCCGTCGACGCGCTCGATGTGGACGCGGCCATTATCTTCTCCGACATCCTGGTGGTGCCCGACGCCATGGGCCTGCCCTATGAGATGGTGGAAGCGCGGGGGCCGCTGTTTCCCAACGTCATCCGGTCGGCCGCCGATGTGGACCGGCTGCGCGTGCCCGACCCCGAAGAAGGCCTTGGCTACGTGCTCGAAGCCATCCGCATCACCCACCGCGCCCTGAATGGCCGGGTGCCGCTCATCGGTTTTGCCGGCGCGCCCTGGACCATTCTGGCCTACATGGTCGAAGGCCACGGCTCGAAAACCTTCAGCAAAGCGCGCGGCCTGCTGTACAAAGAGCCTGCCCTGGCGCACCGGCTCCTGGAAAAAATCACCGCCACGACCATTGCCTACCTCAAGGCCCAGGTGGCGGCCGGCGCGCAAGTCGTGCAGGTGTTCGACTCCTGGGCCGGCATCCTGCCCCCCGACCATTACCACGAATTTTCGACCCGCTACATCGGCCAGATATGCGCCGCGCTGGCCCCGCTGGCGCCCGTCACCGTGTTTGCCAAGGGGGCCTGGTGGGCCGTGCCCGATTTCGCCGCCATGCCCTGCCGCACCATCGGCCTCGACTGGAACCAGGACCCCGCCCAGGTGCGCCAGCAAGCCGGCGACAAAACCCTGCAAGGCAACCTCGACCCCTGCGCCCTCTACGGCACCCCCGCCCAGGTGAAAGCCGCCACCGAAACCATGCTCCGCAAGTTTGCCGGCGGCCCCCACATCGCCAACCTCGGCCACGGCGTGTACCCGGATACGAACCCGGATAATGTGCGGGTGTTTGTGGACACGGTGAAGGCCTGGCGCGGGTAGGCAGCAAGATTGGGCAGTACTGTCATGCTGAGCGGAGGGAAGCATCTTATCACGCCGAACGACTCGTTGAAGCAAATTAGAGCACTTCTTCAGTTGAGGTACATTCTGCGAAATAGGGTGCGGGGCTTGTCCCCGCCCGTCGCCCGTGCCGTTGCAAGGATTTCGTGCAACGACGGGCGGGGGCAAGCCCCGCACCCTACGTACACGAACCTGAGAACCGCTGTGGGATTCTTCCTGCGTGAGTAGACAGACGATTCATTCAGCGGTGAGAGGATGCTTCCTTCGTCAGCATGACAGGCGGAAATCACTACTTTATCAGCCATTTTTCATAGACGTAAAAGACAGCAACGGCGCCCTGCTCACCGAAGGCGACTCGGTCACCCTCATCTAAGACCTCAAAGTGAAAGGCTGGTCGCTGACACTGAAGCGCGGCACGGTGGTCAGGAATATTCGCCTCACCAATAGCGCTGGCGAAATTGAAGGGCGGGCCGGCGGCAGCACGATGGTGCTCAAAACGGAGTTTTTGAAGAAGGCCTAGAATGCTGGTATCAATCAGGCAACCAATCTCCTGAGTTTTTTGGCTTACTTTGGCACACGATAATAATTCATTTTAAGCTGGAATCCATGAAATTCAAACTCGTCTACAGAACTCCTATCTTGTGCGTTGTTGCCCTATTCCTGACCCTATCAGGCTGCAGCCGAGAGAAAAACGTAGCGGTTCCTATGTCCACCTTCACGGGCAAGGTCTTGCTCTACGATGAACGGGGCGACGCGCTGAGCGATAACAGCGGCGCGACTGTAAGTCTTTACGAGGATGCCAGCATTAGCACCCAGACAGCCGCCGATGGCAGCTTTTCGCTGCCCAACATTCCTGCTGGCACCCATCGCCTCAAGGTCGAAAAAGCAGCTCTTCCTCTCAGCTATGGCACCTATTACACCCTTAAAAAACTAGACGCCAGCACGCCGGTTTACACCTTGCCCGCTCCCATACATTTGGGCCAGTTTAGTACTGCCACTTACGACTGGACCGTCACCGTGGACCCCATCAACCGGTACTTCATCTTCCGGGGGACGCGCAACCAAACCGCTGCTACCGATACCCGCTTGCTCTACCACCGGCTAATGTTTGGCTTTGATGTCTCGGATGTAACCCCTTATTTTCAATCCAGCAAGTATTCGATAATGGTGCGCAATAACCTGGCTTCGGGCTTCAGCGACACCGTTAGCTTTGATAAGCTCGCCGCCAAAACCCTCAATAATGATCTTGAAGCCGGGATTTGCAGTGACAACCCAATGGCCGATTCTGGTGCGGTGCTCTTTAGTCCTTTTAACGCATTCACCAGCGGTCCACAAACACCGCCCTATCTCGTCAAAGGTTATCCTGCTCTCCGCTCTGCCGGGACGCATTTCTCTACCGGCTATAACTATACAGGCTTAATATGGTAGTATTGTCCGCTTTGCCAAAGGCCTGCCTACATTGAGAACGCGGCTTTTGCTTCTGCCAGCAGCCGTTGTTTCCCCACGGGCACCACGCCTACTTGCTCGCACACCAGCCCGCCGCCCAGGTTGGCCAGCGCGGCCGTGAAAGCGGCCGGCTGGCCCAGCGCCACGCACAGCGCGGCAATGCTGATGACGGTATCGCCCGCGCCCGACACGTCGGAAATGGTGCGCAGGTGGGCCGGCAGGTAGGTTTTTTGTTCGTCCTGCTGGGCAAACACGCCGTGCTCGGAAAGCGTGACCAGCACGATTTCGGGCGTCAGCTCTTCGCGCAGCCGGGCCACGGCGGCTTCAAAGCCGGCGCGGTCGGTGTTGGGCTCGCCAAATTCCAGCTTCAGGCCCTCGCGCAGCTCTTTCAGGTTGGGCTTGAAAAGGGTGCACCGGCGGTAGGCCAGGAAATTCTTTTTCTTGGGGTCGACCACCGTAGGGACATTGCGCTGCCGGGCGCGGGCAATGCATTCGGTGATGATGCCTTCGCTGAGCACGCCCTTGTCGTAATCCTCGAAAATAACCACGTCGGCGCAGTCCAGCAGGTCGTCGTAGGCGGCCAATAATTGGGCGGTTTCGGCGGCGTTGAGGTCGGTTTCTACCTCCGAGTCGATGCGGAGCAGCTGCTGGCCGTGGGCCAAAATGCGCTGCTTGACCGTGGTGGGCCGGTGCGCGCTGCGGATGATGCCATCGGCCGGCAAATCGCGCTCGTGCAGAAGCTGGAGGAGCTGGTCGCCGCCGGCATCGGTGCCGATAACGGCGCACAGCAGCGGCGTGGCGCCGAGGGCCTGCACGTTGAGGGCCACGTTGGCGGCCCCGCCAAGGCGGTTTTCGGTGCGGGCGACGTGCACCACGGGCACGGGCGCCTCGGGCGAGAGCCGCGTGGCGCGGCCCCACACGTAAGCGTCCACCATCACATCGCCGACGATGAGGACGCGCAGGGTGTTGAAGTTTTCGAAAAGGGTATTCAGGGAATCAACGGGCATTCTGCAAAAGTAGGAAGGCGCCAAGGCACGGTCCTACAGCTTCGCCAGGCTGGCTTTAATCCGGCGAAAGGCCTCGACCAACTTATCATCGGCCGAAGCAGTGCTGAAGCGCATGCAATTCGGGGCCCCAAAAGCCTCGCCCGGCACGGCGGCCACGTGCGCGTCGGCGAGCAGGTACAGGGCCAGGTCGCCCGCATCGTTGATGACCTGGCCGGCGGGCGTGGTGCGGCCGAAAAAGGCCGACACGTCGGGAAAGACGTAGAAAGCGCCGCTCGGCGTGGGCGTTACGAGGCCCGGAATGGCTTGGGCAATATCGAGCACCAGGTCGCGGCGGCGGCGGTAGGCGGCCACCATCGCGTCGGCGCTGCCGTGGCCGCCGCGCAGGGCGGCGGTGCCGGCCTTCTGGGCAATGGAGCAGGTGCCGGACGTAATCTGGCCTTGCAGCTTGTCGCAGGCCGTGGCAATGTCGGCGCGGGCAGCGAGGTAGCCCAGGCGCCAGCCCGTCATGGCGTAGCCCTTCGAAAAGCCGTTGACGGTGATGACCCGGTCTTTGATTTCCGCGAAGCGCGCCAGGCTGTAGTGCTCGCCCACGAAGTTGATGTACTCGTAAATCTCATCGGCCAAGGCGTATACCTGCGGGTGCCGGGCCAGCACGGCGGCAATTTCGCCCAGCTCTGCTTTGCTGAAAACGGCGCCCGTGGGGTTGCAAGGCGACGAGTACATGATGAGCTTGGTACGCGGCGTGATGGCGGCTTCGAGCTGCGCGGCCGTCACTTTGTAGCCGTTGTCGAGGGTGCCGGCCAGCGGCACGGGCACGCCCCCGGCCAGCTTCACCATTTCCTCGTAGCTCACCCAATAAGGCGAGAAAATGATGACCTCATCGCCGGGGTTCACCAGGCTGAGCAGGGCGTTGGCCAGGGCCTGCTTGGCCCCGGTGCTCACCACAATGTTGGCGGGCGTGTAGTCGAGGTCGTTTTCGCGGCGCAGCTTGTCGCAGATGGCCTGGCGCAGCTCCAGGGTGCCGGGCACGGGCGTGTAGAACGTAAACCCTTCGTCGATGGCCTGCTTGGCGGCGTCTTTGATGTACTGAGGGGTCTGGAAATCGGGCTCGCCGAAGCTGAGGTTGATAACGTCGACGCCCTTGGCCGCCAATTCACGGGCCTTTTTGGCCATGACAATGGTGGCCGATTCGTTCATCGCCAGCAGGCGGTCGGCAAGCGGCGAAACGGAGGCGAGCGTGGCGGTATCGGGCATAACAAGCAGCAATGAAGGGAAGCGGTAAAGGTACCGCGGCGCCAAATTTAGCAACGCCACCCCACAACTGTAGTAAAAAATGCTAACGTCAGCCGGCCTCAACCAACGGCTACCCGCCAGGCGCTACCCTCCCAGCCGCCGCCAGCAATGCCAAAGCGTGCTGATGTCCATGCCGGGCTCGTAGTCCTTGGCATAAAGCAGCTCCAGGCGCCGCAGGGTAACCTCGGTGAGCGGAGCCGCCGACACCGCCGCGGCGGCCGGCGACAGCACGGCGGGCACGGCCCGCGCCGGCCCGGCCAGGTGGTGCAGGCCCACCCAGGTGCGGCGGCCCAGCAAAACGGCCACGCAATTGCGCAGAAACCTCGTTTTACTGGCCTGAAACCCCAACAGCAGCGGGGCCAGCAGCAGCAGCCCGGCGCTGCTCAGCACGTCGAGCAGGCGCTTGGCGCGGGCTTTTTGGGGCTGGTAAAGGTTCAGGGCAATGTCGAGAGTGTAGTAGTCGCCGGGCGCGTCCTTGCTGCTGCTGCCGATGATGTACTGGCTGTCTTCGGGCAGGATTTTGTAGGCCACCGGCGGGTCGGCGGGCAGACTGAGCATGAGGGCGATGATTTGGCTGGCGGGCAAGTCTTTGCCGCAGAAAATCAGCTCATTCAACGCATAGAGCCGGATGATGTCGGACAGCTGGCGCAGCTCGCCGAGGGGCTCCAGCTGTGGCTGAGTGACGGAGTGGCTGAGTGATGCGGGGGCGGCATTTACAGCTGCTTGCTCCGCTGAAGGTTTGGCGGGCGCTGCTTCCACGTAGCCAATCACGCGGGCCGCTACCTGGGCGGCTTCGAGCAGCTGGCGCACGCGGCGGCTTTCGGGGCCCGAGCCCACGATGGCAATGTTTTTCTGCCGCCGCTCGCTCAGGCGCAGGTCGCGGTATTTGATGAAGTGGGCCAGCAGCTGCCGGCCCGCAATGGCCGCCACGGCCCACGCCCCGCCCAGAATAATGAGGGCTTTGGAAAAACGCCAGGCGTCGAGAAAATTCGAAGCCGCCGAAATCAGCAGCGTGCCCACGAAGATGCCGCGCACCACGCGCGAGGTGCGCACCGGCGGGTCGTAGGCCCCGCTCAGGTAGGCCGAGCTGAGCCAGACCAGGATGTAGGCGGGCACGGCCACGGCCATGTACTGCGGCGGGTAGTTGCCGGGCACGAACTTGTGGTTGCGCTCCCAATAGGTTTTCAGGAAGTACATGCCGCCCCAAATCAGGCCGGCGTCGAGCAGCAGCGGGGCGGCCCGCACCGCCAGCCGCTCCAGCACCGCCGCGCCCGCCCGCAGCCAGATGGCCGCGTTTATCAGCAGCGAAAACAGGCCCGCCCGGCCCGGCGCGAAGTGCTTTTCGGCAAAAATCACCATCGCCCGGTAAAACACGAACACGTAGTTGACGCTCGTGCGCTTCGTGCTTTCGCCTTTGTAGTGAATGATGCGGGTGCCGGGAAAATAATAGTTTTTCCAGCCGCCGCGCGTGAGACGGTACGAGAGGTCGATGTCCTCGCCGTACATGAAATAGTCTTCGTCGAGCAGGCCAACTTCATCTAACGCCTTTTTTCTCAGCAGCATAAATGCACCGCTGAGCACCTCAACTTCGTGGGTCTGGTCTTGGTCGAGAAAGCCGAGGTGGTAGCGGCCAAAGGTGCGCGACCGGGGAAACACGCTGGCCAACCCAAACATTTTGTAAAATGCCACGGCCGGCGTGGGCAGCGCGCGCTTGCTTTCGGGCAGAAACCGGCCCTGGCCGTCCAGCATTTTTACGCCCAGGCCGCCGCCAGCCGGGTGCGCGTCGAGGAAGGCGCAGCAGGCCCGAAAAGTATCTTCTTCCACCACCGTGTCGGGGTTCAGCAGAAGCTGGTACTGGCCCGTGGCGCGGCGCAGGGCCTGGTTGTTGCCTTTCGAAAAGCCGGGATTGTCGTGATTTGCAATCAATACCACTTCCGGGAAACGGGCCCGTACCATCGCCACCGAGCCATCCGCCGAGTTGTTATCGACCACGAACACCTCCACCGGCTGCCCCAGCTTCTCCACGGCCCGCCGCACCGAAAGCAGCGCCTGCTCCAGAAAATAGCAGACGTTGTAATTGACAATAATGACGGAGAGCTTCACCACAGGGGGCGAAATTACGGGCCTTTCGCGAAACCTAACCCCCCGCCCCCTCTCCACAGGAGAGGGAGAGCCAAGGCGGCACGAAAGCCGGAAGTGCCGTAAAAAGTGAAGTAATAAAACCGAAGTGGTTTTATCCCTTCACTTCTACGTACCAATCGTTCGGCTCCCCTCTCTACGGGAGAGGGGGCGGGGGGGTGAGGTTGGTCTACCGCGCCTGCCGCAGCCGTTCGACGATGCTGCGCCCAAGAGTGATTTCGTCGGCGTATTCCAGCTCGCCGCCCACCGGGATGCCGCGCGCGATGGTGCTGATGTGCACGTTGGGAAGGTCGCGCAGGCGGCGCGAGAGGTAAAACGCCGTCGTGTCGCCTTCCATCGTGGGGCTGATGGCGAGGATGACTTCGCGCAGCTCCGAATCTTCGGCCGCCGCCCGCTCGACCAACGAATCGATGTGCAAATCGGACGGCCCCACGCCTTCGATGGGCGAAATAACGCCGCCCAGCACGTGGTACACGCCTTTGTACTGGCCGGTGTTTTCGATGGCGATGACGTCACGCACGTCCGACACCACGCACACCAGGCTGTGGTCGCGCAGCTGGTTGGCGCAAATGGCGCACTCCTCGGCGTCGGAAATGCTGTGGCAGGTGCGGCAGTACGTTATTTCGAAGCGCATCTTGGCCAGGGCTTCGGCCAGCGAGGCCGTCGTGTCCATCTCGGCTTTGAGCAGGTGCAGTGCCAGGCGCAGGGCGGTTTTCCGGCCGATACCGGGCAGGCGGGCCAGCTCGCCCACGGCGTTTTCAATTAGCTTGGAAGGAAACTCCATTTATTTTTAGCTGTTAGCTCGTGGCAGTTAGCTGTTAGCTGCTGCGGCCGGCTCCGTTCGCAAAGCCGAACAAAAAACCAGTCGCTACTAGCTATGAGCCAACAGCTTATTCAAGAAATATCCGCTGAGATGCCCCGGTCGTGAATGGCCGTGCAAAGCGGCTCCAACTCCTCGTAAGTGCCGATTTTGACGGCGCACTTGCCTTTGTAATGAATGAGCAGGGTGCATTGCTCGGCCTGTTCGGGCTGGTGGCCGCACACGTCCATCAGGGTTTTGATGACGTGGTCGAAAGTGTTGATTTCGTCATTGTACACGACAAGGTTGCGGAGCTCGACTTCTTCTTCAAGCAGCAGCACGTCCTCATCGTGCTCAATTTGTGGGCGGGTGTTCATAGGGCAAATTTACGCAAAAGCTTGCGCGGGGCAGCTTTATTAACCCCAACAGCCGCTAATTCGTTTCCTTGAATCGCGTTGGTTTACGGATGTTGGGGCCGGGCCAGGCAGGTTTTGGCCGTAAGTTTCGGCCACAGCGCCCGTCTGCAAAATTTCAGCGCGGCCCCGGATTCTTTCTTAGCCAGCTTCTGCTTTCCCATGCCCGTTCCCTCTTCCGACTTCAAAAAAGCCCTCAAGCGCCTCGCCGAAAGCGAGAAGGAAGCGCTGCTGCTACGCGCCGTGCGCCGCGACGCGGAGCTGTACGAAACCTTCCGCTTCGAGCTGCTGGCCGACGTGACCCTGGGCCAGGTTCAGGAGGAAACCGCCGACCGCATTCACGAGCTGTTCAACGTGGCCGTGTCGGGCCGCTTGCTCAACCGTAGCCTGGTAAAAGCCCTGCGGGCCAGCGTGCAGGAAGCCGCCCGGGCCCGCCGCATCACCAAAAACAAGCAGCTCGAAGTCGACTTGCTGGTGTACATCCTGCGGCAGTGCGTCGATAATTACTCCGGCCAGTTCGACAGCGTGTACGACGGGTTTTACAACGCCACGGCCCGGCTGGCGGCGCGGGTTCCGGCCCTGGTCTTCAAGGGCTTGCACGAAGACTTGTGGGTGGAATACAAAGCCGAGCTGGACGAAATCCTGAAGGAATTGCACGGCCGCAAAAAAAGTCACCAATTAAAGTTCGAGCTGCCGCGGCGGTTCGAAATCCCGGCTTAGCTTTGTCGCTTACTGTCTACCAAAAAAACTTTTATGACCCCACGGTTTACCCATCTCTGCGCCGCCGGCTTGCTGGCCTTCACGACCGGCTGCGCCGGCTCATACAGCCTCATCCGGCCCAAAAACATTTCTTCCTATACCACTTCCCAATCGGTGGGCCCGGTCGACATGGCCTACCAGTTTGATGCCCTGCGGTTGGGGGGCAGCAACAAGAAGTACGTTAAAAAGGAGACGAAGCGCGGCTACCATGTTGTCGCCGTGCGCGTTACCAACAATTGGGACCGGGAAGTAAACTTCACTCGCGACTTGAACCTGTTCTACGGCGACCGGCCGGTGTTGCCGGTTCCGGCAGCCATTGCCACGCAGGACCTGAAGCAGGGTGTGCCCATTTACTTGCTCTACCTGCTGCTCAATTTCAATATAGGCGGCACGGTGGATGCCCGCACGGGGGCCAACACGGGCGGCACTTTCATTCCGACCGGGCCCTTCATCGCCGGCGGCAACATGCTGGTAGCCAGCGGCGCCAACGCTAACCTGCGCAAAGAATTCGCCGCCTACGACCTCACCAACCGCACCATCAAACCCGGCGAAACCGCCTACGGCATCATCAGCGTGCGGGAAACCGCCGTTGCGCCCATGCACGTAGAACTGCGCGCCAGCACTCCGCCGCCCCAGGCACAGGCGCCCGCATCGGCCCTGCCAGCCCCGGTGGCCCCTGCCCCTAGCCCTGCCCCTGCTGCTCCGGCGGTGGCCCCGCGCTAGGCGCCACCAGACGCATCTGTTCATAAAAAAAGCCCGCCAAATCTGGCGGGCTTTTTTTACGGAATTATCGCAGCAATTACGATTTCTTGGCGATGACGTTGAAAGTCAGGTCGAACGTGTCGTAGATGGCTTTGTCGCCGATGTTGTCGAAGAACGACTTCGAGCCGTACTTCAGGCCGAATTTGGTACGGTCGATGGTCACCTTGCCGGTGGCGGCGGCCACGCCGTCCTTCACGCCTACTTTGGCGGGGAAGCTGATGCGCTGCGTAACGCCCTTGATGGTCATGTCGCCGGCGATGGTGGCGTTGTCGGCGTCTTTGGCGGCGCCTTTGATGGGCGTCACGCTCACGATTTTGAACGTCGAGGTGGGGTTTTTCTCAACGCCGAAGAAGTCGTCGCTGCTCATGTGGCCCACGAATTTGGCGTGGTTTTCGGCATCCGTAATGTCGGTGGCCTTCAGCGTTTTCATGTCTACGGTCACGGTGCCGCCCACGATGGCGTTGCCTTTCACCAGCAGCTCGCCGTCGCTAAACTGCATGGTGCCGGAGTGGCCGTGGGTTACGGCTTTGCCCTCCCAGCCCAGGGTGCTGAGCTGGGGTTGCAGCTTGTAGGCTGGGGCGTTGGCAGCCATTTTGGCGCTGTTCATTTTTTGGGCCGAAGCAGCGGGAGCCGCGCCAAGCACCGCAACAGCGAACAGGACGGGCAGCAGGATTTTTTTCATCTGAAAAAGAAATTTAAAAAAGTAAGCAGTTAAAAAGGATAAAACTCGCGGACGTGCCGCCACGAAAAAGCGTGCCGGAATGGCACTGAAAACCGGTTAATAATCAGGAACTTACTCGACTGTACGAAGTTTATCGAGCAAGATGTTGAGTTGGTGCATTTCCGCCTCGCTCAAGGGAACGTTGCCAGCCAATTCCAGGACGCCGGTTTTCTCAATGCGGTCGAGCAAATCGAGCCCGGCCTGGGTGATGCGGATGTCGACGGCGCGGCGGTTGGCCGGGCACACGGTGCGCGTCACGAGCTTTTTTTCTTCGAGCCGGTCCACGATGCGGGAGGCGTTGCTGGTTTTGTCCAGCATCCGGTCGATGAGCAAAGCCACGGTAGCGGGCAGCGGGTGCTGCCCCCGCAAAATGCGCAGAATGTTGAACTGCGGCAGCGTGAGGCCAAACGGCTTGAAC
Organism: uncultured Hymenobacter sp.; assembly: GCA_964242365.1. Lineage (GTDB taxonomy): Bacteria > Bacteroidota > Bacteroidia > Cytophagales > Hymenobacteraceae > Hymenobacter. The sequence goes on along the minus strand of CAXTCS010000006.1, from coordinate 7,353 downwards.
GCCGCCGCCTGGCGCAGCTGCAGCCACCCGGCCGTATAAACCAGGTTGATATAAGCCTTTTGGTGTTCGTTCTGGAAAATGGGCTGCTTGATTTCGTCTTCGATACGCATGGTGGACTATGGAACCGGATGCAAATTTATGTAGGTACATTTAATGTTGCAACATTGTTCCCAATTATTTTAAAAATTTGTTTGATTACCAGCGCGGTGCCTTACCTAAATGCTGAGAAGTACGTACTCCCGCAAATTACCCCTTTTTCCTGTCGTTATGCATCGCCTTCTTTTTCTTGTGCTGGCAGCCGGCTGCTTGGCTACTGCTCCCCGCCTTGCCGCCGCGCAGGCCGGCGGCTACCCCATCCAGACCACGGCCCGTACGCAGTTCGTGTTCAAAAACGGTGAAGTGGTGCGCCGCGAAGGCACCCAAACCATCGCGCTTACGCAAAACGTGAAGCTATCCAACGGCGTGAAAATCAATTACAAAAATGGCATCGTGGAAATGCCCGCCGACAAAATAAATCCGCAAGGCAAAAAAATAACCCTGCGCGAAGGCGACTACGTGCGCCCCGACGGCGGGGTGGTATTCGCCACCCCGGCCAGCGCCGCCGCGGCCCAGGGCAAAACCCCGGCCGGCCCCAAGGCCGGCTTCGAAACGTACGTGCAGCACGGCTCCGGTTACGCCGACCCGGCCACGCAGGTGCCGCTGCTCAACAAAAAGATTGAGCTGCTGACCCAAAAAGTCCAACTGCTCAGCCAGGGCCGCCCCGATATGCCCGACACCAAAGCCATCGACGACCAGCTCGCGCAGCTCGAAGCCCAACTAACGGCCCCGAAATAGGCCCCTTATTTGGAGGGTATTTGTGGTCGTTAATGCCCACTAAACTCGTTCGTCATGCTCATCTGGCGTCCGCAGCGCGAAGCATCTGGTTACGCCGCAACGACTTGTTCAGCGGCGATAAGATGCTTCGCGCTGCGGACGCCAGATGAGCATGACATTCATTGTAAGGCCTATTTGGGGTCGGCCGACTCCGCCCATTAATCGCGCAGCGAAAGCTGCCCCGCTGCCTCCGCCACCAGCCCAAATGGCTCGTCGCGCACAATCAGGAAACCGTCGAGGTCGTGCACGTCGGCTAGCGCGCTGATTTGCAGGGCTGCCGCGATGCCAACGCTGGTTTCGACCATGCAGCCGAGCATGGGCAGCAAGCCGTGGGCGCGGGTGCGGCGCAGCAGCTCGATGCCGCGCCCAAAGCCGCCCGCCTTCATCAGCTTCACATTGACGCCGTGAAACTGGCCGGCGATTTCGGCGAAGTCGGCCGCGTCGGTCACCGATTCGTCGGCCAGCAGGGGCACGGCGCTGCGGGGGCGCAGGTAGCGGTAGTCGGCAACCAGGCCGGCGGGCAGCGGCTGCTCCAGAAAGCGCAGGCGCACGCCGGGCAGGGCGATGGCTTGTTCCAAAAATTGCAGCACGCCGTCGGCATCGGGCCAGGTTTCGTTGCCGTCGACCAGCAAGGCGTGGCCGGGCAGGGCACGACCCACTTCCCGCAGCAAGTCGAGGCCTTCGGCTTGGCTGACTTTGATTTTGAGCAGTTGAAAGCGGGCGGCGTTTTGCTCGCGCAAAAACCCGGCAACGGCGCCGGGCGCCATAATAGGCAGCGAAAACGCCGTGGGCACCGCTTGCGCGGGCGGCGGCACGCCCAGCCACTGCCACCCCGGCTGCCCGGCGCGGCGGGCCAGCCACTGCACCAGCGCGGCTTCGAGGGCGAAGCGCAGGGCGTGGGCCACGGGCCGCGCGGCGAGTAGCGCGGCCAACTCGTCGAGCGAAGCAACCGCGGCTAAGCCGTTGGCTTGCAGAAATTCAAATTGCTGTTGCAGCAGCTCCGGCGTCTCGCCGTAGCGCACGTTGGGGGCAGCCTCGCCCGCGCCGGTGTGGCCGGCGCCGGCCACGCGCAGCAGCAAGTTGGTTTTGGTGGCCGACGCGTTGCGGGAGATTTTCCAGACGTAGCGCAGGGGCAGTTCGAGCGGTTGAATAGACCAGTGGGGCATGAGCAAAGCAAACGAGGCCCGCCGGGCGGGCCCCGAAATATGCGCACGAAAACCGAACGGCACCCCGTCGCCCGGCCCACGCCCCCGATTTCGGCCCACTTCCGTCCGCGTCAGGGCTTCGGCCCAAAAGCCTACCTTTGCCACCCTGCCCCACTCCCACCCGGCGGTACAACCCTTTTTCTTGTTGCTTATGAAGTTGTTGCGCACCGCCGTGCCGGCCGCGACCTTGCTAGTATTAGCCGCGTTGCTTACCGCCTTGTCTCATTATGGCGTGGTCGCGTTGCCCGCCGCCGTGCCGGTAGCCGCCCGCTGGGTGGCGCTGCTGGCCATAGCGGCGGCCGTAGCCCCGCGCCGCTCGCTCACGCTCTGGATTGTGGTCAGCATGCTGGTGGGCATCGAGCTGGGCCACGACGCGCCCGACGTGGCGGTTCACCTCAAGGTATTGAGCGACGCGTTTTTGCGGCTGGTGAAAACCATCATCGCGCCGCTGGTTTTTGCGACGCTGGTCGTCGGCATCGCCGGCCACGCCAACCTCAAGCAAGTGGGCCGCATGGGCCTCAAGGCTTTAGTTTACTTCGAAGTCGTCACCACCTTTGCCCTCTTCATTGGCCTGGCGGCCATCAACTTCACCAAGGCCGGCGTGGGCATTAGCCGGGCCGGCGTGCAAGTTGAGGCGCTGGCCCCCGCCCCCGCCCAGACCGGCGCCGACATCTTCCTGCACATTTTCCCCGAAAACATCGCCAAGTCGGTGGCCGAAGGGCAAGTCCTGCAAGTCGTGATTTTTGCCATTCTGTTTGCCATTGGCCTGGCCCTCACGCCCGAGCGCCCCCGCCGCGTGATGCTGGAATTCTGCGAAAGCCTGTCGGAAGTCATGTTCAAGTTCACGAACGTGGTGATGTATTTCGCGCCGCTGGGCGTGGGCGGGGCGCTGGCTTACACGGTGGGCAAAATGGGCTTTGCCCCGCTGCTCAATGCCTTTCAGCTGCTGCTCACCCTCTACGGGGCGCTCATTGCCTTTGCCCTGCTGGTGCTGCTGCCGGTGGCACTGCTGGCCCGCATTCCGCTGCGGCGCTTCGTGGTGGCCGTGGCCGAGCCGGTGAGCATTGCCTTTGCCACCACGTCGTCCGAAGCGGCCCTGCCGCGGGCCATGGAGGCCATGGAAAGCATTGGGGTGCCGCGCCGCATCGTGGCGTTCGTGATGCCCACGGGCTACTCCTTCAACCTCGACGGCACCACCTTGTACCTGTCGCTGGCGGCCGTGTTTGTGGCGCAGGCCGCCGGCGTGCCGCTCACCTTCGGCCAGCAGCTGCTCATGGTGTTCACCCTGATGCTCACCAGCAAGGGCGTGGCGGGCGTGCCCCGCGCTTCGCTGGTTATTCTGCTGGCCACGGTGGCTTCCTTCAACCTGCCACCCTGGCCGGTGTTCATCATTTTGGGCATCGACGCGCTGATGGACATGGCCCGCACCGCCGTCAATGTGCTGGGCAATTGCCTGGCGTCGGCCGTGGTGGCGCGCTGGGAAGGCGAGTTCGTCGATGACTATCGCGGCCCCGACCCAACAGCCGCGCAGTAGCGCAACCGTAATACCCCGAAATTGAACGAAATCCGGATGAACGGTTTTTATCGGGCAAGTGCTGCCTTAGGCTGCCCGTAAAAAAAGGCCGTAATTCCAACTCTATGCACTAATTTAGCCTCTGTTTGCTGACGCATCTACTTATTTCGGCAGATTTCAGTATTTTTTGATTTTCTACTTTTCTTTTTTCAAGTATCGGATTTTTACTATATTCTTCTTACCTTATTGCCATGAAACGTACCCGCCAACTTGCCCTACTGATTTTTGCGCCGGCCTTGTTCATGGCTCCGGCCTGCATATCGGTAAAATCAATGATGCGAAGTACGCCCGCGGCGCCCCTCGCCTCGCGCCTGCCGGCCCTGGAAATTC
>CAXTCS010000006.1:0-3362 GCA_964242365.1 uncultured Hymenobacter sp. | reverse complement strand
AAGGCCCCCTCGCCATGAACGACGGCGCCCTGCCCGAAGACCCCCTGAAACTGTTTCAACAGGAGTGCCACCTGAACCTGACCGAGCCCACCGACACCGCGACGTATGGCTACGCCAAGCTGATAGTGAAGAAGGTGCGCACCCTGCGCACGGGCCGCGGCCTGCAAGGCATTCAGGTGGTTACGTTTATGTTGCCCGCCGTGGCGGGGGTGCCCCTGGAGTGGTACAAAACCACCTTGCAGGCCGAACTGCAGGTGAGCGACGCGGCGGGCAACCTGCTGGGCACGTATTCCGGCACCGGCACCTCGGCCGTGAAAGTGGCCATGTACCACGGCTATTCGCAAACCACCGCGCCGCGCCTGGCCGATATCATCGCCCTGCGCGGGGCCATGGCCCAGATTCGGCCCCAGCTCGACACGGCCACGGCCCGCCTGCGCCCGTTGTTGATGGCCGGCGGCACCGTCGAAAACCCCACGCTGCCGTCTACGCCCGTGGTCACGGGCAGCCGCTGAGCCGCCGCCCGTCTGCCAGCCCGAAACGGCCCGCGGCCCCCTGCGCCCAAGTACCGGCGCGGGAGTCGCGGGCCTTATCTTTGGGCTTGCTATGAATATCCTTCTGCCTTTCCGGTTTGCTGCCTTGTTCCTGTACGCGGCCTTGCTGCTGAGCGGCTGCTGTGCCAATAACGTGTGCGACTGCAAGGACGCCCAGGCTGACGTCATCAAGCTGGTGTTTGCCAAGGAGTTCAGCGCCGCCGACCTCGACACGATTGTCGTGCAGCGCTACCCGCTGGTCATCAGGCCAAACACCAAGCCGGAAACGGTGACGCTCATCCGAACGGCCGCCCAGCTGCACGACACCCTTTCGCTGAACAACGCCACCCCCTTCGCGCAAGCCGGGGCCACCAGGCTCGACGGCTACAAGTACGTGGTGCGGTACTACGCCGTGCCCAAGCGCCGGCCCGCCATCGCGCTGATTGTCGATAAGGTAGTGCTGAAGGGCAGCTTGAATGGCAACGGGTGCTGCACCTGCTACGAGAACCAGGCAAAAGTCATTTCTTTCCGCAAAGACAGCACCACGGCCGAAGCCGCCGACAGCGTTTACGACCTAAAGCTAAGGGCCCGGTCCGTCATCACCGTTCGCAAATAACCGGGCCGGCAACGGCTTGCTTACCAGGACCGCCGCGCTGCAACGATTGGGCAGCAGTCCGTGTTTTTTGTTCCTATGCCAATGCCAGCCGAACCACTCCTGCCGATGCCCGCGACGGTGCCCGCCCCGCCCAGCACCACCGCGCCCGCCAGTTTTCCGTTCCGCTCCACGCTCAGCCTGGAGCCGCTTATTGCCTACTGGCACGCGCGCGAGCGGGCCAGCAACGCCGGCGTGGCGCTGCTGGCCCGCTCCATTGGCGAGCAGGTGGCGCAGGCCCCCTGGAGCCGCGGGCCGCTCACCAATTTTGCCGAGCTGGAGTGCAACTGCGACCTGATTGAGACCCTGATGCTGGCCGTGTTTCCGCCGGCGTCGTTTGCCACCGACATCAGCGGGGCGGTGGGGCCGTTTCAGCGGCGCAGCTTCTACTCGACGCGGCATTTTGAGGAGGTGATGCTCAACAAGGACCGCATCATCAAGCAGCCGCTCAACATCGACACGGCCGCGATGGAGCGGCAAATGGGCCTGATGGCCTACCACCTGGTGCTCGACCGCGTGTATGCCACCCAGTTGCCGCCGGTGGGCACCATCGTCTTCACGGTGCCCGACTATCGGATTGGCCTGTACCGGCACTACGGCGTCTATTTCAACTCGGATTTTGTGAACGTGAAGGTGGTGGGCGAGCGCCCGGAGCTTAGCCCGGAGCAGCTGGAAATGCTGATGCACAACCGCCACCGCCCCGAGCTGTGGCGCACGCTGCTGCCGCCCGAGCATTTTGAGCTGGAAGGCTTCAACCTCTTGCAGCTGGTGGACATCACCGACCAGGAGATTCTCTCGGAGCTTAAATACGACTTGCTGGAACGCGACGTGCTGCAAATCCCCGCCCGCTTCGAGCAGATTCAGGAGAAGCTGCGGGTGCTGTTTGCCCAGCCGTCGCTGCAATTGGGCATCGCGGCGTACGACGAAAAGAAGCGGGCCTTCGTGGATTTCGGGCGCAAAATCAACCACAGCTTTCTCACCAAGCAGGTGCAGCACCAGTCGGCCGCCAGCAGCTTCCGGCTGATATACGAGCGGCTGCTCCGCGAGCGGGAACCATTGGTGCTCAAGGACGTGGCCATGGCCGACATTCCGGAAGACCTGCGCCAGCAAATCCTCGCCCTGGGCATTCATTCGGCTATTCTGGCCCTGCTACCTTACGGCAACGACACGGTGGGCCTGCTGGAACTGGGCACGCCCGACGTGAACGGGCTCGACGAATTCGACATGGACAAGGTGGCGCAGTTCGTGCCCTTGTTCGCGGTGGCGGTGAAGCGCAACGCCGAGGACCTGCAAACCCGCGTACAGGCCATTATCCGGGAGAAATTTACGGCCATCCACCCCACGATGGAGTGGCGCTTCACCGACGCGGCCCGCAACCTGCTGGCCAAGCTCGACGCCGGCAACCGCACCGCCGAGATGGAAGCCATCGTGTTCGAGGACGTGTACCCGCTGCATGGTTCCTGCGACATTCGCGGCAGCAGCACGGTGCGCAACGAAGCCATTCAGGGCGACCTCATCGAGCACCTCACGCTGGCCAATAAGGTGCTGAAAAAGGCCTCCGAATACCAGCAGCTGCCCATTCTGGACGAGCTGAATTTCTACGTCACCAAAAACCTCAGGCGCCTGCGCGAGGGCTTGCTGACCGGCGACGAGGGCAACATCTACGATTCGCTGGCCCGCGAAGTGGAGCCGCTGTTTGAGTACCTGGCCACGCACACGCCCGAGCTGCGCCCGGTCATCACCAAGTACTGGAGCAACATCGACCCCAAGCTGGGCATCCTCTACAAGCGCCGGCAGGACTTTGAGGTGAGCGTGACCACCCTCAACGACGCCGTGAGCGACTACCTCGACGAGGAAGAGGAAAAGGCCCAATTGATGTACCCCCACTACTTCCAGCGCTACAAAACCGACGGCGTGGAGTTCAACATCTACGTGGGCGGCACGCTGGTCGAGAACAAACCGTTCGACCTGGTTTTTCTGAAAAACCTGCGCCTGTGGCAGCTGCTGACGATGGTGGAGATTACGCGGCGCACCGCCGCGCTCAAGGCCACGCTGCCCGTGCCGCTCGATACCACGCAGCTGATTCTCATCCACGGCCAGGCCCTGAGCATCCGCTTTCGGCAGGACGAGCGCCAGTTCGACGTGGACGGGGCCTACAACATCCGCTACGAAATCATCAA
>CAXTCS010000005.1:0-39411 GCA_964242365.1 uncultured Hymenobacter sp. | reverse complement strand
TACGTGCTGTGGTGAATCACCTCGTAGTCGCCGCCCAGCGCCGGGTACTCGTTTTTGATGGTATTGAAGCAGTGCGGGCAGGCCGTCACGATTTTCCTGATGCCGTAGCCGTTCAGCGTCGTGATGTTCTGCATGGCCTGCATCTGAAACAGAAACTCGTTGCCGGCGCGCTTGGCCGGGTCGCCGGTGCAGCTTTCTTCCAGGCCCAGCACGGCGTATTTGGTGCCCACGTGGTCGAGAATGCGCACGAAGGCGCGGGTCACGCGCTTGTAGCGGTCGTCGAAAGCGCCGGCGCAGCCTACCCAAAACAGGATTTCGGGCGACTCGTTGCGGGCCGCCAAATCGGCCATGACGGGAACGGTGATTTGCTTTTTGGTGGGAGCTTCGGGGGTCATAACTGGGTTGTACTTAGCAGGAAGAACGTCATGCTGAGCGAAGCCGAAGCATCTCGCGTGCAGCAGTAATCAACGACGTTAACAACAATAGAATTAGTGGTGGCACGCGAGATGCTTCGGCTTCGCTCAGCATGACCGTGCATTTGATGCGATGCTTACGCCACCGCCGCGGCCGGCTTCTCCGCCGCAAACAAGTCATCGGCCCAGTTGAAGCGGTCGGACGGCGAGAAGGCCCACGGCGCGCCGTTGTTTTCGATGTTGGAGAACATGACGTTGAGCGAGTTGGGCGCGGCCGACTCTTCCAGAACCAGAAAACGGCGCATTTCGATGATGCTTTCCAGGGGGTTGATATTCACCGGGCAGCTTTCGACGCAGGCGTTGCAGGTGGTGCAGGCCCAGAGTTCCTCGGGCGTCACTTTGCCGCGCAGCAGCGTGGCGTTGGCCAGGTCGGTGATGGGTTCGTGCCGGGCTTCTTCGCCGTACACATTGGGCCGGAAAATGAGGGGCGAATGGTACTTCTCCTCCATCCGGTCGCGAGTGTCCATGATGATTTTGCGCGGCGAGAGCAGCTTGCCCGTGAGGTTGGCGGGGCACACCGAGGTGCAGCGGCCGCACTCGGTGCAGGAGTAGGCATTGAGCAGGTTGGTCCAGGGCAGGTCTTCCACGTCTTTGGCGCCGAAGGGCGTGGGCGCCAGCGCCGAGCCGTCGGGCGCGGTAGGCGCGGGCGGCACCACAAAGCTCGGGTCCATCATGGCCTTCACCTCGTTGGTAATGCTCTCGACGTTCGAAAACTGCCCCTGCGGCACCAGGCGCGAGTACCACACGTTCGGAAACGCCAGGATGATGTGGAAGTGCTTGGAGCTGGGCAGGTAGTTGAGAAACAGCAGAATGCCCGTGATGTGCGCCCACCAGCCCACGCGCTCCAGCCCGTGCAGCGCGCCCGCATTGGCCGGCAACAAGCCCACGAGCAAGTTGCTGATGGGGAAGGCGCCGGGCAGGCTTTCGCCCCGCAGCTGGTGCAGCTTCAGGTCGGCGCTGTTCATCGTGAACAGGGCCGCCATCAGAATTACCTCGACGTAGAGGATGATGTTGGCGTCCATTTTGGGCCAGGCACGCAGCTCGGGGCCGCTGAAGCGCTTGAGCGGCGGCTTGCGGTTGCGGCGCCACCAGAACGCGGCCACGGCCACGATGACCAGCGCGCCGAGCACCTCGTTGGTGGCCATCAAAACGCTGTACACCGGCCCCAAAAAGCTCAGGAAGCGGTGGGTGCCAAAAAGGCCGTCGACCACGATTTCCAGCACTTCGATGTTAATCACCAAAAAGCCCACGTACACCACCAGGTGCAGCAGGGCGGGCGTGAGGCGCTTGAACATTTTCTGCTGCCCGAAGGCCACCAGCAGGGTTTTTTGGAACCGCTCGGCGGCGCGGCTGCTCATGTCGCGCTCGCGCCCAACCAGAATATTGGCCCGGATTTTCCGGACCTGCCAGGCAAAAAAGCCAAAGGCTGCCACCAGCAGCAGCGCAAAGAAGAGGGATTGCAACATGCGGTAAAGGTAAGAAGGCGGGAACGTTTGGGGATGCAATATACTCGGCATGCCGAATACTTTTTGAAAAAGGAGATGGTCAGCCGCACTTTTTTTGCGTCTCTACTTGCTCCATCGCTTTGCTTTCGTACCTTTGCGGTCCCCAAAGCAGCCTGCTACGGCGGGGAAACGGCAACATAGCTCAGTTGGTAGAGCACAGCACTGAAAATGCTGGTGTCGTTGGTTCGATTCCAACTGTTGCCACGAAAAAGGCCCTTAGCGCACAGCTAAGGGCCTTTTTCGTTTCCAGGAGGCGGTTCTGAAGAGTAATACTGGAAATGCCAGCGGAATTGATTCGCTGTTGCAGCTGCGCGACGTCCTTTTTCTTGCCTATTTGGCCGGGCTCTTCGCCAGCGGCTTCATTTCGTCAATTTTCGCTTGCGGCGCCAGCAGCCTGCGGCTTTTTGCCACCACCCGCTCGGTGGGCAGCTGGAAGGTGGCCCGTTGCCGAATGTCGGTGGAGGAAGCGCCTGCTTTCACCGTGTAGGTGCCGGCCTCCGCAACCCAGGCCGAGGCCGCGGTGCTGAACGACGCCAGGTCGGCCGCGCGCAGACTGAAGGTGAGGGTTTGGCTTTGGCCGGGGCCCAAAAGGGCGGTTTTGGCGAAGGCTTTCAACTCGCTCTCGGGCTTGTCGAGCTTGGCGGCCGGCGCGCTCAGGTACAGCTGCACCGCTTCTTTGCCCGCCACGGGCCCGTTGTTGGTCACGGTGAGCGTGGCCGTGAGCGGGCCGGTGAAGGTGGGCGCGCTGAGCTTGAGCGGGCCGTAGGCAAACGTGGTGTAGCTCAGCCCGTAGCCAAACGCGTAGGCGGGCTTTTTCTTGAACGTGTTGTAGTAGCGGTAGCCCACGTAAATGCCTTCGTTGTAGGTGTTTTCCGACTCCTGGCCCATCAGCGGGTTGGCGGGCGCCTTTGCCCCAGGGCGGACCTTGCCGGGAAAATCGCCGGCAAACGGCACGTCGGCGTAGGCCACGGGGAAGGTGGTGGCCAGCTTGCCCGAGGGGTTGACGCGGCCGCTGAGCACGTCGGCCACGGCGTGGCCGCCTTCCTGGCCCGGCTGCCAGGCCAGCACAATGGCGTCGGCCTGGTTGCGCCAGCTGGCTATTTCAATCACCCCGCCCACATTGAGGACCACCACTACTTTCTTGCCCTGGGCGTGGAAGGCCGTGGCCACCTGCTCAAGCAAAGCCTGCTCGGCGGCGGTCAGGTTGAAGTCGTCGGCCACTTTGCGGTCGCCGCCTTCGCCCGCGCTGCGGCCCAGCGTGAGCAGGGCTACATCGGCGGTCCGGGCCAGCTGCTGGAGCTGGGCGGCGTCGGGCGCCAGCTCGGCAATAACGGGGGCGGGGTCCAGCAACCCTTTGGTTTTGGGCAGCTTGGCTTTTTCGGCCCGCAGGTACTGGGCGTAGCGCTCGCCCAAGGGCGCCTCCACCACGAAGCCGGCGGCGGCCAGGCCCTGCGCAATGGAGACGGTGTAGGCCCGGTTCACGTCGCCGCTGCCGGTGCCGCCGGCAATCAGGTTGTAGCTCGTGTTGCCGAACGCGGCCACGCGCTGGCCGGCGGCCAGCGGCAGGGCCCGGCCCTCGTTGCGCAGCAGCACCAGGCCCTCGGCGGCGGCCTGGCGGGCCACGGCGGCATCGGCTTGCAGGGCGGGCTGGCTGCTGTACTTGGCCCCCTTGAAAGTCGGGGATTTCAGCACCAACGCCAGCACCCGCGCCACGTTGGCGTCGAGCTGGGCGGCGGTTAGCTGGCCGCTTTTGAGCGCGGCCAGCAGGGCCTGGGTTTGGGCGGCGGTGCCGGGCATGAGCAGGTCGTTGCCGGCTTGCAGCTGCGCCACGGCGTTTTTGCCGCCGTACCAGTCGGTCATTACCAAGCCTTTAAAGCCCCATTCCTGCCGCAGCAAGGCCGTGAGCAGGTCGGGGCTTTCGGACGTGTAGGTGCCGTTGACGCGGTTGTAGGACGACATCACGGTCCAGGGCTGCGCCTGCTGCACGGCCAGCTGAAACCCTTTTAAATAGATTTCGCGCAGGGCCCGCTCGCTCACCTGCGAGTTGAGCTGCATCCGGTTAAACTCCTGGTTGTTGACGGCGAAATGCTTGATGGACGTGCCCACGCCGTTCGACTCCACCCCGTTGACGAGCGCGCCCGCCATGCGGCCGGCCACCACGGGGTCTTCGGAATAATACTCGAAGTTGCGCCCGCCCAGCGGGTTGCGGTGGATGTTCAGGCCCGGCGCCAGCAGCACGTCAATCCCGAAAGCCCGCACCTCGCTGCCAAACGCCGCCCCGACTTTGTGCACCAGGGCCGTGTCCCAGGTCGAGGCCAGCAGCGTGGCCACCGGAAAGGCCGTGGCGTAGTAGGTTTTCGTGCTGTCGCCGCCCCGGACAGGGTCGATGCGCACGCCCGCCGGCCCGTCCGACAAGGTGAGCGAAGGAATGCCCAGCCGCGGCACGGCGTGGGTGCGGCCGGCCGCGCCGGGCACGCGCTCGGGCACTTCCTTGTCGCCGGGGTCGCCGGGCGGCAGCATCCCGGCCGGGAAACCCGACGGGTAAAACCCCATGCCCACCACCAGTTTCACCTTCTCCTCCGGCGTGAGCGCGGCCACGACGTCCTTCAGCGGCGCCACGCCGAGCTGCGGAGGCCGCGCCGATTGAGCCGCGGCCAACTGCGCCCAGACCAGAAAAACGCCCAAAACGAAGGAGGCCCGGTAGTAACAAGCGGCGGTAAAAGCATTGTGTATGTTCAGCATAAGTCAGGGTGAAAGTGGTTGTTGTGGATTGTGCGGGCTGCAAAGACAATTTACGCCCGGCGGCCCTACATGTTCGCCCACCAAGCACGGCTAAAATGTCAGCTTGCCAGAAATAACACCGCCGGGGCAATCCGCCCGTCGAACCGGTGCCGTAGGTGGGGCAACATTCACAACATCCCATCATTTCTCTATACCAATGAAGAAGACCTTCTTTTCGCTCGCCCTTGCCACCCTCCTGAGCGCCGCCGCTGCCACCACCGTTTCGGCCCAGGCCATGATGACCCCCGGCACCGTGATGGTGGGCGGCGAGGCGATGTACCCCAACAAGACCATCGTGGCCAACGCCGTGAATTCGAAAGACCACACCACCCTGGTGGCCGCCGTGAAAGCCGCGGGCCTGGTCGAAACCCTGAGCGGCAAAGGCCCCTTCACCGTGTTTGCGCCCACCAACGAGGCGTTCAATGCCCTGCCCGAGGGCACGGTTGGCACCTTGGTGAAGCCCGAAAACAAAGCCACGCTGACCAAAATCCTCACCTACCACGTGGTGGCCGGCAACATGACTTCGGCTAAAATCAAAGCCGCCATCAAAGCCGGTAAAGGCACCGCTACCCTCAAAACCGTGAGCGGCGGCACCCTGACGGCCATGATGAACGGCCCGGAAAACATCGTGCTGAAGGACGAAAAAGGCGGCATTTCCACCATCTCGACCTACGACGTTATCCAGAGCAACGGCGTAATCCACGTCATCGACAGCGTGCTGATGCCCAATTAGTCGTTTCTGGTTTCTAGTTGCTGGTTGCTGGTTAACTACCAGCGGAAAACCAGCAACCAAAGCCCCTGCTTCCGCAGCAACTGCGGAACAGCAGCGACCGACTGGCTGAGCTGCCGATAACAAACGCAAAAAACGCCGCTGGCTCCGTGCCAGCGGCGTTTTTTGCGTTTTGCGCACCGAGAAGAGCGGAAGTGACAAGGCACCAAGCACTGCTTCCACCAGACCAGGAATTTGTCATTTCGACGCAAGAGGAATCTGAGATGCGTCATTGCTTTACAGGCCTTCCGCAAAGCTGCATTTCGCTAGCGCCCGCGGGGCGGCCCGTCGGTAGCACCGAATTGCTTGACCCCTACAAGCCCCAGCGGGGCAACCCCAAAGCCGGGCTGGTGGGTCCCCCCCAGGCCTTTCTCGTTCCGTTACCGCGCTTTTCTACCGATGGGCCGCCCCGCAGGGCTAAGAGAGGGGTTTTGCGGAAGGCCTGTTTTATTTTACCCAGATTCCTCCTGCATCGGAAGGACACAGAAAGCGGCGCTATTTGCAATTACCCCGCGCCGTGCGGGCGTATTCGTAGCCCAGCGCCACGGCCCGACGGTAGAATTCGCACGCCGCCGCCGAGTCGCCGGTTTGGGCGGCCAGGCGGCCGAGCAGGAAGTGCGTGCGGCCGTCCTTCGGGTGGGCTTGCAGCACCCCAAAATAGTCGGTGCGGGCCTCGGCGTAGCGGCCCAGCGCGGCGCGGGCCAGGCCGCGCACCTGCACGTAGTGCCACGGCGTGGGCGCTTGGGCGCGCCGGCGCTGGGCGAGGCCGGTGGCCAGGTCGGCCAGGGCCGGCGCGGGCTGGTGCAGGTCGAGCAGCCGGGCTTCGCCCCGCGCCAGGTAGGCCCCGCTGAGGGTACTGTCGAGCCGCAGGGCGCGGCTGAAGCTGGCATCGGCGGCGGCGGGGTGGCCCAGGTCGGTTTCGCAGCGGCCGAGGCGGTAGAGCACGTCGGCCGCGGCGCGACGGGGCAGGGGCTGAAGCAGGGCCGCCCGGAAATTGGCGCGGGCGGTGCGCGGGTCGTGGTACACCAGCTGGTCGAGCTCGCCCAGGCGGCGCAGGGCCGGCGCGTAGTCGGGGCGGAAATGCAGGGCTTCTTCCAGAAAAGTATCGGCCGCGGCCCACTGCCCGCGGGTGTAGGCGCGCAGGCCATTTTCGTAGTTGGTGCCGGCCGTCACGCGCTCCATTGTTGCTTTAATGGCCAGGGTGAGCAGGATGATGCCCGCCAGGAGCAGCAGGGTCAGCAGCCAGTCGCGGCGATTGAAATGCACGGGCTGGCGCGGGATGCTTTGGTAGTGCCGCTCGGTGCTGCCGGCCGGCGGGCGGGTGCGCAACGGCGCGGGCCGGGGCATGGGCGCGCCGTACACGTGCTGCGAAGCGGCGCGGTGCTGCTGGCGCGCGGTGGCCTCGGCGCGGCGGGTGCCCTGGGCCAGTTGGAAATCGTAGGTGGCGCGGCGGGCGGGGTCGCCCAGCACGCGGTAGGCCGTGGCAACTGCCTTGAACTGGTCTTCATAGCGCGCGTCACCGCCGTGCTTGTCGGGGTGATAGCGCACCACCAGCTGCCGGTAGGCCCGCTTGATGTCGGCAGCCGGCGCATCGGCGGTCACGCCAAGGACTTGATAATGATTCTGAGTCACGGTGGGCAACAAACGTAAAGGGCGGCACAAAAGTCAGCCAAATGCCAAAATCTTTCGTAGAACCGGCGCGGTCTGCCGCTCCTGATTTTTCTTGTCTCTTCTCGCCACTTCTTTTTCGCGCCGTATGTCCACCGACGACGATACCTCCAAAACCCCTCGCAACGACAGCCTGATTGGCAACCTGACCGGCTACCTCGACACCCGCATCGACCTGGTGCGGCTCGAAATTCAAGAGAAAGCATCCACGATTCTGGTGAGCACCATTCACGGCGCTACCCTGGCCATTCTCGGGCTGCTGTTTGTGATTTTCGTCAGCGTTTTTGCCGGCCTGGCCCTCAACTCGGCGCTGGATAGCCCGTTCTGGGGCTTCGGCATCGTGGCCGGCTTTTACCTCCTGCTGCTGATTCTGGTGCTGGTAGGGGTCGACAAAACGGCTTATCAAGGCCTCGCCACCAAGTTGCTCAAGGATACCATTTATAAATCTGACAAACGCCAAGCCTAGCCTGCCATGAGTGAGTTGCAAAATCCCCTGTTTGACGAGGAAAAAGAATTTCTCGAACGCAAAAAGCTGGAATACGAGCGGGCCCTGCGCGGCGACGTGGAGCACATCAAGGACCAGTCGGTGGTAGTGGGCAAGGTGGCCCTGGTGGGCGCGGGCCTGGCCGGCGGCATCTGGCTCATCACCAAAGCGTTTAGCGGCAAGAAGCGCAAGCGCCGCTACGACCGCCCCAAAAATGGCTACGACGGCAAAGAAGCCGACGCCGACGATGCCAACCACGACCAAGACCAGGATTCCGATACCGGGTACTTCACCGCCGGCAACGGCAAGCGCTACAAAAGCACCGCGCCGTATAAGTCGGCCGCCGAGTCGGCCCAGGCCTTTACGGAACACCACGAGCACACCCACGAAGCCGACGACCTGGGCTTCGGCTCGGCCACCACGCAGCCGGCCGCACCTGCCGGAACGTCGGCCCCGCACCCCAAAGAGCCCGCTTCCTACGACGCCGAGGATTTTGAGGACGACCCTTTTCAGGACCTGCCCTACGACGACAGCCGGCGCCTGCCCGCCTCACACGCTTTTGATGACGAGAGTGCCGCGGCCGTGAACCCCCGGAGTTCCCGCTCGCGCATGGTCGGCACGGTGCTGCAAGCATTCCTGCAGTCGGATACGGGCAAGGTATTGGTGGCCCAGGTAGCCGCCGTGGCCCTGGCGTTGGTAACAAAAAAGGTGAGCGAGTTTTTCCCGCCCGCCAAAAATTCCGACCTTGCGACTTCCCCCGGCTATGTGCCCGGCGCAACCGGGGCTTCTCCCGTCGCCTCGTCGGCTCCTTCTGCTTCCCCGGATGCGTCCCACTCCCTCCAGTCTTCATGACGCGCTGCGCACCCGTCAGCAGCACGGCCGCAAGGCGTTGGCCGTACTGCTCGACCCCGATAACCTAGACGAAACCAGCCTCTTGCACCTGCTCGGTCTGAGCGAGGCGCATCCGGTCGATTACTTTTTTGTGGGGGGCAGCTTGGTGCTAAGTTCGCATCAGGCTGCCCTCATCGCGTTGATTAAAGCGCACTCCAGCGTGCCGGTGCTGCTGTTCCCGAGCCACAGCCTGCACCTCGACGGGCCCGCCGACGGGGTGCTGCTTTTGTCCCTGATTTCGGGTCGTAACCCCGATTTTCTGATTGGCCAACACGTGGTGGCGGCCCCGCGCCTGCGGGCCAGCGGCTTGCAGCTGCTGCCCACCGGCTACATGCTCGTCGATTCGGGCCGGCCCACCACGGCCTCGTACATGAGCGGCACCGCGCCCCTGCCCCACGACAAGCCCGGTATCGCGGCCTGCACCGCGATGGCCGGCGAGCAATTGGGCCTAAAAGTAATGTACCTCGACGGCGGCAGCGGCGCCCAACACCCGGTTTCGAGCGCCATGATTGCCGCCGTGCGCGAGGCCGTGAGCGCGCCCATCATCGTCGGCGGCGGCCTGAACTCGGGCGAAAAAGTGTACGCCGCCCTGGCCGCCGGCGCCGACGTGGTTGTGGTCGGCAACCACATCGAAGCCGAGCCGGAATTTCTGGCCGTAGTGGCCGGTGTGGTGGCTTCCTTCAATAAGAATGCGGTGCCCCAGCGCGTGCTTCAGTAGCCACACCCGGCAAACTGCCCTGACAACTGACAACGAATAACTGACAACTAAAAAAGCCCCAAAGCCGCATTACGGCTTCGGGGCTTTTTTGTGCGAGCCGCTTATTGGACTCGAACCAACGACCTGCTCATTACGAATGAGCTGCTCTACCAACTGAGCTAAAGCGGCTTGTTTCCCGGCCAACGATGGCGGACGGGCTGCAAAGATAAGCACCGCGCCGGAAGCTGTGCAACCGCCGCCGCAGAAAACTCAGCAACCCAGTGGTCGGGGCCGCGTTTGAAGGGCGACTAACTGCCATTCCCATGAAGCTATTGCCCTCTCTGACTGCCGGCCTGGCCGGCGCCGTGGCCCTGACCGCGTTGCACGAAACCGCCCGCCACTTACGCCCGCACGACGCGCCCCGCATGGACGTGCTGGGCATGCGCGGCCTGCGCAAGCTATTGCACCTGGCCGACGCGCCCCAACCCGACAACGACACGCTGTTCGACCTGACCATGGTGGGCGACGTGCTGAGCAACGGGCTGTATTTCAGCTTGGTGGGCAGTGGTCGCCACGCGTTGCGTCGCGGCCTGCTGCTGGGCGTGGCGGCCGGCGCGGGCGGCTTGCTGCTGCCCGGCCCGCTTGGCCTGGGCGAAGCACCGAGCAACCGCACCCCCCAAACCCAGGCTATGACTGTGGCGTGGTACGTCGTGGGCGGGGCGGTGGCCGGCGCGGTGGCGCGGGCCCTGCGCCCCCGAAAGTCGGGCCGGAAAAAGGCGTAAAATAAGCGGGCCTCCCGGCCGTCAGCAGGAGCGGGTCGTACCTTGCGGCGGCATTTACGTTTGAGGATTTATGCGTTTCTGGCTCATCTTTATTTTGATTTTTTTCGCGGTGCGCTACGTGCTGCCCATCGTGTTGCGGCTGGTACTAAGCGGTTTCGTGCGCAAGCAGGTGCGCAACGGCGGCTTCGGGGTGCCGCCGCAGGCGGCGCCCGGCTCGTCATCGGAGCCTGGCGAAGTGCGGGTCGATTACGTGCCCCCCGTGGCGCCGGAGCGGGAGCCGCCCCAGGGCTTCAAAGGCGGGGAATACGTTGATTACGAGGAGGTGAAATAGGGGTTTGGATTAGCCAGCTAGGCGGTCGGCATAACGTTCATTCGGCTTAGTTGAATAGGCCCTTAAGCAGTTGAGCATAAGTAACCGCACCAGAAAGAACGTCATGCCGAGCGCAGCCGAGGCATCTCGCGTGGGGTAGTAACTCAATCGATTGGTTTACTTCCCCGAGCAAGATGCCTCGGCTGCGCTCGGCATGACGTTCTTTCTGGTGCGGTTATTTAGCACCTTCGCGCGGTTCTACTGTACCTTCGGGCACGTTTTTGTGTTCCCTAAAATTCCCCGATGGCTGCTGTTGCTTCTTCTGTTTCGTCCGCGCCGTGGTGGCAGCGGGCCTTGCCGCACGTGCTGGCGGTGCTGTTTTTCGTGGCGCTGGCCTGCGTGTATTTCTCGCCCATTGTGTTCGAGGGCAAAACCCTGGCGCAGCACGACATTACCCAGTTTCAGGGCGGCGCGCACGAGGCGCAGGAATACGCCAAGGCCATGGGCAAAGAGGCCCTGTGGACGAATTCCATGTTTTCGGGCATGCCCACGTACCTCATCAGCCTGCATTTTCCGGGCGACTGGTCGGGGTATTTGCAGAAGGCCATGACCCTGGGCCTGCCCGCCGTGGTGGCCAATCTGTTTCTGGCGCTGCTCTGCGGCTACATTCTGCTGGTGGCGCTGGGCGTGCGGCCGCTGGTGGCGGTGGCGGGGGCCGTGGCGCTGGGTTTTTCGAGCTACAACCTCGCCATTCTGGCCGCTGGCCACAACACCAAAAGCCTGGCCCTGGCTTACGCGCCGCTGGTGCTGGGCGGCCTGCTGGTCACGTACCGGCGCGATAAGTGGCTGGGCGCCGCGCTGTTTGCCGTGGGCCTCACGCTGAACGTGCACGTCAATCACCTCCAGATTACCTATTACCTGCTGCTGCTGGTGGCTATTTTTGGCATCATCGAGCTGGTGGCCGCCGTGCGCGCCGGCCGGCTGCCCGACTTCCTCCAGCGCACGGCGCTGCTGGCGCTGGGCGCGGCGCTGGCCGTGGGCGTGAGCTTCGGCCGCCTCTACACCACGGCCGAGTACAGCAAGTACAGCAACCGCGGCCCCAGCGAATTGAAAACCGCGGCCCCGACCGCGCCCGGCCAGGCCCCGGCCGCCAACCCCGAAGAAACCAGCTCGGGCGTCGACCGCGACTACGCCTTCCAGTACAGCTACGGGGTGGGCGAAACCATTACCCTGCTGATTCCCAACTTCTACGGCGGCGCCAGCCAGATGCCGCTCAGCACCGATTCCAACCTCGCCAAAGCCGGCTTGCCCGCCGAATATTTGTCGGCGATGCCCACCTACTGGGGCCAGCAGAGCTACACGGCCGGCCCGGTGTACATGGGCGCGGTGGTCTGCTTCCTCTTTATTCTGGGCCTATTTGTGGTCGAAAAGCGCACCCGCTACTGGTTGCTGGCGGGCACGGTTTTGTCGATTCTGCTGGCCTGGGGCAAAAACTTCGAAACGTTTAACTACCTGGTTTTCGACCTGCTGCCGGGCTACAACAAGTTCCGGGCGGTGAGCATGGCGCTGGTCATCGCGCAGTTGGCCATGCCCATCCTGGGCGCCCTGGCCCTGAGCCGCGTGCTGGGAGCGAAGAGGAATGAAGAATTGGGAACGAAGAATGCCGGGGAGCAAAAAGGAAGCGGCAGCCAATTCCTCATTCAAAGAGTGCTTTACGCCGGCGCCATCGCGGCCGGCATCTGCGTGCTGGCGTGGCTGGCCAGCTTCAGCTTCGATTTTTCGGCCCCGATTGATAACGATTTGACCAAGCAAGGCTTCACGCCGCAGTTGCTGGGCGCGCTGCGGGCCGACCGCGCCGATTTGCTGCGCAACGACGTGTGGCGCGGGCTGCTGTTTATCGGCGCGGCGCTGGGGGCCCTGTATTTCCACCTCAAGGGCCGGCTGGCGGGGCTGCCGACGGCGGCCATTATGGTGCTGCTGGTGCTGGTCGATTTGTGGGGCGTGGACAAGCGCTACCTCGGCGAAAATAAATTCCAGCGCGAAACCATCGCCGAAGAATTTCAGCCCACCCCGGCCGACCAGCTGATTTTGCAGGATAAAGACCTGAGCTACCGCGTGCTCAACATGCAAAATCCGTTCAACGAAGCCCAGACCTCGTACTTCCATAAGAGCATCGGCGGCTACCACGGCGCCAAGCTGCGCCGCTACCAGGACCTCATCGAGCGCCAGATTTCGAACAATAACCAGCAGGTGCTCAACATGCTGAACACCCGCTACCTCATCACCGGCGATGCCAGGCAGCCCGTGCAGCGCAACCCCGGCGCCCTGGGCAACGCCTGGTTTGTGAGCGAGGTGAAAACCGTGCGGAGCCCCGACGAGGAAATGGCGGCCCTCAACACCCTCAGCCCGGCCACCGTGGCCGTGGTCGATGCCAGCAAGTTTCCGCAGCAAAAAGCCGCGACCTACGACATCGCCGGCTCCACCATCGCCCTCACCAACTACAGCCCCGACGAGCTGAAATACCGCTGCAACGCGACCCAGCCCGGCTTGGTAGTATTCTCCGAAATCTATTACGCCGACGGCTGGCAGGCGTTTATCGACGGCAAGCCGGCCCCGTACATTCGGGCCGATTACGTGCTGCGGGCGCTGCAAGTGCCGGCCGGCGCGCACACCATCGACTTCAGGTTTGTGCCCAAAGCCTACGCCGTGGGCAACGGCATATCGCTGGCCTCCAGCATTGCCCTGCTGCTGCTGCTGGTGGGCGCGGGAGTGTACGTGGCGCGCCGCAAGCCGCTTGAGGACGAGGTGGTTGAGCCGGCGTCGGTGCTGGGGTAGCCCGGCCAACACCAAAACAAGGCCGTCATGCAGCGCGCAGCGCAGCATCTCGCGTGCGGCAGTAATCCAATCGTTTGTTAGTCTGACGAAGGAAGCATTTTATCACGTTCGCACGAATCTTGGCGGCGTGATTAGATGCTCGCTTCCCTCAGCATGACAGCCGATTGGATTACTGCCGCACGCAAGATGTCTCGACAAGCTCGACATGACGTTCTTCTACACGACGTTCTTTAGGAATCGCGCAACTCATCGCCGTCAATTCAGCCCCTGCCATGCCCGAAACTGCCCCGTTGCTCCAAGAGCTGGATGAGCCGGTGGCGGCGGCTCAGGGCGTGCGCCTGCTGCTGTGGCGCGACGACCTGGCCAACCCCGACCTGCCCGGCAACAAGGCGCGCAAGCTCAAATACAACCTGGCCGCCGCCCGGCAGCAGGGCCACCACACGCTGCTGACGTTTGGCGGGGCATATTCCAACCATGTTGCCGCCGTGGCCACGGCCGGCCGGCTTTTTGGCTTCCAAACGATTGGCCTGATTCGGGGCGATGCGCCAGCCGGCGCCGCCCCCAACCCCACGCTGACCCAGGCCGCGGCCGATGGCATGGTGCTGCACTACCTTGACCGCGCCGCCTACCGCCACCGCGCCGAGCCGGAGTTCATCGCCGGGCAATTGGCCCGCTTCGGCCCGGCCTACGTGCTGCCCGAGGGCGGTACCAATGCCCTGGCGCTGCCCGGCTGCGCCGAGCTGGTGGCCGACATTCAGCAGCACACAAAATTTGATGCGCTGGCCGTGGCCGTGGGCACGGGCGGCACGCTGGCGGGGCTGCTTACCGGCCTGGCGGGCCAGCACCTCGCCGTGGGCGTGGCCGCGCTGAAAAACGGCGATTTCCTGCGCGCCGAAATCGACGCGCTGACCGAGCCGGCGCTGGGCCAACTGGCTCACAACTATGCCCTGCACACGGAGTACCACTTCGGCGGCTACGCCAAATATTCGGCCGGGCTGCTGGCGTTTATCCAGCAATTTCGGGCGCGCCACGGGGTATTGCTCGACCCGATTTATACCGGCAAGCTGCTCTTTGGCGTGCTGGATTTGATTGGCCGGGGCTATTTTCGGCGCGGTAGTACCGTGGTGGCTATTCACACCGGCGGCTTGCAGGCATGGGCCGGCTGGGAGGCCAGGTTTGGCAGCAACGGGTTGTAGAAAAGGGGGTATTTCGGGTCGCGGCCTGCGTTTCGCTGCGTTGCGGCGGCTGTACTGTTGTTCAGATTGCGCTGCTTCACCCATTAAACGATGGGTTTCCAACCGTTACGCTTCTACCCCGGCAGGCTCCCCGCAATTGCGCTGTCTATCATCCCCAGCGGGGCGACCCAAAATCGGCCCTGTAAAGAGGAGGGTCGCTCCTACGGAGCTTTGCCGTTCGCTCGCCGCCATATGCTGCCGACGGGCCGCCCCGCTGGGGCTTAACGCCGGGGCGGTTAGTCACGTCCCATTCAGTTGGTGGCTGCGCCGAAACCACTGCAACTCCAGCGCCGCCAGGATGAACACCGCCGGCAGCACCGGCGCCAGAAACCGCACGTCCCAGTCATCCACGGTGAGCGTGATGATGGCCGTTTGCAACAGGAAAATGGCGGCCAGAAATACCCGCGCCGGGCGCCAGGTGTCCCGTCGCCGGGCCGCCCGCGCGGCCAGCCAGTAGGCCGGCCACAGCACCAGCACGCCCGCCACGCGGTGCGCCAGCGAGTAGTGCGGCTTGAGGTAACTCACGAAAACGAACAGCTTGCCCAGCATCAGACGGCCCAAATAGAAGGGGTTGTGGGCCGCGAAATACAGCACCCGCGCCGCCGGCCCGGTGCCGGGCGGCGGCAGCTGCAAGGGCTGGGCCTGGTGCACGGCCCAGAGCTGGTAGCGGAAAATCAGCTCGCCGCGCTGGTAAGTATCCATCAGATAATAGGTGGCGAGCTGGTGGTTGAGCGCCCGCCACAGCAGCGGCGAGAGCAGCGCCAGCGCCAGCAGCGCCGCCCGCCACGGCCGGCGGTTGGGGCGGCGGCGCAGCGCATCGAGGCCCGCCAGCCCGGCCGCCAGCCCCACCAGGAAGCCGTTGGGCCGGGCCAGGGCCGTAAGCGTCAAAACGATAATCAGCCCGGCCCAGTCGGCCGCCCGCCCGCCGCGCACGCGGGTGAAGGCCCCGAACGACAAGGCTACCAGGCTGATAAACAAGGACTCGGTGAGCAGAAAAACGTTAAACTGCTGGATGTCGGGCCAGGCAATGAAAAGCAGCGTGGCCAGCGCCGCCGCGCCGCGCCGGCCCCCGGCCAGGCGCCGCGTGCCCCGATAAACGGCCCGCGTGGCCAGCGCCGACACGGCCATTTGCCCCGCCACGATGCCCCACCAGCCCAGGCCCAGCCCCAGCCAGAGACTCTGAAACAGCGGGTAGAGCACGTAGCGCAGGTTGTGGCCGCGCTCGAAGTAGCCCCGTTCGGCAATGCCGGCGGCATAAAGCAAGTAGCGGGCGCTGTCGTTGGCAAAGTGCGGCCCGTGAAACTTGCGCACGAACACCAGCTGCGCCAGCACCCACAGCCCCGCCAGCAGCGCCGGGTGGCGCGGCCACCAGCGCCGGCCCAGCGTATCGAAAAAGGGAGAAACGCGCATTGGCCGCAAAGCTAGGCCGTGGCCGGGGCCAACGCGGCGGCCCGGCGCCCGTACTTTGCCGGATATGAATTTAATCCGCCTCGTTCGCCGCCTGTTGCCGTTGTTGTTTTTGGTGGCGTTGGGCTGGTTTTTGTGGCGCAAAATCGGCCCCACGCTCGCCGGCCTCAGCCCGCTCACGGCCGGGCCCAGCGTCACCGTCACCCACAACACCGTGCTGAGCCAGGTCGAAGCCCTCGGCAAGCTGGAGCTGGTGCGCTACCGCTTCAAAGACGTGGTGGAGTACCGCCGGGCCAGCCGCTACCCGCTGCTGCCCGACGCCAAAGTGGCCCTCGTGGTGGGCGGCGAGGCCGTGGGCTGCCTCGATTTGCGCAAAATCCGCCCGCAGGACGTCGTGTTCGAAGGCGACACCGTGGTGCGCGTGTTTCTGCCCGCGCCCGAGCTGTGCTCGTTCCAGGTGAAGCACGACCAAAGTCGCGTGTTCAGCACCGAAAACGGCTTTTTTCAGGATGCCGACCTTGTGGACCAAGGCTACAAATACGCCGAAATCCAGGTGCGCAACGCGGCGCTGCAATCCGGCATCCTGGCCGAAACCCAGCGCAACGCCGAGCAGATTCTGGCGCCCATGCTGCGCACCCTCACCGGCCGCCGCGTGGTGCTGGCCCAGCAGCTGACGATGCCGAAAGCCGGGCCGAAGCAGTAACCAATGAAAAAAGCACGTCATGCTCATCTGGCGTCTGCGGAGCCGAAGCATGACGCGTGCAATAGTGACCCAATCGATTGGATTGCTACCACACGCGAGATGCTTCGGCTCCGCGGACGCCAGATGAGCATGACGTTTCGGGTGGTGACTACTATTCGTCGTCCTCCGCTACCTGGCCCAGCTCGTCGAGCGCGATTTTTATCAGGTCCTGCTCGTAGCCTTTGCCGGTCAGGTACTGCGCGATTTTCATGCGGCGCACGCGCGGGTTTTTCTCCTTTTCCTGGCGGTCTTTTTTCTCCGTGATTTCGACCAGGTTCTGGTAATATTCTTCGCCGTCAATCTCCTTGAGGCCCGATTTGATGCAGTATTCGCTGATGCCTTTTTGCTTGAGGTCCTGCACGATGCGGCGGCGGCCCCACTTTTTCTGGCGGTAGTGGCCGCGCACGAACGCCTGGGCAAACCGCTCCTCGTCGAGCAGCTTTTCGCGGCCCAGGCGGATGATGATTTCGCCGGCCTCGTCCTCGTCCAGGCCGTAGGAACGCAGCTTTTGGGCGACTTCTTTTTGGGTGCGCTCCTGGTAGGCACAAAAGGCCGCTATTTTTTGCAGGGCCTCGCCGGGGGTGTACTGCTTGGGCGTTTTGTCGGGGCTTTTGAACATGGGACGGAAATCGGGTTTCAGGAGGCAAGTAACACCAACCAGCACGCCGGGCATTTCGTTGCTCGGGCTGGGGCGTAGCGGCAAGTAACTCAAGCCGCGCAAAGTAATCTGCGACCTGGGTTAAGCGGTTCGCGTGGTTTTGGCCCGCACCCTGCCGCGGTCGGCAACAGTTTGTTCAGGCCTTCCGCAAAGCTGCTGTTTACTAGCCCCCGCGGGGCAACCCGTTGGCAGGAACGAATGGATGGACCACTACGAGCTCCGGCGGGGCTTTACTATTCAAGCACGGCGCTTTTCTACCGACGGGCCGCCCCGCTGGAGCTAAAAAAGGGTTTTTTAGCGAAAATCATGTTATTATTAAAACAATATATTATATTTTTTAGTTATAAAAAAATATAAGCTGAACCTTAGCGGTTTTGAGTCAGTATTTCGAGTGTACAACCACGGCTTTCTACGTAAATCATTCCGTATTTATACTCAATTTATGCGTTTGGGTAAAGCGACTAAAAAATATGGGCGTAGAGAGAAAGATTCTTCCCAAAATTAACCTTTTCACATTTATGCACAATTTCCACCAACCTCCGGTGGCCCCGGCTGATGCGCCGGGCCACGGTTTCGCAAGCGCTGTGGCGCGGCGCTCGTTTTTGCGCTACACGGGCGCTGGCCTGGCAGTGGGCGGCCTCTGGCTCGCCGGCTGCTCGAAAGACAGCGACTCCAACAATAACAACGACAACAGCATTACCGACGTGGGCGCGGGCGACATTGGCGTGCTAAACTACGCCTACGCCTTGGAGCAGCTCGAAGCCGCGTTCTACGCGCAGGTGGTGGGCGGGGCGTATTTCGCCGGGGCCACGGCCGCCGAAAAGGCCGTCTTCTCCGATTTGAAAGACCACGAGGCCATCCACGCCGCGTTTTTCAAGCAGGCGTTGGGTGGCGCGGCCATCAAGGGGCTGACGCCTGACTTTAGCGGCATTGACTTTTCGCAGCGGACCACGGCGGCGGGCGCGGCCAAAATGGGCGTGCTGAACGCGGCCATGGCGTTTGAGGATTTGGGCGTGGCCGCTTACAATGGCGCCGGCCGCTTCATCACCGACGTGAATTACCTCACACTGGCCGGCAAAATTGTGTCGGTTGAGGCCCGGCACGCGGCCGTCATCCGGGAGCTGATAACGACCAACACGTTCGTGGCCAGCGACGTGGTGGACACGATGGCCACCGGCCTGGAAAAATCGAAGCGCCCGCCGGTGGTGCTCGAAACGGCCAATAAATTCCTGGCCGCCGGCTCCAAACTCAGCGCCAACAGCTTCGCCTAAGGCCAGCCGGCACGTCATTCCATCTTCTTCTAAATCAGCTTCACTATGGACTTATTTCAAATCATCGACGACATCGCCAAGGTCGACCCCGAGGTGTACGACCGGTTCGACTCGCGCCGCGCCGCGTTCCGCAACTTTGTGGGCTTCGGCAAAAAGGTAACGGCGGCGGCCCTGCCGCTTGCGCTGCCCGCCCTGTTCAACAAGGCCTACGGGCAGACTACCACGCTCGACCCGCTCATCGTGGCCACGCTGAACCTGGCGTTGCAGCTGGAATACCTGGAGTTTTATTACTACGACACGGCGCTGAAATCCAACATTCTCAACGACGAGCAGAAGGGCGCCATCGCCATCATTCTGAACGATGAGAAGCTGCATATCAGCACCTTGCGTGGGGTGTTGAAGGACCAGGCCATCGCCGACCCCACGCGGGCCGCGTTCGACTACACGGCGTCGCAGAACAAAAAACGGCCGGCCGTATTCCCCACGCTGGGCGGCACGGCCGACCCCACGACCGGCTTGTTCAGCAGCACGGTCGACTTTCTGAAAGTGGGCCAGCAGTTTGTCGATACCGGCGTGCGGGCTTACAAAGGCGGCGCGGCCAACCTCATCAGCCAGAAAGACATTCTGGAGGCGGCCCTCAACATTCACTCGGTGGAGGCGCGGCACTCTTCGCGCATCCGCTCGCTGCGGCGCGGCGGCATTCAGGGCGTGCCCGCTGGGCTCGACGCGCCCAAAAGCTGGATTACGCCCGAGGAAACCACGGGCACGCCCAGCTTGCCTAACAACGGCGTGAGCGGCACGCCCGCCATGGTGGGCCCTTACCTGGCAGGCGCCGATGCGGCCAAATTCCCGGCCGAAAACAACGTCATGCAAGGCGCAACCCCGGTTAATGTGCAGACGCTGACCACCGTGGCCTCGGCCACGGCCGGCGCCGAAGCATTTGACGAGCCGCTGGATGCCGCTACGGTGAAAGCCATTGCCAAGAACTTCGCCGCCGACCCGACTAAGCTGTTTAATTAGGCTGTGTCATGCTGACGAAGGAAGCATCTTATCCCTGCTAAACAACTCGTTGAGGCGTGATAGGATGCTTCCTGCGTCAGCATGACAACCATCAGCCCGACAGATTATCCCCGCACACAAGTATTCTCAATGAAAAAAGCGGCCCCAAAAGGGCTGCTTTTTTTGGGCCTAAACCGCTGGCGGGGCGCCGGGGCAGCGGGCAACTATTCGGCGGCGTGCGGCATCAGTTAAAGGTGGGCCGTAACTTGGGCTGGCCTTTGTCTGCCTTCTGCTGTTTTATGCCGCTCATCACCTCGCGCCTGTCCTTTATTATTTTACTGCTGAGCTTGTTGCCCGCGCTCGGCCACGCCGGCGTCATCAGGGGCAAGGTGAGCGGGGCCGACAAGGCGGGCCTGGCTTTTGCGAACGTGGCGGTGCGCGGCGCGGCCACCAATACGGGCGCCAACGAGCAGGGCCAGTTTCAACTGCGGCTGCCGGCCGGGCAGTACGAGCTGGTGTTTCAGTACGTGGGGTACCGGCCGCAGACCGCGCCGGTGCGGGTGCCGGGCGGCGACTCGCTGCTGACGGTCAACGTCACGCTTCAGCCCGAGGCTTACAACCTGGGCGAAGTGGTGGTGAAGTCGTCGGACCGCGACCCGGCCTACGCCATCATTCAGCAGGCGCAGCAGTGGCGCGCCTACCACAAGCGCGAGGTGGCGGCCTACCGCGCCCGCATCTACATCAAAGCCCTGGGGCGCATCAACGACACGCCGGCCAAAATCATGGGCTTGTTCAAGCTCGGCCCCGACATCAAAAAGGGCATTTTTTACCTGTCGGAAAGCGTGTCCGATTTCAGCTTCACCCAGCCGAACATCATCAAGGAACACATGATTTCGAGCCGGGTGAGCGGCGATTCGCGGGGCCTGAGCTTTAATAGGGCCAGCGCCGGGCGCGACCTGAGCTTTTACGAAAACCTGGTGAAACCCGCTTTTTCGGAGCGCGGCTTCGTGTCGCCCATCGCGGCCAATGCTTTTTTCTTCTACAAATACGAGCTGGTGGGCAGCAGCACCCAGGACGGCGTGCTGGTGCACAAAATCAGGGTGGTGCCGCGCCGCCGCACGGACCCGGTTTTTTCGGGCTTCATCTACATCGTCGACGGTTCCTGGCGCATTCATTCGGTCGATTTTAGCCTCGACAAAGACGCCCAGATTGACTACGTCGACGACCTGCACCTGGCCCAGCAGTACGCGCCCGCGCCGGGCAACCCCAACGTCTGGCTCATTCAGTCGCAGCAGGCGCGGGCCAACCTGTCGGGGCTGGGGTTCAAGGGCTCGTTTTACATCACGGCCGTGCTGTCGAACTACGCCAGCGTGGTGCCCACTTACCCCACGCCACCGGTGGCCAAAACCGCGCCGCCAGCGGTGGCCGAGGGCCCGGCCGCCGCGCCTTTGGGCCAGGAAACTGCCGCCCAAATCCGCAAGCGCAAGCCCGACCTGCGCGGCCTCAACGCCCAGGTGCGCAAGCAGGTGAAGCGCGCCCAGCGCGACTCGCTCCGCAACGACCCGCTGGCCCGGATGCCGCGCGGCGAGGTGCAGCTGGTCGAAAAAGGGGCCAACGAGCGCGACTCGGCCTACTGGGACGCCGTGCGCCCGGTGCCGCTCACCGACGAGGAGAAGAAGGATTACCACGTCAAGGACAGCACCGAAGTCATCCGGCGCTCGCGCCCCTACCAGGATTCGATGGACCGGAAGCGCAACGAATTCGAGCCCATCAACCTGGTGCTGGGCGGCTACACGCGCGTCAATACCTTCCGCAAGCGGTCGGCGTCGGTGCTGCCGGTGGCGCAGATTTTTCAGTACAACACCGTGGAGGGAATCGTGCTCAACGCCCAGGCCACCTTCAGCCAGCGTACCGACGACCGCCGGTTTTTCACCATCACGCCGGTGCTGCGCTACGGGTTCAGCAGCACGCAGCTGAACCCCAGCCTGGAAGCCACCTGGCAGCTGCACCCGGCCAAGCGCCAGCAGATTGGCCTGGTGGCGGGCCGCACCATCGAGAATTTCGACCGCAACTCGCAGCTCACGCCGGCCATCAACACGGTATATACGCTGCTGGACAACCGCAACTACGCCAAGCTTTACCGCCGCGATGGGGCCGAAATCAGCTACTTTTCCGAACCCCTCAACGGCCTGACCCTGCGCGCCACCGCCGGCTACTTCGACCGCCACGAGCTGCACAACACCACCGACCGCCTGCTGCACGACGTGCCCGGCCGCGCCTTCACCCCCAACCGGCCCGTGAGCGACGAGCTGCCCGACGCCGGGTTTGGCCGTAGCCGGGTGCTCAGCGTGGGGTTGTCGGCCGATTTCAGGCCCGGCCAGCGCTACATCAGCCGGCCCGATGGCAAGTTTAACCTGGGCTCGAAATGGCCGACTTTCAACGTGCAGGGCCGGCTGGCCATTCCGCACGCGCTGGGGGCCGACGTGCGCTACCTGCTGCTGCAAGCCGGCGTGCGCGACAACGTGCCGCTGGGCCTGCTGGGCACCAGCAGCTTCCGCGTGAACGTGGGCGGCTTCGTGGGCAAGCAGGAAGGGCTGACGTTTGCGGACTACCGCCATTTTTCCGGCAACCAGACCATTCTGGCCGGCAGCTTCAGCACCTTTCAGCTGCTCGACTACTACCGCTTCAGCACCAACAACACCTACCTCGAAGCCCACTACGACCACCATTTCAACGGCTTTGTCTTCAACAAAGTCCCGCTCTTTCGCAAGCTGAAATGGCAGGAAGTCGTTTCGCTCAACTACCTCACCACCAAGCAGGCCGGCCATTACGTGGAGCTGGGCGCGGGCGTCGAGCACATCGTCAAAGTGCTGCGGGTTGATTTTTACACCGCCCTGCAAAGCGGCCAGCGGCTGGGCACGGGCCTGCGGGTGGGGATAGGGTTTTAGGGCCGGGGAATTAGTGGGGGCAAAGCTTCTCTGGGAAGCTGTTTAGGAATTGAAGCTGTTGGTCAGCCTGCGCCAGCGTCCGCCGGTCACCAGCCTTAGTTTTTCGGCAGGATGCGGTTTTGTATCCCGTCAGCCGGGCGGCCAGAGCGCAGAAAGGCGGCGGTGTCCTTAATGAAAGGAGGGCCATACGCCGTGCGCTTTTGAGCGGCTGCACCTTTGGTGCGCGGCACCGATTTCGCGGGCTGGGTTTTGGGCTTGGGCGCGGTTTGCGCCGGAGCAGACAAGCCGAGGCCCATGAGCGCCAGGCCAAGAAGGAAAGAGGGAGCGGGTTTCATAACAAGAGGAAGGGTGAAGGGATAAATATACTGATAATGAGCAGTATTTCGGTTCGGCCAAACGGTGAGATTGCTCAGTCGCCTCACCGGTTCCGCACCGCCCGCAACATGTTGGCCAGCGCGGGGGCCGGGTAGGCTTTGCCCCGCGAAACCACGGCGTCAATCTTCCGGATGTTGGCAATGTCTTCCAGCGGGTTGGCGGTCAGCAGCACCAAATCTGCGTCCTGGCCCGGCGCGATGGCGGCCGTGCGGTCGGCTACGCCCATGAACCTGGCCCCGTTGATGGTGGCGGCCTGAAGGGCTTGCAGCGGCGTGAGGCCGGCCTGCACCAGCAGCAGCACTTCCTCTTGCAGCGAGGCGCCGGGGTAAACAAAGGAGTTGAAGGCGCCGCTGTCGGAGCCGGCCAGCACGGCCACGCCCGCTGCCTGCATCTGCGGCACGAGGCTGGTGAATTTGGCATTCAGCTTCTGGCCGAAAGCCCGGTCGGTGGGCGACTGCTGGCGGGCGCTGGCCAGCCGCCGGGCGTAGGTGGCCTGAATCCTGGGGTCGATGTAAGCCCGCAGGGTGTCTTGCGTATGGTCGTTTTCGGGCAGCTCGGCCAGGGTTTTCTGGATGCAGAGCGTGGGCACCACGGCCGTGTGGTGCCTGGCCATGAGCGCGAAGGTGCGCGCGGCGGCGGCCGGGCTATACGTGTCGTACACGGCCGGCAGCAGGGCAAACAGGCCCAGCGGCTTGCTGGTGGCCAGGCTGTTGCGCACCAAAGTCGTGAGGCTGTCTTCTTTGCCGGAGCAGGCCTTAAACACGTAATAGAGGTGCTCGGTGGCGTCGAGGCCCTTCTTTATCGCCTCGCCCAACGTCACGGAATAGGGCATGTGGCCGGTGGTTTTCAGGCCGCGCCGCTGGGCCTGGGCGATGGTGTTCAGGTAGGCGGCCCGCGAAATCTTGCTGTCGTAAATCTTTACATAATCCACTTTCAGCCGCTGCAACGAGTCGAGCGCCTTGCTGATTTGGGCGGGCGTTTCCACTTCCAGCGAGCCGGGCCAGTAGGCGCCGGGGCCGTCAATCTTGGGGCCCGACGTGAAGATGCGCGGGCCCGGAAACAGGCCGGCGTCCATCTCGCGCCGCCACTGGAGCACGCTGGGCGTGAGGTCGCCGCCGGCGTCGCGCACCGTGGTGATGCCGTGGGCCAGAAAAAGCGTCAGGGTCTTTTTGTTGGCCGCCACCAGGCTGTCGCCGCCCCGAAAGTGCACGTGCATGTCCCAGAGGCCGGGAATGAGGTAGCGTCCGTTGCCGTTGACGTACTGCTTGGCGGCGTAGCTGTCCTTATCGGCCGGCGCCACTTTCACAATCTTGCCCCGCGAAATGGCCACCACCCGGTTGGGCGCGAGCTGCCCGGTCGCCACGTCCACCACGGTGACGTGGTTGATGACGACGTCGTAAATCTCCAGCTTGGTGGGCCGGCGGGCGCAGCCGCCCAGGAGCGCGGCCACGCTCAGGCCGAAAAGAACTTGATGAAATCTCATGCGGGGAATAAGGGGCCGGCCAACAACAAAGGTAGGCGCGGCCCCGCACCCTGCATTTGCCCCGCGCCAGGACCGGAAATAGGCCCTCTTGGCGCCCACCCACGGCCCGGTGCGGCCGTTGCTACATGGACTTTTTGCGCGTTTCCTGAAACTTCTTCAGCTGCGGGTCGACGGCTTTTTTGTCGCCCACCACCACGATGGTCATGGCTTCGGGGCGCACGTATTTACGGGCGGTTTCGCTCACCTCCTCGGGCGTCACGGCGTTGATGTGCTTGACCTGCTCGGTGAGGTAGGTTTCGGGCAGCCCGTGCAGGTCGAGGGTGTTGAGCTGGTTGATGATGCCGCCGGGGTTGGAGTTGCGCAGCACAAACATGCCGCCCTCGAAATTCTGAATGCCTTTGAGCTCCTCGGCCGTGGGCGGCGTCTTTTGCAGGCGCTCGATTTCGCTCATGATTTCGTGCAGCGAATTATAGGTGTCGGCAGTAGTCACGTCGGCGTTTTCGCTCCAGTTGCCGGTGCGGTAGTGGGTCTCCACGTAGCTGTAGGGCGAATACGTGTAGCCCTTGTCTTCCCGAATGTTGCGGGTGATGCGCGAGCCAAACGAGCCGCCGAGCAGCGAATTCGTCACCCGCAGGCGCATGTAATCGGGGTTGGTGGGGTCGATAACCGGCAGGCCCACCACGATGGTCGATTGCGGCGCGCTGGGCCGGTCCAGGGTCAGCACGTCGCCCTTGGTCAGCGGCTTGGCGATGTCGATGCGCGGCGCCGGTCCCTGCGGAAAGTCCTTCCACGCACTGGAAATGGCCTCGCGCAGGGCCGGCGCGTCAAACCGCCCGGCCACGTACACGCTGGTGCGCTGGGCGCCGTACTGCGTTTTGTAGAAGTTGCGCACCTGCTCCAACGTCAGCCCGTCGAGCTGGGCATCCGTCGGCAGGGGACGGCCATACGGGTGGCTCCCGTAGATGGCGGCCGAATATTTCTGGCGGGCCTGCACGCCGGGCTGGGCGCGGGCCAGGGCCATCTGGCGTTTCAGGTCGGTTTTGAGGCGGGCCAGCTCCGAGGCGGGCAGGGCCGGGTGCTGCACCACGTCGGCCAGCAGCGCGGCCAGCTCCGGCGCGTACTCGCTCAGGCACGACGCCCAGAGGGTGGTTTGGTCGAGCCCCGCCGAAATGCTGAGCGAGCCGCCCATGCGGGCTATTTTTTCGGCCAGCTGGGTGGCGGGCAGGGCGGCGGTGCCTTCCTGCAACAGCTTGGCCAGCAGGTCGGCCACGGCCACTTCGTTGGCGGCTTCGTGCACGTTGCCGGCCTGAATGGCCACCATCATCGTCACCTTGGGCACCTGGCCGTAGGGCACCAGGCGCGCCCGCAGGCCGTTGGCGAGGGTAAATTCTTCCTTGGCGGGCAGGGCAAAATCGCGCGGGGCGCTGCCGGGGGGCGGGGTTTGCCTGGCAGCGGCCGGGGCGTTGGCGGCGGCCACGGCCTTGGCAATGCCGGCCGACCGGGTGGCGGCCGGGGCGGCGGGCTTACCCGTCGGTTTCAGGGGCGTTTTTTGGGCCTGCCCATCCACAATGGCCGTGGCAACGAGGGCGGCGCTGAGCAGCCCGGTAAGTAGCTTGTTCATGGCGATAGGAGGGAAGGCTAGCCTTTGGCCAGCGGGTTGACGGTGAGAATGGTGCGGTTGCCGGGCCGCAGGTATTCGCGGATGGTCTTCTGCATGAGCTCCGGCGTGACTTTGCGAAACTCGCTTTCGAGGCGGTTGATGCGCGCCGGGTCGTTGTCGAACAAGGCGAAGGCGGCCAGCAAATCGGCCCGCCCAAAGTTGTCCGACCCGCTCACCTGGTCGTAAAAAGCGGAGCGGATTTTCACCATCGCCAAGTCCAGCGTGGCCTGGTCGATGCCCTTGCTGGCCAGGTGGTTAATCTCCTGGTCGAGCACGCGCACCACCGAATCGGCCTGCACGGTGGGGTCGTACACGAGGCTGCCCATCCACAGCATCGGGCCGTTGTAGTTGAACTGATTGCCCAGGTCCGCGTTGATGCCGCCGGTCACGGCGTCGGAGTAGCCGCGCTTCTGCACCAGGGCCTGGTAAAGCCGGCTGTCGTTGCCTTGCAGCAAAATCTGGTCGAGCATCACCAGCGCGTAGTATTCCGGGGTGTTGCGCTCGGGCATGTGGTAGGCGAAAGCCAGCGCCGGCTTGGTGGCCAGCTTGTCGTCCTGCGCAAAGCGCTGCTCCTGCTCCTGGCGCGGCTCGGTGAGGTCGGGCTTGGGCGGCTGCGGCGCGCTGGGAATGCCGGCATAATACTTCTGCACCCAGGCCTTGGCCTCGGCGGGCTCAAAATCGCCTACCACGGCGAGCACCGCGTTGTTGGGGGCGTAATAGGTTTTGAAAAAGCTCTTGGCGTCGGCCAGGTTGGCGGCGTCGAGGTCGGTGAGGTCGCCGTAGAAATTGTGGGCATTGCGCCAGTTTTTGTTGGCCTTCATGGGCATGTCAATCCACGGAAAGCTGCCGTAGGGCTGGTTGAGCACGTTCACGCGCACCTCGCTTTTCACCACCCCTTGCTGGTTCACCAGGTTGCTTTGGTTGATGGCCAGGCCGCGCATCCGGTCGGCCTCGGCCCACATGATGGTCTCCAGCTTGTTCGAAGGCACCACTTCGTAATAGTTCGTAAAATCGAACCGCGTCGAGCCGTTCAGCGCCCCGCCGTTCTTCTGAATCAGCTGAATAAACTCGGCCTTGCCCAGGTTCTGCGAGCCCTGAAACATCAGGTGCTCAAACAAGTGCGCGAAGCCCGTGCGGTTGCGCGGCTCGGTGCGGAAGCCCACCGCGTAATACGCCGCCACCGTGGCCGTGGGCGCCGTGTGGTCGGGCGAGAGCACCACCCGCAGCCCGTTGGGCAAGGTGTAGTACTCCACCGGAATCTGAAAAGCCGGCCCCGCCGGCGCGGGCGTTGCCGGCGGCGCGGGCGGGGTTGCCGCAGTGGGGGCGGTCATCACCGCCGTGGCCTTGGGGCTGCACGCGCCCAGGGCCAGGGCCGCCGGCACCCACCGCAAGCCAAGGCTGAGTATTCTGGAAAGTCTCATAGGTAAAAAAGGTAAGGTGAGAAAAAGTAAATTCGATTTACAAAATATTGGACAAACTAAATGCTTTAGTGGATAAATTTTGAGATTATGCGCTGAAAATGGAGGTATTGGCTGATTATTCTTTGCTTGTTTGGCCGTTTCGTTTCGACGATTGGGAACTGCAAGTTTCATCTACAGCGGTTCTCAGGATGGCGAACAGGTCGTCTGGCTCCCCTCTCCACGGGAGAGGGGTCGGGGGTGAGGTTTCACCGGCCGCACCGTGTACACGAGTCTGAGAACTCCTCCAGGTGGGCTTTCGGAGTGCAACTCCGAAAGAGCAAGCAGTGATGAGCAATCGACTTCGAAAGAGCCGGAAAGCCGCGCCGCCCAGGCCGCTTTTTTGCCGGACCTTTGCGCCATCATGCCCTTCCCCCGTTTTCTGGCCTTGCCGGCGCTGCTGGCCGGGCGCCTGCTGCAAGCCCCCGCCGACGCCACGGCCGAAGTGCGCCACCTGCTGCTCGACAGCCGCCGGGTGGGCCTGCCCGCCGGGGCGGTATTTGTGGCCCTGCGCGGCCCCAGCCACGACGGCCACCGCTACCTGCCCGAGCTCTACGCCCAGGGCGTGCGCCTGTTCATCATCGAAGAAAACGCGCCGCTGCCCGGCACCATCGCGGCTTTTCCCGAGGCGGGCATCGTCGGGGTCGCCAGCCCTTTGGCGGCGCTGCAAGCCCTGGCCGCCGCCCACCGCGCCGGGTTTGCCGGCCCGGTTATCGGCATCACCGGCTCCAACGGCAAAACCATCGTGAAGGAGTGGCTGGCCCAGCTGCTGAGCCCCGACGAGGCCATCTGCCGCTCGCCGCGCTCCTACAATTCGCAGGTGGGCGTGCCGCTGAGCGTGTGGGAGCTGAGCCCCGAGCGGCACACGCTGGGCATTTTCGAAGCCGGCATTTCGGAAGTGGGGGAGATGGCCCGGCTGGCGGCCATCATCCGGCCCACCGAGGGCATTTTCACCAACCTCGGCACTGCCCACGACGCCGGCTTTGCCTCGGCCAACGAAAAGCTGCGCGAGAAGCTGCGCCTGTTTCAGGCGCCGGGCTTCGAGCGGCTGTTTTATTGCTGCGACCAGCCCGCCGTGCGCGCCGCCGTGGCCGAGCTGGGCCTGCCCGCCGTGGGCTGGACCAGCGCCCACCACCCGGAGGCCGCTGTTCAGTTCCTCGTCCACAGCGCGGCCCCCAACGCGGCGGCCACCATCGAGGCGCGCTACCGCGGCACCGCCACCTTCACGGCCGTGCTGCCCGACGCGCCCACCCGCGAAAACCTGCTGCACTGCCTGGCCGTGCTGCTGGTGCGCGAAGTCGAGCCCGCCGAAATTCAGCGGCGCCTGGCCCGCCTGCACCCCGTGGCCATGCGCCTCGAAATGAAGCAGGGCCGCCACGGCAGCTACCTGCTCGACGACACCTATAACAACGACCTCGCCGGCCTGCAATTGGCCCTCGAATCGTTGGGGCGGCAGTCGCGGCCCGGCCCGCGCGCCCTCATCCTCAGCGACGTGCTCGAATCGGGCCTGCCCGACGACGTGCTCTACGCCCGCGTGGCCCGGCTCCTGGCCGGGCACCCCGTGTCGCGGCTGGTCGGCATCGGCCCCGAAATCAGCCAGCACCAGCACCTGTTTTCGGCCGTGAAAACCGCGTCGTTTTATCCTTCCACCGAAGTGTTTCTGACCGCGCTCGACCCCAGCGTTTTTGCCCACGAAACCATTCTCATCAAAGGCGCCCGACGCTTTGGCTTCGAGCGCATCGTGGCCGCCTTGCAGGCCCAGCAGCACGGCACCGTGCTGGAGGTGAACCTCGACGCCCTCGGTCACAACCTCCAGCACTACCGCCGCCAGCTGCGCCCCGGCACCCGGCTCATGGTCATGGTGAAGGCCTTTGCCTACGGCGCCGGCTCCTACGAAGTGGCCAGCCTGCTCGAATTTCAGCGCGCCGACTACCTCGCCGTGGCCTACGCCGACGAAGGCGTGGCCCTGCGCGAAGCCGGCATCAGCCTGCCCATCATGGTGATGAACGCCGCCCCCGACGCCTTCGACACCCTGCGCCGCTACCGCCTCGAACCGGAAATCTACTCCTTCGAGATGCTGCGCGAATACCTGGCCGCCTTCGGCCCCCACCTCGCGGAGGAGTCTTTTTCCGGTCCTCATTCCCCGCTCCTCGCGCCCAAAATTCACCTCAAGCTCGACACCGGCATGCGCCGCCTCGGCTTCGACGAAGCCGACCTGCCCGCCCTGGCCGCGCTGCTGCGCGAGCACGGCGCCCGCCTGCCCGTGGCCAGCATGATGACCCACCTCGCCGCCGCCGACGAGCCCGCCCACGACGATTTCACGCGGCAGCAGCTGGCTACCTTCCGCCGCATGGCCGCCGCCCTCGAAACGGCCCTCGGCCACCCCGTCCTCAAGCACGCCCTGAACTCGGCCGGCATCCTGCGCTTCCCCGAAGCCCAGCTCGACATGGTGCGCCTCGGCATCGGCCTCTACGGCGTCGACGCCAGCAACACCGCCGGCCCCGCCGCCCTGCGCCCGGTGAGCCAGCTGCGCACCACCATCTCCCAGATTAAAACCCTGCCCGCCGGCTTCACCGTGGGCTACGGCCGGCGCGGCACCGCCGCCGAGGCCGAGCGCCGCATCGCCACCCTGGCCATTGGCTACGCCGACGGCTACGACCGGCGCTTCGGCAACGGCGTGGGCACGGTGCTCGTCCACGGCCAGCCGGCGCCGCTGGTGGGCTCGGTGTGCATGGACATGTGCATGGTCGACGTGACGGCCGTGCCCCAGGCCCAGGCCGGCGACGTGGCCCTGGTGTTTGGCGAAGGGCTGCCGCTGCCCGAGCTGGCCGGCCGCATCGGCACCATTGCCTACGAATTACTGACCAACGTGAGCGAGCGCGTGAAGCGGGTTTTTGTGAGTGAATAACGGCTGTTTCGGCCCCGTGGCGGGGGTGTCGGGCCCGGCCACGGCAATAGTTCACTATCCAAACCAAACTTTTTTATTTCATCTGCGCGGCGGGTTAATGTTGGCAAGGTATTTATTTTGCTACTTTACAGTTGGCGTCACGCGTCCTCGATAATTTTAGGCGCAAAGCCGGTCTTTTAGGTGTCTCATTTTTTAGTATGAAAACCAGTACGCTTCGATTTTTTCGCCTGCTTGGCGCTTGTTCCATCTGCCTGGCGGCGGCCACCTCGGGCCAGGCCGGCACCCGGCCCGCGCCGGTGGTGGCGGCCGTGGCCGATGCCCCGTCCCTCGACGGCCTTTGGAAGGGCCAGCTCGAAGTGCCGGGCGGCCAGCTCGAATACATCTTTCGCTTTGTGAAGCTCACCGGCGGCGAATACTTTGGCACCCTCGACGTGCCCCTCCAGAAGGTGAGCCACATGGCCGTGAAAACGGACGTGAAAGGCGACACCGTGCGCCTGTTTGTGGAGGAAGCCAACAGCCGCTTCGTCGGCCGCGTGTCGGCCGATGGCAAGCAGCTGGCCGGCACCTGGCAATCGCCCGGTTTTAAGGCGCCGCTGGTGCTCAATTTCAGCGCCCTGCCGCCCATGAACGCGAAAAGCGTGCGCCTCACGCCTCCGTACCGCGAAGAAGAAGCCACCTTTAGCAACCTCACCGTCAACGCGCGGCTGAGCGGGATGCTCACCATTCCGCCCGGCGCGGGCCCGTTCCCGGCCGTGGTGCTGCTCAGCGACGCGGGCCCGCAGGACCGCAACGGCACCGTGGGCGATTTTGCCCCGCTGGGCCTGCTGGCCGACTACCTCACCCGCCGCGGCGTGGCCGTGCTCCGGTTCGACGACCGGGGCGTGGGCAAGTCGGGCGGCACGCCCGCCAACACCACCGCCGACCTCGTGAGCGACGCGCAGGCTGGCCTGAACTTCCTGCGCACCCGGCCCGAAATCGATTTGTCGCACCTGGGCCTGGTGGGCCACGGCGAAGGCGGCAACGTGGCGCTGCTGGCCGCCGCGCAGCCGCTGCCCCCGGCCTTCGTGGTGGCGCTGGCCGCCTATGGCTTGCCCGGCCGCGACATTGTGGTGCAGCAGCAAGCCACCACGCTGCGCACCCTGGGCACCGCCCTGCCGCAGATTGAGGCCGCCACCAAGCGCCAGCTGGCCATGCTCGAAATCATCCGCCAAACCAGCGACAATGCCCAGGCGCAGGCCATCGTGGCCAACATGATGAAGCAGAACAACGCGGCCATCGACAACGGCACCGCGCAGTCGAGCGCCGCCGAAATGACCTCGGCCCGCTACCGCTACTTTCTGGCTTTCAACCCCGTGGAAAAGCTCAGCGCCGTGAGCTGCCCCGTGCTCTTGCTCAACGGCACTTCCGACCTGACCATCAACGCCGATGCCAACCAGAACGCCTTGAAGACAGGATTGGCCAAGAACAAAGACGTGACGGCCAAGAAGCTGGTCGGCGTCAACCACCTTTTCCAGCCCGACCCCAGCAAGTGGCCCATTCTCAACGGCCAGCCCCAGCCCAACTTCTCGCCCGAAGCCCAGGAAACCATCCGGGAATGGATTATGGCCCAGGCCAAGAAACAATAATCACTGATTTTGGGTGATTAACCGTGATTTCGCTGATTTAAGACTTACACAAAAACCCCTTTTTTAGCCCCAGCGGGGCGACCCGTCGGTAGAAAAGCGCGGTAACGGAACGAGAAAGCCCCGGCGGGGCGACCCATCAGCAGCCCGGCTTTGGGGTCGCCCCGCTGGGGCTTTTAGTTCTTCATCAATTCGGTACTACCGACGGGTCGCCCCACTGGGGCTAGCGAAAAGCAGCGTTGCAGAAGGCCTGTGATTAAAAAAGGCCCTGACTTGAGAAAGTCAGGGCCTTTTTCGTGGCTGATTGGTGAACGCCTAGAACCAGTAAGGCCAGCTGCAATCAGTGAAATCACGGTTAATCACCCAAAATCAGTGATTTATTTAACCATGTCGACTTCGGCCTTAATCATGGCGTTGTAGCGGCGGCCCTGGTCGTTGGCCAGCGTGAGCAGGTTCCAGCCCTTGCCGATGGTGTAGCTCCAGGTGCGGCTTTCCTTGTATTCGAAGGTGGGGCGCATAATCTGGCCGTAGGGCGTGTAGTTGTCCATGAAGTTGGTGGTGTAGAACTTATCGCCGCCCACAATCCATTCCATGGCCACAAAAAAGCCTTCTTCGGGCGCGGGAATGTTGTACGTGCTCAGGTCGATGGTGTACCACTCGCCGCCGCGTGAGGCCGAAACGACGACGTTTTCGGTGAGCAGGTCGGTGTTGGGGGCGTTGTAGTTGCCGTCGGCCTTGTAGATGCGCACGCGGAAGGGCTCGCGCGGGAAGCCGTTTTCGCCGATGTAGAACGAGACCGTGCGCACGTTGCCAAGCTTTTTCTGCTTGTCGTTTTTCACGAAGAAGGCGTATTGGCTGCCCGGCAGGCCCT
Source organism: uncultured Hymenobacter sp. (assembly GCA_964242365.1). Taxonomy (GTDB): domain Bacteria; phylum Bacteroidota; class Bacteroidia; order Cytophagales; family Hymenobacteraceae; genus Hymenobacter. Next base: position 6,580 of record CAXTCS010000005.1, on the reverse strand, counting down.
GAATCATGCCTTCGCCGGGGCTGTTCGACTTCGACCCCAGCTCCAGGTTCTTGAGCTTGCCGCCGGTCACGGTGATGCCTTTCAATTCAATGACCCGCTTTTTCAGCTCGACGATGAGGTCTTCGGTGCTGCCGCGCTTGATGAAAATGGCGCTGCGCTCGTAGCCCAGCGTCATGACAATCAGCGAGTCCTGGCTGGATTTCTCTAGGCCGGCTAGCTGGAAATAGCCGTATTCGTTGGTGAGGGCGCCCGTGCCTTCTTCCCGCAGGCTAATGGAGGCGAACGGGACGGGGTCCTTGGTCTTCGCGTCGACGACGCGGCCGGTAATGCGATTTTCCTGCGCCCAGCCCAGTGCCGGCAACAGCAGCAGAATGACTAAAGCGAGAAAAGGTAAGCGTTTCATCATCGCCAAAATATAATATAATGGATGGTAGTCTGGCAAATTTACAAATTCCGAACCACTCTATCGCCATGGATTTCCCGTGGGGGGTGGCATTGACCCCAAAAATGCAAAAAAATATTTTTTACTTAACGAACCCCGGCCGGTTCTTTTGCCATTAAAACCGGCTTTGTCCGGCCTGCCGCGCCAGAATGGGCTTATTGGCCCCGCCAATAAAAAAAATATTAACGTAATGCGCTGCTTTTGCGTAACGGGGTCCAAACTCATTTTCCGCCCTTCATTTTTAACCCTGATGAACAAAACATTCCTTTCCCTCCTTGCCGCCACCGCTTTGTTGGCCAGCTGCGAAACCAAGCATTCGGAAACCAAAGACCAGCTCGGCGAAGCCGGCCAGGACACGGCGGTGATGGCCCGCGACGGCAAAACCGTGGGCGATGTCGCCGCCGGTGCGGCCAACGCGGTCGACAATGCCTGGGACATGACCAAAGCCAAATTGGCTGACGTGAAGTTTAAGGAAATCACGCTGCCCGGCGTGCACGTGCGCGGCGACAGCACGTACAACGTGTACAGCGTGGACGAAAAAGTGCTTTTCGACACCGGCAAGTCCGATATTAAACCCACTGCTGCCGACGCTCTGAAGCAGATTTCCGGCTCCATTGGCCAGCGCTACGCCGCGGGCCAGGTGCGCGTGATGGGCTTTGCCGACTCGCGCGGCGACAAAGACTACAACAAGGAGCTGAGCGAGAAGCGCGCCGAGGCCGTGAAAAGCTACCTCGTCGCCAACGGCAAGATTGACGCCGCCCGCCTGAGCGTGGAGCCGATGGGCGAGGCCATGCCCGCCGCCTCGAACGCCACCGCCGCCGGCCGGCAGGAAAACCGCCGCGTAGAAATCGCGGTGCGCACCAAATAGGCTCCTAAACAGGTACCTAAAATCCAGGCCGGCGCAACGCGGTGAGTAACCACCAGCGCCGCGCTTGGTTCTCCTGGATTCTTCAAACAAAGGCCCGTGCGTTCAGTCGCACGGGCCTTTGCTTTTGCTTAAAGAGCAGCAGCCTAACCGGTTAGACCTGGCAAATACTTTTCTTGTTAATCTGCTACTTGCCGCAAGAAAAGTATTTGAATTAATGAATTCACTAAATGTTCTTGCTGTACTTTATGCTGCTGATAATCAGGTTGCAAACGAGGGAATTGCAATTGATTTGCCGTTTGCGGTATGCTGCTGCTTACCTTTCGGGTCGCATAAAGGTGATATAAGTTATTCGCAAGATGAAAACGTTGTTGATTTGGGCTGCCGCGCTGCTGTGGCTGGCAAATGCCGGGGCCGCGCGGGCCGCTGCTTGCACACCGGCGCAGCGGGCGTTGCCTTTGGGCGGGTTGTGGAAGGGGAAATTGCCGGTGCTGGGCGGGCAGCTCGACGTAACCGTGAGCGTGGTGCCGCTGGCGGGCGGGAAATATTTTGCGGCGCTCGACGTGCCCGCGCAAAAAGTAAACCGCATGTTTACGGAAGTAACCGTGCGCGGCGACTCGGTGCTGCTGTGGATGCCCGCCGCCGGCAGTCGCTACGCGGCCCGTTTCGACTCGACCACCCGCGAGCTGCGCGGCACCTGGACCCAGGCCGGGGTGCGCTCGCCGGTGCTGCTCCGGTACTCGCCCATGCCCACGGCCACCGGCTCGGGCACGCGCCTGGCCCCGCCGTACCGCGAAGAGGATGTGGTGATTAGCAACCCGGTTGCGCGGCTGACCCTGGCCGGAACGCTCACCGTGCCGGCCGGGCCGGGTCCCTTTCCGGCCGTGGTGCTGGTGAGCGACCTGGGCGCTCAGGACCGCGACGGCACCGTGGGCGGCTACCATTTGATGGGCTCGCTGGCCGACTACCTCACCCGGCGCGGCGTGGCCGTGCTGCGCTACGACGACCGCGGCGTGGGGCAGTCGGGCGGCCACGTCGGCACGGCCACCACCGTCGCGCTGGTCAGCGACGTGCAGGCCGCGCTGAACTTTTTGCGCTCCCGGCTGGAAGTCAACATCCGCCGCATTGGGGTGATTGGGCACGGCGAGGGAGCCAACGTGGCGCTGCTGGCGGCGGGCCAGCCGCTGCCGCCGGCCTTTGTGGTGGCCTTGGCGGGCTACGGGCTCACGGGTGAGCAAACGCTGCTGCAACAGCAGGTGGCGCAGCAGCGGGCCCAAAAGCTGAGCCCCGCGCTGGTGCAGGCCGCCTACGAGCGCCAGCAAACCATGTACGACATCATCCGGCAAACCGAGCCGGCGCAGGCCCCGGCCATCGTGGGCAACATGCTGCGCCAGGACCAGCCCACGCTTGACCCGCCGGCGATAAAAGAAGCCGTGAATCAGCTGCTGACGCCCTGGCGGCGGTATTTCCTGTCCTTCGACCCCGTGGCCGAGCTCGACCAAGTGCGCTGCCCGGTGCTGCTGCTCAGTGGCACCGATGACCTCGAAGCCCCCGCCGGCCTTCACCAAACGGCTCTGGAAAAGGAGCTGAAAAGCGTCAACCACAACACCACGGCCAAGCTTTTGCCCGGCGTCAACCACTTGTTTCAGCCCGCCAAAACGGAATGGGTGCTGATGAACGGCGAAATGAAGCCGCTGTTTTCGCCCGCCGCCCAGGAGATTATCCGGGAGTGGGTTATGGCACAGACTAAAAAATAAATCACTGATTTTGGCTGATTAACCGTGATGTCGCTGATTGCAGTCGGTCAGTTCTTACCGTCAATCAGCCCGAAAAAGGCCCTGACTTGCACAAGTCAGGGCCTTTTTTAATCAGTGAAATCACGGTTAATCACCCAAAATCAGTGATTTATTTAATCATGTCGACTTCGGCTTTAATCATGGCGTTGTAGCGCAGGCCCTGGCCGTTGGCGGCGGTGATGAGGCTCCAGCCCTTGCCGATGGAGTAGTTCCAGGTGCGGCTTTCTTTGAATTCGAAGGTGGGGCGCATAATCTGGCCGTAGGGCGTGTAGTCTTCCATGAAGTTGGTGGCGAAGAACTTGTCGCCGCTCACAATCCATTCCATGGCCACGAAAAAGCCTTCTTCGGGGGCTACGATATTATATGGGGTGAGGTCGACGGTGTACCACTGGCCGCCCTGGGGCGCCGAGACGACGACGTTTTCGGTGAGCAGGTCGGTGTTGGGGGCGTTGTAGTTGCCGTCGGCCTTGTAGATGCGCACGCGGAAGGGCTCGCGCGGGAAGCCGTTTTCGCCGATGTAGAACGAGACCGTGCGCACGTTGCCAAGCTTTTTCTGCTTGTCGTTTTTCACGAAGAAGGCGTATTGGCTGCCCGGCAGGCCCTGAATCATGCCTTCGCCGGGGTTGTCGGTGCGGGCGCCGAGGCCGAGGTTTTTTACTTTGCCGGCCCTGACCACCACGCCGCCCAGCGCGACGGCCCGCTTGGGCACTTCGATGATGAGGTTGGGCACGGCCACGTTGCGCTGCACCAGCACGGCCCGGCGCGCGTAGCCCAGCGCGATAACGACCAGGGAGTCGTCGGCATTTTTGGTGGGTGCGGGCACAATAAACTGGCCGTGCTCGTTGCTGAGGGCGCCGATTTGCTCGTTTTTCAGCCCGATGGAAGTGAAGGGCAAAGGCTCTTTGGTGTCCTTGTCCACAATCACCCCTTTGATTTGAATTTGTTGAGCCCAACCGGAAGTTACAGCGGCAACTAAAAATAATGCTATGAGAAGTAGGCGCATATAAATGATAAGCGGGGTAGAACGAACAAAATTACAAATTCCCGGACGGAAAGTTATCAGAAAATATTAGTACATACAACCTTCCGGGCAAAGGACTGGCGCATGCGAACAGCAGCGGGCTATTAAAAATGACCTGCGGCACTCACGAAAATAACTCCGGGCGGCGGGAAAGCGTTTGGTAGCGTACCTTTGTTTGTATTCTTTCTAAATAAGACTTTACCCTTCGTTTCCGTGGCTTTATTCCGTCGTTCTTCGCAAATTGTCGCGGCTGGTGGTGCCGCCGCCCGGCGCACGGCCAAGGACTTGCGTGTGGGCGAAACGGGCACCATCTGCTGCCTCGAAGACCCCGAAATGGCGCTCAAGCTGCTGGAAATGGGCTGCGTGCCGGGCGTGAAGGTGCGCCTGAGCGGCCGGGCGCCTTTTGGCGACCCGCTGATGCTGGTGCTTGGCGACCAGGAATATACGCTGTCGGTGCGGGCCAGCGAGGCGGCTACCATTTTGCTGAAAGAATAGGCAGGGCGTATGGCCGCGGTAGTGAGCAATTCGGTAGCAGCGGGGCCAGTGGCGCCGCCCACCGGCCCGGCGGCCGGGCCACGGCCCCTGCGCATTGCCCTGATTGGCAACCCCAACAGCGGCAAAACGTCGCTATTCAACCAGCTGACCGGGCTCAACCAGAAGGTGGGCAACTTTCCGGGGGTGACGGTGGACCGGAAATCGGGCTTCGCGCAGCTGACCCCGGCGCAGCGGGCCGAAATAGTGGACTTGCCGGGCACCTACTCGCTTTACCCCAAAAGCCTGGACGAGAAGGTGATAACCGACTTGCTCTATGACCGGGCCGCCGCCAATTACCCCGATTTCGTGGTGGTGACCGTGGACGCCAGCAACCTGCGCCGCAGCCTGCTGCTGTTTACCCAGCTCGGCGACCTGGGCTTGCCGGCGGTGCTGGCCCTCAACATGATGGACGTGGCCGAGCGCCACGGCGTGCGCATCGACCTGCCGGCCCTGGAGCGGGAGCTGGGCGTGCCCATTATTCCGATGAACGCCCGGAAAGGCATTGGCGTGGCGGCCCTCAAAATTGTGATGGCCCAGCGGCTGGCCGCGCCGCCGGTGCGCTTCTGGCAGCCCGACGACAAGCTGCTGCCGCTGGTGCGCCAGATTCGCTACTACTTCGACCTGCACAACGACTATTTGGCGCTGCACTACGCCCAGCAGTACCGCCAGATTGGGTTTTTGAGCGCCGACGACAAGGCGCATTTGCAGGAGCTGACCCAGCAGGCCGGCTTTGAGGCCACGGCGGCGCAGGCGGCCGAAACCATCGGGCGCTACGACCGCATCAACGAGATTTTGCTGGAAACGGTGACGGTGACGCGCACCGAAACCCGCGAGCCGGTGAGCAACCGCATCGACAAGGTGCTGACGCACCGGGTGGGCGGCTACCTGATTTTTCTGGCGATTTTGTTCACGCTGTTTCAGGCCATTTTTGCCTGGGCGCAGTACCCGATGGACTGGATTGACCAGGGAATTTCGGCGTTGAGCGCGGCCATTCAGGCCAATTTTCACGGGCCGCTGGTGCGGCTGCTCACCGAAGGCGTGCTGGCCGGCCTGGGCGGGGTGCTGATATTCATTCCGCAGATTGCCTTGCTGTTTGGCTTCCTGGCGGTGCTGGAGGAGACGGGCTACATGGCCCGCGTTACCTTTTTGATGGACAAGCTGATGCGGCCGTTTGGGCTGAGCGGCAAGAGCGTGGTGCCGCTGATTTCGGGGCTGGCCTGCGCGGTGCCGGCCATCATGGGGGCGCGCACGATTGAGAGCTGGAAGGACCGGATGATTACGATTTTCGTGACGCCGCTCATGTCGTGCTCGGCGCGCATTCCGGTGTACACGGTGCTGGTGGCGCTGGTGGTGCCCGACCGCGCCGTGTGGGGCATCTTCAACCTGCGCGGCGCGGCGCTGATGGGGCTGTATTTGCTGGGCTTGCTGTCGGCGCTGGGCTCGGCCTGGGCCCTGAAAAAGGTGCTGAAGGCGCGGGAGCGGAGCTACTTCATCATGGAATTTCCGGTGTACCAGTGGCCGCGCTGGAAGAACGTGGGGCTGACCATCTACCAGAAAGTGCAGGCCTTTGTGTGGCAGGCGGGCAAGGTGATTGTGGCTATTTCGGTGCTGCTGTGGGTGTTGGCCAGCTACGGCCCCGGCCGCCAGCAGGAAACGGCCGAAGCGCGGGTGCGGCAGCAGGCGGCAACGCGGGGCTGGGCGGCGCCCGAAATCAGCCGGCAAGTGGCCTCGGCCCGGCTCGAAACCTCCTACGCGGGCTCGTTTGGGCGGGCGCTGGAGCCGGCCATCCGGCCGCTGGGCTACGACTGGAAAATCGGCATCGCGCTGCTCACCTCGTTTGCGGCGCGGGAAGTGTTCGTGGGCACCATTTCGACCATCTACAGCGTGGGCCAGGACGCCGACATGGGCACGCTGCAACAGAA
>CAXTCS010000004.1:0-42560 GCA_964242365.1 uncultured Hymenobacter sp. | reverse complement strand
GCGTCACCACCATCATCACGGCCGAGCGCGGCGAGGGCACGCTCACCCGGCAGGGGCTGGAAGAGTACGTGTCGGACTGCGTGATACTGCTCGACAACCGCGTGATTGACCAGATTACCACCCGGCGGCTGCGCGTCGTGAAGTACCGCGGCAGTACCCACGGCACCAACGAATACCCGTACCTGATAACGGAAAACGGCATTTCGGTGCTGCCCGTGACCTCGCTGCGGCTCGAACACCAGGTGTCGAACCACATTGTGCCGTCGGGCGTGGCGGCCCTCGACGAAATGTTTGGCCTGCGCGGCTTCTACCAGGGCAGCAGCGTGCTGATAACCGGCACGGCCGGCACCGCCAAAACCACCCTGGCCGCCGCCTTCGCCGAAAAAATCTGCCAGGATGGCGGCCGCTGCATCTTTTTCGCCTTCGAAGAATCGCCCCAGCAGCTCATGCGCAACATGGCCTCGGTGAGCATCGCCCTGCAACCGCACGTGGCGGCCGGCCGCCTGCGCATCGAAGCCTCGCGGCCCACCCTCAACGGCCTTGAGCAGCACCTCGTGACGCTGCACCGGCTGGTGAAGGAATTCAAGCCCACGGCCGTGGTCATCGACCCCATCACCAACCTCATCACGGTGGGCAACCTGGGCGAGGTGCGCAGCATGCTCACCCGCCTCATCGATTTTCTGAAGGTGAACGGCATCACGGCCCTGTTTACGGCCCTGGTGAGCGGGCGCGGGCAGGCGCAGGAAATGGCCGACGAAGGCGTGTCGTCGCTGGTCGATACGTGGATTTCGGTGCGCGACCTGGAAGGCATCGGCGAGCGCAACCGGGGCCTGAGCATCTACAAGTCGCGCGGCATGGCGCACTCCAACCAGGTGCGCGAGTTCGTCGTGACCAGCCAGGGCATCGAATTGCTCGACGTGGTACTGGGCCCGGCCGGCATCGTGACCGGGGCCAGCCGCCTCACCCAGCAGATGCAGGAACACGCCCAAACCCTGGCCGCGCAGCAGGAAGCCGACCGCCGCGACCGCGAGCTGGAACGCCGCCGGCGCATGCTCGAAGCCAACATCGCCAACCTGCGCACCGAGTTCGAATCGGCGGAGGAAGAGCTGCGGCAAATCAGCTCCAACGAGCACGCCCGCCAGCAAACCCTGCTCAGCGGCAACCAGCGCATCGCGGCCGCCAACCCGCCCGCGCCCACCGCCGGAAGCGGCCAATAAAACATATCGCCCGCTGCCCCGGCAGCGGCTCCAATATTCAGCTCATGGCAGAAGAAACCGAAGAAGACAATCCGCAGGAAACCTGGGAGCTACGCCTGTACGTGGCCGGCCAAACCCCCAAGTCGGTAGCGGCCCTGGCCAACCTGCGTAAGTACTGCGAGCAACACCTCAAGGGCCGCTACGAGCTCGAAGTCATCGACTTGCTGGTGAACCCCCAGCTGGCCGAAGGCGACCAGATTCTGGCCATTCCCACGCTGGTGCGGAAAGTGCCCGAGCCCATCCGCAAAATCATCGGCGACCTCTCGAACGAGGAGCGCGTGCTGGTGGGGCTCGACGTGCGCCCCGTCGTGCGCAAATAACCCTGCCGATGCAACCATTCCCGGACCCCACGGCCAGCCCGGACCCCGCCGGCCCCGAGTACCTGCTGCACCTGTACATCACGGGTGTCACGCCCAATTCGGCGCGCGCCGTGCGCAACATGAAGGACATCTGTGAGCAGTACCTGAAAGGGCGCTACGAGCTGTTGATTATTGACGTGTACCAGCAGCCCGAGCTGGCCCAGGAAAAGAACCTTATCGGCGTGCCCACCCTCATCAAGCTGCGCCCTGGGCTGGTGCGGCGCATGGTGGGCGACTTTTCGGACCGCGAGCGGGTGCTCAAGGCCCTGGGCTTAGCGCCGCCGGCCAGCGGCCCGGCGGGCCATGCGTAGCCCCCGGCCCACGCCCGCCGCGCTGGCCCGCGCCAACGAGGCGCTGCGCGACCAGCTGGAGGAGGCGCAGGAACTGATTCAGGCCATCCGCACCGGGGCCGTGGACGCGCTGGCCGTGCAGGGCGCCGACGGCCCGCGCATCTTTACGCTGCAAGGCGCCGACCAGGGCTACCGCAACCTGATTGAGCAGATGAACGAAGGCGCCCTGCTGCTCAGCGAAGGCGCCACCGTGCTTTACTGCAACGCCGGCTTGGCCGGCCTGCTGGGCTGGGGCCTGGGCGAGGTGATGGGCCGGGCCTTCGACGACTTTGTGCCGCCCGCTTTCAAAGAGCTGTGGGCGAGCCTGGTGCGGCAAGGCTGGACCGGCAAAAGCAACGGCGAGCTGCCCCTGCAAACCAAAGCCGGCACGCTGGCGCCGTTTTTGGTGTCGATGAACGTGCTGGATTTTCAGGACACGCCGGCGCTGGCCGTGATTGTGACGGACTTGTCGGCGCAGCGCGAAATCACGGCCATCCGGGCCCAGGTGGCCGAGCAAAACGCCTTGCTCGGCCGCAAAACCGAGGAGCTGAAGCGCGAAGAAGCCGCCCGCCTCGCCGGCGAGCGCGCCGCCGCCGAGGCCAGCCGCGTGCTCGAAGGCATTCCGCAAATAGCCTGGACGGCCACCCCGCAGGGCGAAACCTCTTACCTGAACCGGCGCTGGTTCGACTACATAGGGCCGGAAAACGCCCTTGGCCCCGACCTTGGCTGGGGCGCGCGCCTGCACCCCGCCGATGCCCCGGCCGCGGCCCGGCAGTGGCGGCACTGCCTGAGCACCGGCGCGGCCTTTGAGGTCGAATACCGCTTCCGCAACCGGGCCGGCGACTACCGCTGGATGCTGGGCCGGGCCCTGCCCTCGCGCAACGAGCGGGGCGAGGTTACGCAGTGGATTGGCACCTGCACCGACATTCACGAGCAGAAGCTGGCCCTGGACAGCATCGACCAGGCCCAGCGCCAGCTGCGCGCCAACAACGAGCAGCTCACCCGCGCCAACGTGGACCTGGACAACTTCATTTACACCGCCTCGCACGACCTCAAAGCGCCCATCAGCAACATCGAGGGCTTGCTCGACGCGTTGCTGGTCGACCTGCCCGCCGCCATCGTGCGAAGCGAGCCCGTGCGGCCGTTGCTCGACCTGATGCAGGACTCGATAAACCGCTTCAAGCGCACCATTGAGCATCTCACCGACGTGTCGAAGCTGCAAAAGGAGCACGGCCACCCCACCGCGCCGGTCGACGTGGCGGCCGTCGTTCGGGACGTGCGCCTCGACTTGGAGCCGCTCATTGCGAGCACCAACGCCCGGCTGGAAGTGGACGTGCGGGCGGCGCCCACCGTGTCGTTTTCGGAGAAAAACCTGCGCTCGGTGGTGTTCAACCTGCTCAGCAACGCGCTCAAGTACCGCGCCCCCAGCCGCCCGCCGCACGTGTGCCTGCGCACCCGGCCCGAGGGCGAAGGCGTGCTGCTTGAGGTGCAGGACAACGGCCTGGGGCTGGATGCGGCCCACGAGCACAGGCTGTTCGGCATGTTTCAGCGCTTCCACGACCACGTCGAGGGCACGGGCATCGGCCTCTACATGGTGAAGAAAATGGTGGAAAACGCGGGCGGACGCATCACCGTACACTCCGAACCGAACCGGGGGGCCACATTCGCGGTATATTTTCCTCGGTGAGGCCACCGGCCCGGTGCCGCGTGCAAGGGCCACTGCCGCCATCCGAACCTTCATGCAAAAGCTCACCTGCGCCCTGCTGGTCGACGACGACCAGACGACGAATTACCTTAACCGGTTGCTGCTCAAGCGGCTGAATGTGACCGATAAGCTGCTGGTGGCCGTCAACGGCCAGGAGGCGCTCGACCTGCTGGTCGTTCATTGCCGGGAAGCCACCACCGAATGCCCCGTGTTGATTCTGCTGGACGTGAAGATGCCCGTCATGGACGGATTTGCTTTCCTGGAAGCCTACGACAAGCTGCCCCTGGTGCAAAAACAGGCCATCATCATCGTGATGCTCACCACTTCGCTGCACCCGCGGGACGTGGAGCGGGCCCGGAAAACCAGCGTGGCCGGCTTCCTGAACAAGCCGCTGACCAGGGAAAAAGTGAACGAAGTACTGAAAAATTATTTTGACCGCCAGCTGCCGAACGAGTAAGCACGCGGGCCCGGTCCGGCGCCGTGGCTGGCTTACCTTGGCGGCATGTCCGATTTTCGCCTTCGCGTGTTTGAGGCCGTGGCCCAGCACCTGAGCTTTACCAAGGCGGCCCAGGCGCTGTTTATCACGCAGCCGGCCGTGACCAAGCACATTCACGAGCTGGAAAAGCAGTACGGGCAGCGGCTGCTGGAGCGGCGCGGCAACCGCGTGGCCCTCACCGAGGCCGGCCGGCTGCTGGTGGCCCACGCCGGGGCCGTGGCGGCCTCGGCCCAGCACCTCGACGACCAGCTGCACGCCCTGCGCGACCCCGACGAGGCGGCCGGCCGCCTGCGCCTGGGCGCCAGCACCACGCTGGCCCAGTACGTGCTGCCGCCGTGGCTGCCGGCGTTTCAGCAGCGCCACGCCAAGGTGGCGCTCACCTTGCTCAACGCCAACTCCGAGCACATTGCCGAGGCGCTGCTGCGCGGCGAGCTGGATTTGGGCTTCGTGGAAGGCCGCTCGAAAAGCCGCGACCTGCACTACGAGCTGCTGCTCACCGACGAGCTGGTGGCGGTGCGGGGCGCCACCGCCGCCGGCCCGCCCCGGCAGCCCCTGCCGCTGGCCGAGGCCCTGGCCCACCCGCTGGTGCTGCGCGAGCGCGGCTCGGGCACCCTCGAAGTGCTGGAATTTGCCCTGCGCACGCTCAAAATCAAGCTCAGCAGCCTGCCGGTGGCGTTTTATTTCGACAACACCGAAGCCATCAAGGCTTACCTGGAGGCGGCGCCGGAGGCGCTGGGGTTCGTGTCGCGCCGGGCGCTGGCGCGGGAGCTGGCCGGCGGGCTGCTCGAAATCGTGCCCGTGGCCGGGCTGCACCTGCCCCGGCAGTTTGAGGCCGTGTGGGTGCAGGGGCAGCCGCTGCCGCGGGCGGCGCAGCGGTTTCTGAGCTTTGCCCAGGCCCAAAGCAAAATGGTGGGATAACCAGAAGTAATCTGGAATAACATTTTCGGATAATCCGGCGGCAGGGCGTTTTCGTAAATTTGCGGTAGCAATAAGCCCCTGCCCGATGCCCCATCCCGTTTTGCCCCGCCCGCCCGAGCCTGCTTTGCCGGGCGCGGCTGCCCCTGCGGCCGAGGACCGGAAAAGGGCTGCTTTTGCGGACCCTTCCGGGGGCGAAGCGTCGGGTTTCTTTCGTCGTTTTCACGAACCGCACGTCGTGTTCGGGCGGGCCGTGACGTGGCGGCAGGGGGTGTTTGCGCTGTTGCTGGTTTTTTGCCTCACGCCGTGGGCTTCGCCGCCCGTTGCCCTGGCCCTGGGGCTGGGGCTGGCCCAAACGGTGGGCAACCCCTTTGCCGCGCAAACCAAGTCGCTCACGGCCCGGCTGCTTCAGTTTTCGGTGGTGGGCCTGGGCTTTGGCATGAACGCCCACGCGGCGGCGGCGGCCGGCCGCGAAGGCCTGTTGTTCACGGTGGCGTCCGTTTTTGGCACCCTCACGCTGGGCTATTTCGTGGGCAAATGGCTGGGGCTGGGGCGGCACGTGGTGCACCTGATTTCGTGCGGCACCGCCATTTGTGGGGGCAGCGCCATCGCGGCGGTGGGGCCGGTGCTGCGCGCCAAAGACGAGGAAATGTCGGTGGCGCTGGGCACGGTGTTCGTGCTCAATGCCGTGGCCTTGTTTGCCTTTCCGCCCATTGGCCACGCCCTGGCCATGACCCAGAACCAGTTTGGCCTGTGGTGCGCCATTGCCATCCACGACACGTCGTCGGTGGTGGGGGCGGCGGCGGCCTACGGCGACCAGGCCCTGCAAGTGGCCACCACCGTGAAGCTGGCCCGCGCCCTCTGGATTATTCCGGTTTCCATCGCCACGGCCTTGGTTTTCAAGCAGCAAGGCGTGAAAATCAAGATTCCCTATTTCATCGTTGGCTTCGTGCTGGCCATGCTGGCGAACACCTACCTGCCCGCCGCCCGGCCGCTGGGGCTGCTGCTGGTGCACCTGGCCAAAATCGGCCTCACGGTGACGCTGTTTTTCATTGGCGCGGGGCTGTCGGGGCGGGTGCTGCGGGCGGTGGGTGCCCGGCCGTTTGTGCTGGGGGCGGTGCTGTGGGTGGTCATTTCCACCGTTTCGCTCTACGTGATTCTGCACGCGGCTTAGGGCGGCTGTTTTACTATCAAGGCATTATTGCTGGCGCGCGTCGGCGACGCGGGCCAGCGCGGGAAAAAATGCTGCGCCAGCTACCTTGGTGTAAGCACGGTTTGCTGCGTGTGGCAGGGCCCCAAATAGGCCAGTTTTGAACAGGCGCCGGGGCCGTGCCTGCTGCGGCGCGCGGGCTGCCGCGAACCGGAAAGCGCAGGTTTGGCCCTGCGTGGCCGGGGCATTTTTCGGGTTCAGGGGCCGGTTTTTTAACCTCGGCGCTGTGGGGTTGGCTCTGAATTGAATTATGTTGAGGTTAATTAGTTGGAAAAACTTGATTAATTAAGGAAAATAGGTAATTTATACTATATAAAGGGCAAAAGTTATTACATTCGTTTCCATTCTTCCTCCTGCTAACGTCGCGGCCGGGGCCGGGCAGTCGGCGACCGAAAGACTGGCATCATCCCGGACCGTTTCTCACTAGTTCGACGCTATGCCCCCACTGCTCTACTTACGTCTGCGGGTGGTTTTGTTGCTGTTGCCGGGCGTGCTGGGCGGCTGCGTGATGCAGCAGCAGCTGCCGTACCTGCAAAGCAAAAACTACTCGACCCGCGCCCCGGTGCAGGTCGACAACGTGCGCCAGGCGTACCGGCTTCAGCCCGGCGACGTGCTCAGCATCCGGGTGCAGAGCGTGCAGCCGGCGCTGAACGATATGTTCAGCGTGAGCAGCGGGCAGAACATTCAGAACGGCGACCCCGGCAACCTGTTCGTGGCGGGCTACTCGGTCGACGAAACGGGCGGCATTGCCCTGCCCACGGTGGGCCGGCTGAAGGTATCGGGCCTCACGGTGGACGAAACCCAGCAGCTGGTGCAGAAAGAGGTGACCCGCTTCATGCGCGACGCCAACGTGGTGGTGAAGCTTACCAGCTTCAAGCTCACGATTTTGGGCGAGGTGCGGGCGCCGGGGCGCTACTACGTGTACAACGCCCAGGCCACGGTGCTGGAGGCGCTGGGCCTGGCCGGCGACCTCACCGAGTTTGGCAGCCGCACCAACGTGAAGCTGATTCGGCAGACGGCCAAGGGCTCGGAAGTGGTGCTGCTCGACCTGACCGACCCCGACCTGCTGCGCTCGAAATACTACTACCTGCTGCCCAACGACGCCCTGTACGTCGAGCCGCTGAAGGCCCGCACCAGCCGCGGCAACGCCAGCAACCTCGGGCTGGTGTTCGCCGGCCTGTCGACCGTCATTCTGCTCCTGAGTTTTATTAAAACGAACTGACGGGCCCAGCGCCGGCCCCTTCGTTCCACTTATTTTATTTCCGTGCTGCTATGGAAAACCGGCCTGCTCCCGACGAGATTGACTTGCACGCGCTGTTCTTCCGGCTGCGCACCCGCTGGCCGCTGTTTGTGCTGGCCCTGGCGCTGGCCGGCGGCGCCGCCTACCTGTACGGGCAGGTGAAAGCGCCGGTGTACGCCTTCCGCGCCACCATGCTGCTGGGCGACCAGGGCAGCGGCTCGAAACAGGCCCAGGAGCTGCTGCAGCTGCTGCAAGTGACCGAAAAAGGCGTGAAGATGGAGGACGAGGTGGGCGTGCTGACCTCCAACGAGTTTGTGCGGCAGGCGGTGGCCACGCTGCCCTACGCCGTGAGCTACTACGCCCAGCCCGCCACCTGGCTGAACCGGCTGCGGCCCCTGCAAGTGCGCGAGCGCCCGGAAGGGGCGGTGCCGTTTCGGGTGCGGGTCGACCTGGCGGCCCCGCAGCTGGCCGGCGTGCCCATCTACGTGGAGCCGGCCGGGGCGGGCCGCTTCCGGGTGCGGGCCACGGCCCCAAAAGGGGAGCTGGTGAGCCTGCCCACCAGCGAGCTGGTGCGCACGCTCGGCGGCGTGGCCCTCGACCAGACCGGGGCCTGGGGCGACACGCTGCGCAGCCCCCTGCTCGCGGTGGTGCTGGAGCCCGAGCCCGGCGTGGCGTTTGGCGCCGAGCCGGCGGCCTACTACTTCGTGCTCAACGACCTGGGCAGTGCCGCCGGCCAGTACCAAAGCAGCCTGGCGGTGCGGCCCATCGACCACGAGTCGCGCATTGTCGAGCTGACGGCCAAAAACACGCTGCCGGCCAAGGGCACGCAGTTCCTCAACACGTTGATGGCGCGGTACATCGCCGACGACCTGCGGGCCAAAAACCTCACGGGCCAAAAAACCCTGGCGTTTCTGAACCGCCAGATTGATACGATTGCGAGCCTGCGCCGGCATTCGGCCGGGGCGCTGGCCACCTTCCGGGCCGCGCGCGGGGTGGTGGACGTGGGCGCGCAGTCGTCGTCGGGCATTCAGCGGCTGAGCGGGCTCGAAGCCGAGCGCGCCCAGGTGGCCACGCGCCGCAAGTACTACCAGGACATGCTGGCCTACCTGCGCGCCAACCGCGGCGCCGGCCGGGTGGCCTCGCCGAGCAGCGCGGGCATCGACGACCCGGTGCTCAACGGCCTGATTATGCAGCTCAGCGGCCTGAACGAGAAGCGGGCCGAGCTGAGCGCCACCGCCAGCGGCGACAACCCCTTGCTGCTGGTGCTCGACGAGCGCATCCGCAACACCAAGGAATCGCTGATTCAGACGCTCGACAACATGAGCCGCACCAACGACATTGCCCTGCGCGACCTGGCCGGGCAGCTGGGCCGGGTGCGCGGCCAAATGAGCCAGATGCCCGAGAGCGAGCGGCAGCTCTCGTCGCTGAAAAACACGAGCGACTTCAACGAGAAAAACTACAACTTCCTGGTTGACAAGCGCAACGAGGCCGCCATTGCCCTGGCCACCAACGCCACCGACAAGAAAATAATCGACCCGGCCCAGCGCGTGGGCCCCGGCCCCGAGTCGCCGAAGCCCGTGCTGGTGGGGCTGCTGGCCCTGCTGGCGGGCCTGCTGCTGCCCACGGGCCTGGTGCTGCTGCTCGACAAAGCCAACCAGCGCATTCAGGGGCGCGACGATTTGGCGCAGGTGACCACCATTCCGCTGCTGGGCGTGGTGGCCCACGGCTCGAAGGCCGACAAGGAAACGATGCTGCACGACGCCAAAGGCCCGATTGCCGAGTCGTTCCGGTCCATCCGGGTCAACTTGCAGTACCTCATGGCCGGGCCCGAAAAGAAGGTGCTGGGCGTGACCTCGTCGGTGCCGGGCGAGGGCAAAACCTTTTGCGCCGTGAACATTGCCACCGAGCTGGCCATGTCGGGCCGCCGGGTAATGCTGATGGAAACCGACCTGCGCCGGCCCAGCATGGCCGGCTACTTTCACCTCGACCCCCACCCCCGGCACGGGCTGGCCAGCTACCTCAGCGCCGAGAGCACCCCGGAAGAAGCCTGCCGCCCCAGCGGGGTGCCCAACCTCGACGTGATGACCTGCGGCCCGGTGCCGGCCAACCCCACCAGCCTGCTGGAAGGGCCGCGCATGGCCGCGCTGCTCACCCAGCTCCGCACCCAGTACGACTACGTGATACTCGACACGCCGCCGGTGGGCTTCGTGGCCGAATACTACGTGCTGGTGCGCTTTCTCGACGCCAACATCTACGTGGTGCGCCACAACTACACCGAGCGCAGCCTGGTGAGTGAGATTGACGAGCTGCACCGCACCCAGCGCATCAAGCAGCTCTACATCATCATCAACGACATGCGCTTCAGCCACAACTACGAATACCGCTACAAGAGCAAAGCCTATTCGTACGGCCATTAACTGCTGTTCTGCAGTTGCTGCTGAAGCAAGCGCTTTGGTTGCTGGTTGCTCGTTTCTGGTTGCTGGTTGCTGGTTTTCCGCTGGAAATCAACCAGAAACGAGCAACCAGAAACCAGCAACCAGCAACCAGCAACCAGCAGTGAGTAAGTGGTTCACAACGGTTCGCCAACCTTCCTTTTGAACTTGTATGGCCTCTGTTAAAAACCTGACGACGACCACCCTGCATAGCATGACGTGGACCACGGCCGCTACCGTGGTCACGGCGGCGATGCAGATTGGCTACACGGCCGTCATGGCCCGGCTGCTGCCCCCGGCGGCTTTCGGGCTGGTGGCCCTGGCGGGGGTGGCGCTCCGCTTTGGGGGCTATTTTGCCCAAATGGGCATGGCCCAGGCCATTGTGCAGAAGCCGGAGCTGCGGGAAGAGGACATCCGGGCGGCTTTCACGTCGTCGGCCCTGCTGGGGTCCTTGTTCGCGGGGGCTACCATGTTGGGCGCGCCCTTCGCCCGGTTGCTGTTTGCGCAGCCCGAGGTGGTGCCGCTGGTGCGCGTCATGGCCCTCGACATCTTCCTGCTGGGGCTCCTGACCACGGCGATGAGCTTGCTGCGCCGCCGGATGCACTTCCAAACCCTGGCCAAAATCGACATCCTGTCCTACGTGCTGGCCTACGGCGGCGTCGGGGTGGGCCTGGCCTGGGGCGGCTTTGGGGTGTGGGCCCTGGTGTGGGCCAGTCTGAGCCAAAGCATTTTTACTGGGCTGATGGCTTACGCGGCCACGCGCCACAGCGTGCGCCCGTACTTCAGGTGGGCCCGCTACCGGCCGCTCCTGTCGTACGGCGGGCGTATTTCCGTCACCGGTTTTTTAGAATTTATCACCATCTCGCTCGATACCATGCTCATTGGGCGGCTGTTTGGGGCCGCGCTGCTGGGCATCTACAACCGGGCCTACATGCTCATCAACCTGCCGCTGTACCTGCTGACAACCAGCATATCCAAGGTGATTTTTCCGGCCTTCAGCCAGCTGCAAGCCAATGTCGGCAAGCTTCGCACGGTGTACGTGGCCAGCATCACGCTGGTGGCGGCGCTGGTGCTGCCCCTGAGCGCGGGCATGGCCGTGGCCGGGCCCGAGCTGGTGCGGGCCCTGCTCGGGCCCGGCTGGGAGGCTTCGGTGCCGGTGCTGCGCCTGATGGGCTTGCCGGTGTCGTTGAGCCTGATTACCATGTTTGCCGGGGTGATGTGCGACGCCCGGGCCCGGCTCAACCAGAAAATGGTCATCAACACCATCACCTTGCTCACGCTGGCCGGCCTGTTCGGGCTGCTGCGGGGCCACGGCTTGCTGGGCTTTGCCGCGGCCCTGCTCCTGAACGAGTGCCTCCGCACGGTGCTGTTTATGCGCCTGATGCACCAGGAGCTGGGCCTTGGCTACGCCACCCTGCTCACGGCTTACCTGCCCGGCCTCTGGCACGCGGCAGCCGTTGGCGGCGCCCTGGGCCTGGTGCGGTGGGCCGTGCTGCCGCTGCACCTGCCCGCCGTAGCGGCACTGGCCCTGCTGATGCTGACCGGGGCCATCGTGCTGGGCGTGTTGGTGTTGGCGGTGCCGCTGCCGCTGCTGCGCCGCGAGATGCACCGCCTCCTGAGCCGCCTCATGCTCTCCGGCGCCCTCGGCCGGCAGGTGGCCCGCTACTCGCGCTTTCTGGGCCACTACCCGGCCGTTGGGGCAGCGGCCGAACTCCCGCCCGAAGCGCCTCCCGCCCCCAAACCGCACCCGGCTTTTTCTGCAAACACTGAAACCGAAATGGTGTAACCGTCCGCTTATGAAAGTCCTTTACGAACCAGAGGTGTTTTCCATTCAGGATTTCGGCGGCGTGTCGCGGTACTTCTACGAGCTGATTGACCACGCCGGCCCGGAGTTAACCTGCGAGCTTCCCGTAGCGCTGAGCAACAACCTGTACCTGCGGGGCCGCAAGCACACCCGGCACCTGCGGTTTATGCCGGGTTTTCCGGTCCCGGGCGGCTGGCGCGTGGTGCAGTACGCCAACCGCCGCGCCGCCCGCCAGGCCATTCAGCGGCACGATTTCGACGTGCTTCACCCCACGCTGAACGACAGCGCCTATTTTCTGGACGCGCTTGGCGACAAGCCGTTTGTCATCACCATTCACGACATGATTCCGGCCTTGTTTGGCGAGTACTACGGCCAGCCCGACCCCACCCTGGCCCTGCTGGCCAGCCGCGCCGCCCGCATCATCGCCGTGTCGGACCACACCCGCGCCGACGTGCTGCGCCTGCTGCCCGTGCCGGCCGAGAAAGTAACCGTCGTGCACCACGGCCACGCCGCCCGCAGCTACCCGCCCGAGGCCCCCCCGCCGTGCCCCGAAAACTACCTGCTCTTCATCGGCAAACGCGACCAGTACAAGAACTTCGGCTGCCTGGTCGACGCCTTCGGGCTGCTGGTGCGGCACGAGGCCCCCGGCCTGCACCTGGTATGCGCCGGCGGCGGCGCCTTCACCCCGGCCGAGCAGGGGCTGCTGCGCCGGGCGGGCGTGCGCGCGCGCACCCACCAGCTGGGCTACCTCACCGACGGCCAGCTCAGCCGCCTCTACCGCCGGGCGCGCGCTTTCGTTTTTCCGTCGCGCTACGAAGGCTTTGGGTTTCCCATTCTCGAAGCGTTTGGCCAGCAATGCCCCGTGGTGCTGAGCAACGCCTCTTGTTTTCCCGAAATCGCGCGGGATGCCGCCCTCTACTTCGGCCCCCACGACGCCGCCGACCTGCACGCGCAGCTGGCCCGCCTGCTGCACGACGGGGCGCTGCGCCTGGCCCTCGCGCGCAAGGGCCAAATTCGGGTGCGCGACTTCACCTGGGCCCGCGCCGTGGCCCGCACCCACCGGGTGTACGAAGAAGCCCGGGAAGCAGCGCGGGCAATGGCTTACTGAAGGCCCGAACGGCTCCGGCGGCCCTGCTTGCCTGGCCGTGCTCACCCTCACCAACCCAGTCAACTTACCAAGCCATGAAGCTCAGCCTACGCTTTCTGTACTTGCTGCCGGTGCTCGGGGTGCTCATCTCCGACAATGCCTTCACCGAGTTCGTCGTTCCCGGCGAAGAATCCGCCGCGCTGGTGCTTTATGGGAAGCTGCTGCTGGGCATCTCTTGCGGCATCCTGCTGCTGTGCTACCGGTACCAGCTCCCGCTGATGCGGCGCTGGTTCCTGCTGGTAGCCGCGGGGTTGGGCGCGCTGGCCCTCGAATCGTACGCCGGCTGGAACTCGTGGATGGTGTACCCGCACGTATTTGGTAAATACCTGGTCCTGATTCACGTATTCGCAATTTATGCGTTTCACCGCCGGTTTGGGCCGCCGCCGTTTGGGCTGCTGATGGCCGTGATACTGCTGGGCCTGGGCCTTAACCTGGCCTGCTACCACCCCGATGCGCTGAGCCTGTCCGCGTTCCTCAGCAACGAGCGCGGCTTCGATTCGACCTCGGCCATGCTGCTGCTGCTGCCCACCCTCTACTACCTCAACCAGTACCTCACCCGTGGCGGGCTGTGGCGGCTAATGACCTTTTTTGGGGGCGTGGCGCTCATCGTTTTCCTCCAGCACCGCTCGGTGTGGCTGTCGATGGGCGCGGCCCTGGCCCTGAACGCGGTGCTGCTGGCCACGGGCCGGGTAGCGGGGGCCCGCCTGAGCTCGGCCCGCCTGCTGCCCATGGCCCTCGTTCCCCTGTTTGTGCTCCTGTCCGGGGGGCTGGCCGCCGTCAGCAACCCGCGCGTTTTGAAAAGGCTGGAGGCCAGCATCGACGACATCCAGCACGCCGACCGGCAGGGCACCGGCAGCTGGCGGCTCGACCAGCTCAATGCCTACCTGCCCTTCATCGAAGCGCACCCCATCGCCGGAATGCGCCTGGAGGGGTTTGAGCTGCCCGTGCAATTCTTCCGGCTGGCCAACGACGGCGGCTCCAGCGTGCCCGTGTGGCAGGGCCGCACCGGCCACCACTTCCACAGCTTCTACGTCGACCGCCTCTTCTACTTCGGCATCGTGGGGTTGGCGCTCACCCTGCTGGTACCCCTGCTGCTGCTGGTGCGGCGCGTGCTGAGCCCCGTGCCGCTGCCGCCGGCCTCGGCGGCGTGCATTGTCTTCTCCCTCAGCACGCTGGTGTACGGTTTTTCTTACGATTGGCCGCTGTATTTCCTCGGCGTGCTGGGCCTGTCGCTGGCCGCGGCGGCCGAGCCCAGCCGCGTGGTTGTGCCGCCGGCCCTGGCCCCGGTGCCACCCCCGCCCGCATTGCCGCTTGCCTTGCCCTTCACCCTGCCTCACCATGCAAACGCCGTTTTCACCGCCCGCCCCTGAGCCCGCCGCGCCCGTGCTGCTGCTGGTGTTCAACCGGCCCCAGCCCACGCGGCGCGTGTTCGCCGCCATCCGCCAGGCCCGCCCGGCGCGCCTCTACGTGGCCGCCGATGGCCCCCGTGCCGACCGGCCCGGCGACGCCGCCGCCTGCGCCGAAGCCCGCGCCGTGGTCCTCAACGGCGTGGATTGGCCCTGCGAGGTAAAAACGCTGTTCCGACCCGAAAACCGGGGCTGCGGGCGGGGGCCGGCCGAGGCCATCACCTGGTTTTTTGAGCACGAGCCCGAGGGCATCATTCTCGAAGACGATTGCCTGCCCTCGGCCAGTTTTTTCCGGTTTTGCCAGGAGGTGCTGGCCCGCTACCGCCACGACAGCCGCGTGATGCACATCGGGGGGGGCAATTTTGCTTACGAAGCCCGGCAGCCGGCGCCGGCCGGGGCCGACTCCTACCACTTTTCGGGCCGGGTGCACAGCTGGGGCTGGGCCACCTGGCGGCGGGCCTGGCAGCAGTTCGATTTCAACCTCACCCAGCTGCCGGCCCTGCGCCGGAGCGGCGCCCTGGCCCGGGCCTACTCGTCCTTTCTGGAGCGGGCCTACTGGCTGCGCAAGTTCGAGCAGGTGCGGGCCGAGGTCGAGTCGGCCCACATCTGGGACTACCAGTGGCATTTTGCGGTAGCCGCCCACGCTGGCCTCACCGTTGTGCCCGCCGTGAACCTGATGACGAACATTGGCTTCGGCACCGACGCCACCCACACCCACGACCCCCGCGCCCAGCTGGCCCACCCGGCCGCTGGCGAAATGACTTTCCCGCTGCGCCACCCCGCCCACCTCACGCGCGACCGGCGCCGCGACCGGCAATACTTCCGCGAGCACCTCGCCCGGCACGCGCTGGCCACCGCCCGGCGGCTCCTGCGCCGCCTGCTGCCTGCTAAGCCCCGGCCGCCGGCCGCGCCGCCGGTGCCCGCCGTGCTTGCTCACCCCACTTCCGCGCTGTCATGAAAATTCTCGTCTCCGCGTACGCCTGCAGCCCCGTTCAGGGCAGCGAAGGCGGCAACGGCTTCAACTGGGCCTGGGAAACGGCGGCCCTGGGCCACGAGGTGTGGTGCCTGACCGACAGCCCCGGCCAGGCCGATTTGAATGGCTGGCTGGCCGCCCACGCCGCCGACCCCGTCGCCGCCCGCATCCACCCGGTGTATGTGGCCGTGCCGGCCACCGTGCAGTACCTCTACCGCTGGCAGTTTGGCGTGTACCTGCACTACCTGGCCTGGCAGCGATACGCCCTAAAAGTAGCCCGGCAGCTCGACCAGGCCCACGATTTCGACTTGGTGCACCACGTCACCTTCAACAGCCTGCAAATGGCATCGGGGCTGTGGCGGCTCGAAAAACCGTTGCTGCTGGGCCCCCTCGGCGGCGGCATCCGGGCCCCCAAGTCGTTGCGCCGCTACCTGCCGGGCTGGTTTAAAACCGAGACGGTCCGCAACCTGGTGAGCCAGCTGCTCGTCGGGCTCGACCCCAACGTGCGCCAGTCGCTGCGCCGCGCTGAACTCGTGTTTGCCGCCAACGGCGAAACCGCCGCCCTGGCCCACGCGCTGGGCGCCCGGCGCGTAGAGCTGGCCATGAGCACGGCGCAACCGGCCGCCTTCTTTCCGGCGGCGTACCCGCCGCGCCCGCCGCTGGCGGGCCGCCCGCTGCGCATTCTGTGGCTGGCCCGGCTCTATCCGCGCAAAGGCCTGCACCTGGTGCTGGAGGCCCTGGGCCAGGTCGCCGAACGGGTGCCTTTTCACCTCGACATTCTGGGCGACGGGCCGGTGGGGCCGTTGGTGCCGGGCTGGATTGCCGCCGCCGGCCTGCAGGACCGCGTGACCTGGCACGGCAGCGTGCCCTACGCCGCCGTGCGGGAGGCCTACCTCAGCCACGACCTGTTCATGCTGTGCAGCCTGCGCGACACTTACGCCGCGCAGTACATCGAGTCGATGGCTTTGGGCCTGCCCATTCTCACGCTCGACCACCACGGAGCCGCCAACTTTATCCCCGACGAGGCCGGCATCAAAGTGCCGGTGCAATCGGCCGAGGCCACCGCCGCCGCCTTGGCGCGGGCCGTCGAACACCTCTACGACCACCCCGCCGAGCTCGAGCAGCGGGGCCGGGCCGGCTTCGCCTTCGCCAGCCAGTACAGCTGGCCCCAGCTGGTAGCCGGCCTGCACCGCCGCGCCGCCGCGCTAGCGCCCGCGCTGGCGGGCCTGGCACCCGCCCCCGGCCGGCCGGCCGGGGTGCCAGGCCTGGTTTTGGCTTCCTCCTGAGCCGAGACGGACCCGCGCTTGCCGACTTTCTTTTTCGATGCCATTATTGCTACGCGCTGTGCCATGCTACACGTCGTCATTCCTGTTTTCAACCGCCGGGCTTACACCCGCGACTGCCTGCTTTCGCTGCGTGGGCAAACCCAGACCAACTTCCGGGTGGTCGTCGTGAACGACGGCTCGACCGACGGAACCGACCGGATGCTGGCCGAAGAATTTCCGGAAGCAGAGGTGGTGACCGGCGACGGCAACCTGTTCTGGACCGCCGGGGTCAACGCGGGCATCCGCCGGGCCCTGGCCCTGGGGGCCACCCGCGTGATGACGATGAACAACGACGTGCTGGCCCTGCCCGATTTTATCGAGCAGATGCTGGCTTCGGCCGAGCGCCACCCCACGGCCGTGCTGGGCGCCTTCGAGCTGGACGCGGCCACCGGCCGGCCCGTTTACGGCGGCGAACGGCTCGACTGGCGCACCAACACCCGCCACGACCTGCTGGCCGAGCTGCCCGCCGCCGAGCGCTGCGGCCTCGGCCTGCACCCGGTTTCCTACCTGCCCGGCCGGGGCCTGCTCATTCCCCTGGGCGTCATCGAGGCCATTGGGCTGTTCGACGAAAAGCGCCTGCCCCACTACCTCGCCGATTTCGACTACACCAGCGCGGCCCGCCGCCACGGCTTCCCGGTATTCTGCAACTACGCGGCCCGCCTCAGCACCTACCCCGACGAAAGCGGCCAGGAACAAACCCGCCGCCGGCGCAGCCTGCGCGGCTACTTTCAGCACCTTTTTGGCATTCGCGGCGGAGGCAACCTGCGCAATTTCACCCGCTTTTCCTTCAAAAATTGCCCCCGGCCCTACTTGCCCTACTACCTGCTGAGTGGCTACGTCCGAAGGCTGGGCGGGTACTTTCTGCATTAGCACCAGCCTTGATTAACCCCGCCGCCGGCCCCGCCCGTTCGGCCGGGTCCTGAATATTGAGGCTTTTTCGGCTCCTAATCCCCACGTTCTCATGGTTATCATTACTCAGAAGTTCAACGGCTTTGGCAACCAGCTGCTGCTGACCGCTCATTTTCTGGTCAATGCGCTGGAACACGGCTACGAGCTGTGCATACCATCGTTTGACGAGTACACCACGTTTTTTGAGGGCACGGCCGGACGGGAAGCCTACAGCTTTGGCCCGCTGCCCGTGCGGCTCTACCCCGACCAGTTCGGGCTTGATGCGCTGTGCTACGCCTTGCGGCTGCGTTGGAGCAGGGGCGCCCTCACCCGCCTGCCGCTGCTGCAACGTTGGTTGCAAGTAAAAATCGTGGGCGACCTGGCGACCGGCGACGTCGACCTCAACGGTCCGGCCTATTTGGCCCAGGCCCACGGCCCGCGCCCGCTGCTGGTGCACGGCTGGCAATACCGCGACAAGCGCCATTTCGCCAGGCACGCCGGCCTGCTGCGGCGGTTTTTCCGGCCCATCAAGCCCCACCGCGAAGCCGTGGAACAAGTGGTGGCCAGCAACCGGCACCACGCCGACGTTCTGGTTGGCGTGCACCTCCGCCGCGGCGACTATGCCGGCTGGCAAGGCGGCGCTTTCTACTACGACAACGCAACGTATGCCCGCGTCATGCGCGAGTTGCGGGCCCTGTTTCCCGCCGCGAGCCGGGTGCGGTTCCTGTTGTTTTCGAACGAACCCATTGCTGCTTCCGATTTCGCGGAGTTCGACACCGGCCGCTCGACCAATCACCCTTTGGAAGACCTCTACGCGATGGCGGGGTGCGACTACATTTTGGGCCCGCTCAGCTCCTACTCCATGTGGGCGTCGTTCTTCGGGCAAGTGCCGCTCTGCCACCTGCACCGCCGCGACCAGCCCGTGCGGTCGTTGCGCGAATTCGTGGTTTTTGAGGACCAGGAAAGCCTGCGCTGGCAAGCGGACACGGTATGAGCAGGAGCCACTGTTAGCCAACGTTCACCCAGTTTTTCATTCACTTTATGGAATCCATCGTCAAAACCCTCACCCGTACCGCGCGCGCCGTCACCCGGTCGTGTGGCGTCGACCTTGTTCGTTTTCAGCCCCTGAACACCACCCTGCTGGGGCAACGGAACCAGGTTATGCGGCATGCCGGCATCAACCTGGTGTTTGACGTGGGCGCCAACATCGGCCAGTTTGGCCATGAGCTGCGGCACTACGGCTACCCAGGCGACATCCTGTCGTTCGAGCCGCAACGCGGGGCGTATCAGCTGCTGCGGGCGGCGGCCGCTCCCGACCCGCGCTGGCAGGTGCACCACTACGCCTTTGGCGACGTGCCGGGCACGACAACCATCAACCTCTCCCAGAATTCCCACAGCAGCTCCTTGTTGCTGATGATGGACTCCCACCTCGAATCGGCGCCGGAATCGGCCTACATCGGGCAGGAAGAAATTGAGGTGCGCACCCTCGATGACTTCTGGCACGCGCACGGCAGTGCGTATGCAAACCGCACCATCATGCTCAAAATCGACGTGCAGGGCTTTGAGCAGCACGTGCTGGCCGGGGCCACCGCCTTCCTGCCCCACGTTGCCCTGGTTCAGCTCGAAATGTCCCTCATCGAGCTGTACAACGGCGAAATGCTGTACCAGGAAATGATGGAGTACCTGCGCCACCTGGGTTTTGGGGCCCTGCTCTCGCTCATTCCCGGCCACAGCAACCCCAAAACCGGCCAGCTGCTGCAAGTCGACGGCGTGTTCGGCCGGTAGCCCCGCGCTTGTGCCCGGCAGCTTTTCCCAACCAATAAAAACACCGCCCCACCCGGCCTTCATCAGCGCACCACGCCCTGGTCATCAATCACTGCCATGCCTTCCTTCATTTCTGATGCTGCCCACCGGCCGGCCCCGGCCCGGCCCGTTCCCTGGCACCGCGCGGTGCTGCTCGTTGGCATGGTCGTCGTGCTGGGCTGGGTTCTTGGGGCAGTATCGCCCCACCGCTGGCCGGCCGGCGGCGGCCAGACGCTGGTGGTGCGGCGGGGCGGCACTTATTCCGGCACCTATCGCAGCTTGGACTCACAGGTGCCCTGCGTTGACATCAAAACCAACGAGCCCGTTACCCTGCGCGGCTGCGTGCTGACCGGCGCCGGCAACCTGATTCACGCCAACGCCGGCGGGGCCCAGCTCACGGTGGTGAACTGCCGGGGCTACGGCCTGCCGCCCTCGCGCGACCAAACGCGCCGGGGCCGGTTTCTGGAGGTGAGCGCCGCCCGGTCGGTGCGGGTCGAGCACAACTACTTCGAGCAAACTTCCGGCATCAGCGTTTACCAGTGGAGCGGCGACGGCTCCCCGTCCGAAACCCTGACCATCCGCTACAACCAGTGCCGCAACCTGGACGGACGCCTGCGCGACGGCGGCGAAGAATTCTGCAATTTTCTGGGAATGAACGGGGTAGCCAGCCTGGCGAACGCAGAAGTTGCCTGGAACGAAATAATTAACGAACCCGACAAATCGCTGGTCGCCGACAACATCAACTTCTATAATTCGGGCGGCACCCGCCGCAGCCCGCTGCGTCTGCACGACAACTACATCCAGGGCGCCTACCCGTACCCGGCCTCCGGCTCCAAATACGTGGGGTCGGGCATTACGCTCGACGGCGACGGCCGCGCCGCGCTAACCGCCACGGCCTACATCGACGGCTACGCCAACCAAGTGGTAAGTACCTGCAACGCGGCCATCAACATCGCCGCGGGCCACGACAACCGCTTTCACGGCAACCGGATAGTGGCCTGCGGCCGACGCGCCAATGGCACCAAGCTAGCGGCCAACTGGGCCGCTACCGCCATTTGGAACGCTTACGACCAGCCGCCCAGCGTGTTTCACGACAACGTGATGACGGACAACGTTATCGGGTACGTGCGCTGGGGCACCAGCCAGCCTTATCCCGACCGCCAGGACCTGAGCCCCGGCGCGTGCGCCCCGTGCACGGCCACCACCCACCTGCCCAACCCCATCACCCGGCAAACGGAGCAGGCGGAGTGGACCCGCTGGCAGCAAAAGCTGCGGCAGCAGCGCATCCAGGTAGGGCCCGAAGCGCCCGCGGCCGCCCGCGGCCACAAGGCCAGCGCCCAACGGTAACCTAACCGGCTGCCAGCTCGCGGCTGGCCCCGCTTGTGTCCGGCAGAGCCGGGGAGGCGATGGGGCGCTCTTTTTCGGGTGGTGCGCCGCTTGGCGGGCAACCGGCTGGTTTGCTCGTCCGGCCCAGGCGCACGCAGGGCAAATCTGAAACCCAGTGTTTCAATATTCCGTGATTTTGTTTTCGATTAGCGCGCAGGCTGATTTGATGTATTGTAAAATAAAATATTGTTTTTTTACAACATTCGTTTGGCTCCTGTTTTATCACTTTAACAAGTGAGCAACTTATTTCGCCTGCTTTAAACAGTTGTTTCCGGCTCGCGTAATGCTCGGCGCTAGCAGGGCATTTTGGGCCGCATGTGCGGGCCGATTTCTCAAAAATAGTAGGCTGACTGAAATGCCAGCGGCAAAAGAAAACAGCCTAAAAACCCTAAAAAAGCAATTAATAGGCCCGTTTTCATCTTGCATTCACAAGAACAGCTCCGGCGTGGGCTATTGGCTGTGGCGTTGAGAAAAATCGTTGTGAACCACTTATTCACAGTGGGCAGAAAACAAATGGCATTTTGCGATATATAACAAATTTAATCCTGCCCGTCGGAACAAATTGATTTTTGCCTTGGTTAGAGGGGCCATTAGCAATCAGTTTTTTTCGTTTTAAGTTTTTGAGAATGCAAAAAAATCCAAAGCGCACACCGTCCATTTCTTCTGCAATGCGTCCGTTAGCACGTGGCTTCGTTTTTGCGGCTTCGTCCCTTTTAGTACTGGCAACGGGCATCAACCCGGCCAAAGCCCAGGCTCCCACTGTGACTTATGCCGGCCCGCTGGTTATCACGCAGGGCGGCACTTATTCGGGCAACTACCGCAGCACCGACTCGTCGGTGCCGGTCATCAAGATTCAGACAACGCAGCCCGTCATCATTGAAAACTGCATTTTGGCGGGGGCCGGCGATATTATAAACGGCAACAGCAACGGCACGAGCCTTATCATCCGAAACAACCGGGCCTACGGCCTGCCCCAAAGTGCCGACAACACCCGCCACGGCCGGTTTGTGGAAGTAAGCTCGGCCAAGTCGCTCGTGGTTGAGCACAATTACCTGGAGCGCACCACCGGCATCAGCGTGTACCGGTGGGGCGGCAACGGCACGGCCCAGCAAACCGTGACCATCCGCTACAACTTTGCCAAGAACGTGGACGGCCGCTACCGCAACGGCGGCGGCACGTTTGCCAACTTCTTGGGGATGAACGGGACGATGGGGTTGGTGGGCGCCGAAATTGCCTGGAACCAGGTCATCAACGAGCCCAATAATTCGTACGTGGAAGACAACGTTAACTTCTACAACTCCGGGGGCTCGGCCAACAGCGCCGCCCTGGTGCACGACAACTATATTTTTGGCTCTTACCCGCCGGTCGCTACGGCGGCCTCGCACACCGGCACGGGCTTTATCATCGACGGCGACGGCACGTCGGTGAGCTCGGGCTACGTGAAGATGTACAAGAACCAGGTGGTGAGCACCTGCGGCGCGGGTATGAACATCGCGGGCGGCCACGACATTCAATTCTACGACAACCGCATCATCAGCAGCGGCCTGATGGCCAATGGCACCCGCCTCAACGCCAACTGGGCGGCCATCGCCGTGTGGAATGCCTACGGCCAGGCCTCGTTCGGCAACAACACCATCTACAACAACCTCATCGGCTATTACTCGACCGGGGGCAACATTCCGTACGTTAACCGCCGCGACGCCAGCCCCGGGGCCTGCGGCCCGTGCAGCGGCAACACGTCGCTGCCCAACCGCCCGCTCACCCTGGCCGACGAGCAGGCCGAATGGACCCTGTGGCAGCAAAAGCTGCAGCAAAACGGCGTGACGGTGGGCGCCAGCGGCACGAGCCCGACGCCAACACCCACGCCGACGCCGACGCCTACTCCAACCCCGACGCCCACGCCCGGCGCGCAGGTGAGCAGCTACACGCTGGTGAACGCGGCCACCAACGCCGATATTCAGACGCTCACGGCGGGCGCCGTGCTGAACCTGGCCACCCTGCCGACCCGCAACCTGAACATCCGGGCCAACGTGTCGGGCCCGACGGGCAGCGTGGTTTTCTCCTTGAGCGGGGCGGCTAGCAAGAGCCAGACCGAGACGCAGGCGCCCTACGCCTTGTTCTCGGACAACGGCGGCGTGTATAACGCCTGGACGCCGGTGGCGGGCTCCTACTCGCTCTCGGCCCGCACCTACAGCGGCGCCGGGGGCACCGGCACGGCCGGCACCGACCTCGCCATCGGCTTCTCGGTGACGAACCAAATCACCACCGGCAATAAGCCGCCCGTCGCCAACGCCGGCGCCGACCAGACCGTGACCTTGCCCACCACCAGCGTGGCGCTGAGCGGCGCGGGCACCGACCCCGACGGCACCATTCAGGCCTACGCCTGGAGCCAGGTGAGCGGCCCCAGCGCGGCGGCCATCAGCGGCGGCACCACGGCCCGGCCCACGGTGAGCGGCCTGGTGGCGGGCAGCTACGTATTCAGCCTGCTGGTGAAAGACAACGCGGGCGCCACCAGCCCGGCCGACCAGGTAACGGTGACGGTGAAGTCGACCACGGCCCCAGCCCCGACCGGCCCGGCCGTGGTGAGCTTCACGCTGGTGAACGCCGACACGAACGCCGACATCCAGACCATCGCCAGCGGGGCCGTGCTGAACCTGGCCGCCCTGCCGACCCGCAACCTGAACATCCGGGCCAACGTGGCCGGTGGCGTGGGCAGCGTCGTCTTCGCCCTGAGCGGCGCGCAGAGCAAGAGCCAGACCGAGAGCACGGCCCCCTACGCCCTGTACTCGGACTACCAGAGCGACTACTACGGCTGGACGCCGGCCACGGGCAGCTACTCGCTCACGGCCCGCCCGTATAGCGCCAGCGGCGCGACCGGCACGGCCGGCGCCGCCACCACCATCAGCTTCACGGTTACGAGCCAAACCCTGTAGCCCGCAGCAGCCATAGCGCGGAAAGCGACCCGGACCCCAAAAAGCCTGCCCCGCCAAGGGGCAGGCTTTTTGGGTTGATGCCCGGCCCGGCCGGCGCGCTCGCGGCGTTTGGGTCGGGCTTCAAATCGGGGGCTTTTTGAGGGGCGGGGTGGGGTGGGGGCGAGGCGGCAAGCTGGACCTGACCCCGGAGAGAATTCCTAAACTGCTTGAAGTTACCCAGGAAATTCGGGTAGTCAACAAGTAAAAATATTTTTATTTAAAATAACAATAGTTAAATATCAACTATCTAAATTGCCTATCCAAAGGGTGGGCCGGGGTGGGCCGGCGGGCCGTTCTTTTCATTTTTTCAGCGAAAAGCCTATGAAACGTGCGTTAATCACCGGCATTACGGGCCAGGACGGGGCGTACCTGGCCGAGCTGCTCCTGGAAAAAGGGTACGAAGTGCACGGCATCAAGCGGCGCTCGTCGATGTTCAACACCGACCGCATCGACCACCTGTACCAGGACCCGCACGAGGCGCACGTCCGCTTCAAGCTCCACTACGGCGACTTGTCCGACGCTACGAACCTGATTCGGATTGTGCAGGAAGTGCAGCCCGATGAGATTTACAACCTCGGGGCCATGTCGCACGTGAAGGTGTCGTTCGACACCCCCGAGTACTGCGCCGACGTGGACGGGCTGGGCACCCTGCGCTTGCTGGAGGCCGTCCGCATTCTGGGCCTGGGCCCCAAAACCCGCCTGTACCAGGCCTCCACCTCCGAGCTCTACGGGCTGGTGCAGGAAGTGCCGCAGCGCGAAAGCACGCCCTTCTACCCGCGCTCGCCCTACGCCGTGGCCAAGCTCTACGCGTACTGGATTACGGTGAACTACCGCGAGGCCTACGGGCTGTACGCCTGCAACGGCATCCTGTTCAACCACGAAAGCCCGCGCCGGGGCGAAACCTTCGTCACGCGCAAGATTACGCGCGGCGTGGTGCGCATCGCCCTGGGCCTGCAAGCCAAGCTCTACCTGGGCAACCTCGACGCCTGCCGCGACTGGGGCCACGCCAAAGACTACGTGGAGGCCATGTGGCGGATGTTGCAGCAGGACGCCCCGCGCGACTACGTCATCGCCACCGGCGTCACCACCCGGGTGCGCGAGTTCGTGCGTCTGGCCTTTGCCGAGGTGGGCATCGAACTGGCCTTTGCGGGCGAGGGCGCGGCCGAAGTGGGCTACGTGGTGGCCTGCCTCCACCCCGATTTCCAGCTGCGCCCCGGCCAGGAGGTGGTGGCCGTGGACGCCGCCTATTTCCGGCCCACCGAAGTCGAGCTGCTCATCGGCGACCCCACCCGCGCCCGGCTTGAGCTGGGCTGGGCGCCCACCTACGACCTGCCGGCCCTGGTGAGCGACATGATGCAGAGCGACCTGCGCCTGTTCCGGCGCGATGCCGCGCTGCTGCAAGCCGGCCACGCCGTGCTCAGCTACCACGACGACTAGCCGGGGCGCGCCGGAACGGGGCCGCGCCGCAACAGTTAGCGGCTCGTCGTTGAGCGGTGACGTCTGAACGGCGCGGCTCTAACCGTTCAACGACGAGCCGCCAACTGTTGCGGCTCTACCTCCGCCGACAACAAAAAACGGACAACTCAACGCTTCACCTCATGGAAAAAAACGCCAAAATCTACGTGGCGGGCCACCGCGGAATGGTGGGCTCGGCCCTGGTGCGGCTGCTGAGCCGCGAGGGCTACACGGCCGTGCTCACCCGCACCTCGGCCGAGCTGGACCTGCGCGACCAGGCCGCCGTGGCCCGGTTTTTTGGCCAGGAGCAGCCCGACTACGTGCTGATGGCGGCCGCCAAAGTGGGCGGCATTCAGGCCAACAACACCTACCGGGCCGATTTTCTCTACGATAACCTCATGATTGAGGCCAACCTGATTGCGCAGAGCCACCGGCACGGCGTGCGCAAGCTGCTCTACCTGGGCTCGTCGTGCATCTACCCCCGGCTGGCGCCCCAGCCCATCCGCGAAGAGTACCTGCTGAGCGGGCCCCTCGAACCCACCAACGAGCCGTACGCCATTGCCAAAATCGCGGGCCTGAAGCTGTGCGAAGCCTACCGCGACCAGCACGGCGCCAACTTCATCACCCTGATGCCGACCAACTTGTACGGCCCGCACGACAACTACGACCCCGAAAGCTCGCACGTCATGGCCGCGCTGCTGCGCAAGTTCGTCGAGGCCGCCCGCCTGGGCCTGCCCCGCGTGGAGGTGTGGGGCACGGGCACCCCGCGCCGCGAGTTTCTGCACGTCGACGACCTGGCCGAGGCCTGCCTGTTTCTGATGCGGCACTACGACGGGCGCGGCCCCGTGAACGTAGGCACCGGCGCCGACCTGACCATCCGCGAGCTGGCCGAGCTCATCGCCGGACTGGTCGGCTTCACCGGCGAAATTCACTTTGACTTTGCGCGGCCCGACGGCACCATGCGCAAGCTGCTCGACGTGAGCAAGGTGCACGCCCTGGGCTGGCACCACCGCATCGGGCTGCCAGCCGGCCTGCGGGCCGTGCTGGCCTCGGCCGAGTGGCAGGCGGCCACGCCGCAGTCGGCCCAGCCCGTGCGCTAGAGCCGTTTCAGCTTTGGTGAAGGTGAAGGAAATTAAAAATGAAGAATCAAAAATTAAAAACCAGGGCTTCCGCATCAAAACTCAACGGGAGCTTTGCCCGGCGCTTCAGCGCCGGGGGAGAAGCAGTGATTTTTTTGGGGCTTTAGCCCTGGTCGTTGCGGCCGCCCGTTAGGGCTAAAGCCCCAAAAAAGAAATCCGAACCCGGCTCCCGGCGCTGAAGCGCCGGGCAAAGGAGATGCCGGCCGGTTTGGTGCGGAGGCCCTGATTAAAAACCTACCCGTCAGATTTTTAATTTTTAATTCTTCATTTTTAGTTTCCCTAAAAACGGTACACTAAGTAGGAACCTGCGCTAACGCCCGATGAGGGGCTCGCCGGGGACTGATTAAGCTATTTCCACTGGACGACAACTGCTTATTGGCTATGTTTTTACCGCCCATTTCCCGCCGCGCCAGCAGCCCCGCGACGCGACCCGCGCCCACCCGGCCCGCGCCCACCTTGCCCGAAGCCCCGGCGCCGCTGCTGAGCATTTGCGTGCCCACCTACCACCGGCCCCAGCTGCTGGCCCGTGCGCTGCAATCGATTGGGCCGCTGCCGCCCGACGTCGAAATCATCGTTTCCGATAATTCGACGGCCAACGATGACTGCGAAAAGGTGGCGCGGGCCGTGTTGGCCCCGCAGCCCCGCGGCCAGTGGCGCTACTTCCGCAACCCGCCGGGCGGCAACGTGACCAGCAACTGGAACCACTGCCTGCGGCGGGCCCGCGGCCATTTCGTGCAGATGCTGCACGACGACGATTACCTGCTGCCGGGGGCGCTGGCCCACCTGCTGGCGGCCCTGCGCACCGCGCGCGGCCAGCACGAGGTGGTGCGGTTTGGCGTCGACGTGGTCGACATCGAAGGGCGCGTGCTGAAGCAGCAGCGGCCCCGGCGGGCGCGGTACCTGCCCCCGGCCGCCGCCCTCGAACGAGTCCTCACCGACTCGTCGTATGTGCGCATGCCGGCGCTGGTGGCCAGCCGTGCGGCGTACCTGGCCGTCGGCGGCCCCGACCCGACCCAGGAAAACACCGACGACACCGACGTGTGGGCCCGCCTTTTTGCCCGTTACGGGCTCTGCCAGGTGCCGGGGTGCGTGGCCTGCTACACGGTGCACGCCGGCGCGCTCACGGCCGGCATGTTCAACGCGCACATTATTGACCTGCTGCTCCGCGTCTTCGACAAGGCTGGCCAAACCCGGCTGCTGTCGCCCGCCCGGCTGCGGCAGGCGCAGGGGCGCTTTTTTCACCAGTTCATCCTGGCCGGGGCCTACCGCTCGCTGCGCCGCCGCGATTTTGCGTCGGCCCGCCAGGTGCTGGCCCTTTTCCGGCTGCCGGCCTTGCGGCAGCTGCCCGTGCCCGCCCGCTGGCTGCCCGTGCGCCTCGCGTTCGGCTTGCTGGCCCGCCTGCGGCCGCTGGCGTTCGGGTGAGCTTTGGCTTCGTGGCGCGCCTTCCTGAATCTGGCCCGAAATCGGGTTCGGGCTTCGGCCACCGTCCCGGGTTTGAGCCCCAGCGGGGCGGCCCGTCGGTAGAAAAAGCAGTGACCAAGGAGTAAAGCCCCGGCGGGGCGACCCGTCGGCAGCGACGATTTTGGGTCGCTCCGCTGGAGCTTTGTCGTTCCTTCATCGGCTACGTCTACCGACGGGCCGCCCCGCTGGGGCTCAAACCCGGGACCTGGCAGCAACCCGAGCCTCGCATTCACTGACCCGAAATCGGCTCTTATTTCAGCGGGTAATCCCCCCAATGGCCGGGATTCCGGCCCCGGCACCGCGGCGATAAAACCGGCCCTTTTGGTGCCGGCGGGCGGTGGAATGCCCGTGAAAAAAACATTTATAAACAGAACAATAGTAATAATATTTATTGTAAATAAAATAAGCTATATTTGAATAGGCTCCTCTGTTGGCGCAAGCAGTGGCCTCACTGCTTGGCGGATGCCAGGGGAGGCGGGAGTGTCATTTATTTCATTTTCACCTATTTAGCTTATCGACTATGAAAAACGCTTTTTACTGTTCGCTCTTATTCGTTGCGCTGGCTTGGGCTGAGCCCTTGCTGCCCACCGGACTGGCCGGGCGCGGGGCCGTGGTGGCCGCCGCCGACGTTGTGGGCTACACGCTGGTGAATGCCGACACGGACCTCGACATCGAACCCCTGACGCCGGGCCTGGTGCTGGACCTGGCCACCCTGCCCACCCGCAACCTGAACGTCCGGGCCGACGTGTCGGGCCCGGCGGGCAGCGTGGTCTTCGCCCTGAGCGGCGCCCAAGCCCAGGCGGCCACCGAAAACGCGGCGCCCTACGCCCTGTTCAGCGACTACCTCGGCGATTATTTCGCCTGGACGCCGCCCGTGGGCAGCTATACTTTGCAGGCCACCGCTTTCGATGGGGCCGACGGCACCGGCCCCGCCGGCCCGCCCCTGACGCTGAGCTTTTCGGTCGTTAATTCGGTGGGGGCCGTGAGCGGCTTCACGCTGGTGAACGCCGATACCGACCTCGACATCATGCCGATAACCGCCGGCATGACGCTCGACCTGAGCACCATGCCGACCCGCAACCTGAACATTCGGGCCAACGCCAACCCAACCGTGGGCAGCGTGGTCTTTGCCCTGAGCGGGAGCCGCGGCGAAGCCCAGGCGGCCACCGAAAACGTGGCGCCTTTCGCCCTGTTCAGCGACTATTCCGGCGACTACTTTGGCTGGACGCCCCTGGCCGGCACCTACTCGCTCACGGCCACGCCCTACGAATTCAGCGACGGCGTCGGCAATGCGGGAACACCGCTGACCGTCGGCTTCGTCTTGACGGGCACGGCCCCGCTGGCCGTGGAGCTCACCGCCTTCGCGGCCGAGGCGCGGGGCGCGGGCGCCGTGCAGCTGCGCTGGAGCACGGCCAGCGAAGAAAACAACCGGGAGTTTGAAGTGCAGCGCAGCACCGACGGCCGGGCGTTCAGCCTGCTCGACCGCGTGGCCGGGCACGGCAGCACCGCCACCGCCCACGACTACCGCTACACCGACGCGCACCTGCCCGCCACCGCGGCGGTGCTGTACTACCGGCTGCGCCAGGTCGACGCCAACGGCGCGGCCACGTTCTCGCCGGTGCGCGCGGTGACGCCCGGCCCGCCGGCCATCGCCGGCCTGCAAGTGTACTCGCCCGTGGTGCCCGATGGCCTGCTGCACTACGCCTATTTCGGGCCCGTCACCGGCACCGAACAGCTGGAAATATACACCCTGCTGGGGCAGCGCCACGGCCAGTTTCCGCTGGGAGCCGGCGAGGCCGGCACCGTGTCGGTGGCCGGGCTGCCGGCGGGGGGCTACGTGCTGCGCCTGGCGGGCGGCGCGGGCCGCTGCACCGGCCGGTTTGTGCTGCCGTAGCGCCGGGCCAATGCGCTCGGGACTTGTGCAGTGGCGCGTAGAAGCTGCCTTTGGCACGCGGCAAGGGCAGTTTCTGAGCAGCGCAAGCCTTTTTTTGAAACCTGGTTAACTTGTTGGCTATCAACAACAGAATGTTCAACCGCGTAAGTCGTAATGCTATACCTTTGGCCATCCAATC
This sequence comes from uncultured Hymenobacter sp., assembly GCA_964242365.1. GTDB lineage: Bacteria > Bacteroidota > Bacteroidia > Cytophagales > Hymenobacteraceae > Hymenobacter. The sequence continues at coordinate 12,787 of CAXTCS010000004.1, read as the reverse complement.
ATTCGCTGCAACGCCATGAATGACTACGCTTTACGCCAAAAAATCAAAAACCTGGGTCTGTTGCCGGTGGTGCACGCCATCAGGCCGCTGCTGGCCCTGTTGAATTACCAGGGGTTCCGGCAGTTTAAGCGCGTCACGGCCAACCTGCCGCTTGGGCCGCTGCGCCAGCGGCAGCCCCGGTTTTTGTACAAGTACCTCGCGCCCTACGCCGCCGCGAGCTTCAGCCGCGCCACGCGCCTGGCCGTGCTCATCAACCATTACCAGTACCTCACGGCCCAGGCCAACGCGGCGTTTTTTCCGGCCCTGGCCCACAGCCCGGTGCTGTGGCGCCGGCGCTGCGGCCCCGACGAGTGCACCATCGCGCTGTCGTACCCGCTGCACGTGCCCAACGAGGCCGAGCTATCGCTCCACTTCTGCTGGAATTCGGCCCTCATCCAGGTCGTTTCCTTTGTCATCGCGCCGGGTTCGGCCGTGGGGGCGGCCAGCGCGCAGGTGCTGCTGTTCAGCCAGGTGCAGGGCTTTGCCAACGCGGCGCAGCTCAAGGGCATCATCAAGGCGCTGGACGATGTTACCCCCGCCGCGCTGCTCGTGCACGCCGCCTACGGCCTGGCCAGCGCCTGGCAGATTGACGGCGCCGCCGGCGTCAGCAAAGAAAACAAGGTGGGCAAATGGGTGCACCGGCACTTCGACTACGACGCGTTCTGGCTCGATTTCAAAGGGGAGTTGAACGCCCCCGGCAACCTGTTTTTGCTGCCCGTGCCGCCCCCGGAAAAGCCCCTCGAAGAAATCAAGCGCAACCACCGGGCCCGCACCCTGCGCAAGCGCCTGCTCAAAGAGAGCGTGCGCGCCGAGGTGGCCCAGCACTGGCAGGCCCATTTCGGCATCGCCCCGCAGCGGCCCATCGCAGCAACCAGCAACCAGCCGGAAGCGAAGCAAACCAATCAGCCCGACCTGGTTTCGGCATGAGCGGTGAGCGGTTATCAGTTATCAGTGAGCAGTTATCAGTGAGCAGTTATCAGTGAGCAGTTATCAGTGAGCAGTTAGCAGTGAGCAGTTAGCAGTGAGCAGTGGGCAATGAACGGGTGCTATCTTCGTCCCCCGCGCAACTGCGGGACGCGAGGGTGACTCACATTTCGGAGGAAGCCCCGCCGGCAGGGCTTCCGCATCAAACCTCGGCTGGGGCTTTTGGGGCTTTGCCCGGTGCTTCAGCGCCGGGACTGAGGCAGGCGCTGACTATGCCGGGGCTTTAGCCCTGGTCGTTGCGGCCGCCAGCCAGGGCTAAAGCCAAGGCCCCCACAAAAGCAGGCGTATTTCGGCCCCGACGCTAAAGCACCGGGCAAAGAAGACGCGGGCCGGTTGGGTGCGGAAGCTCTGCCCGGCTGGGGCTTGACCGCATCCTCCGCAACTGGGGTTACCTAGTCGCGCAGCAGCTTGAGCCGGGCGGTGCGCCCGTGGTTTTCCAGCAGCAGGTAGTAGACGCCCGTAGCGGGCGTGGCCGCTGCCAAATCCAGGCCCTGGGCGGGCGCGCCGGCCGTGGCCGTGAGCGTGCCCGTGGCCGCCGTGGCCCCGAGGGCCGAAAGCAGCCGGTAGCGCACCTCGCCCCGAAAATCGCCGGGCAGCCGCAGGGCAAACCGGCCGTCGGCCGAGGGGTTGGGGTAGGCGGCGGCCGGCGTGGCGCTGGCGGCCAGCGTGGCCAGGGCAGCGGCTGGCCGGGCGGCCTGGTCGGCTACGCTGAAGGCCACGCTGAGCGCCGGGCCGGCCGTGCCTCCGCCGCTGCTGCCGGTGTAGGGCGTGGCTTTGAGGGTGTAGCTGCCCACGGCCGGCGTCCAGGCGGGGTAGTCGCCGTTGCTGTCGGCAAACAGCGCATACGGGGCCAGGCTTTCGGTGTGGGCCACGGCCTGGGTGCCGCTCAGGGCGAAGACGACGCTGCCCACGGTGGCCGGGCTGGTGTTGGCCCGCACGTTGAGGCGGCGCGTGGGCAGGGTGGCCAGGTTGAGCGCCGTGCCGGGCAGCAGGGCCTGAATGTCGAGGTCGGTGTCGGCGTTTATCAGCGTGAACCCGGTCACCTGCTGGGGAACGGCGGTGAAGGCGGCCGTAATGGTTTTGTTGGCGGTCATCACCACGGCGAGCGGGTTGGCGGTGCCGGTGGCCGCCCCGCTCCAGCCCGTGAACTGGTAGCCCGCCGCCGGGGTGGCCGTCACGCTCACGCTCGTGCCGCTGGGGTAGCTGGCCTGGTTGGGGCTTTTGGCCACCGTGCCGCTGCCTGTTTTTTTCAACGTGAGCGTGTACGTGCCCGCCGTTGCGGCGAAGGTGGCCGTGATGCTTTTGTTGGCGTTCATCGTGACGGTGAGCGGGTTGGCCGTGCCGGTGGCGCTGCCGCTCCAGCCCGCGAACTGGTAGCCGGTGGCGGGCGCGGCCGTCAGCGTCACGGTGGTGCCGCTGGGGTAGCCGGTTTGGTTGGGGCTTTTGGCCACCGTGCCGCTGCCGCTGGTGGCCACGGCGAGGGTGAAGGGCCCGGTGGCGGCCTGGTCAATCACGCTGAAGGCCACGGTGAGCGCCGCGCCGGCCGTGCCCCCGCCGCCGGCCCCGGCATACGGCGCGGCCGTGAGCGAGTAGCTGCCCACCGGCGGCGTCCAGGGGTTGTACGCGCCGTTGTCATCCGAAAATAGCGCATACGGGGCCGTCGATTCGGTCTGGCTCTTGCTGGCCGCTCCGCTCAGGGCGAAGACGACGCTGCCCACGGTGGCCGGGCTGGTATTGGCCCGAATATTCAGGCGGCGGGTGGGCAGCGTGGCCAGGTTGAGCGTGGCGCCGCTGGCGATGGGCTGGATGTCGGCGTTGGTGTCGGCATTCACCAGCGTGAAGCTGCTCACCGCCTGCGGGCCGGGCACGGCGGTGAAGGTGGCCGTGATGGTCGTGTTGCTGGACATCGTGACGGTGAGCGGGTTGGCGGTGCCGGTGGCCGCCCCGCCCCAGCCCGCGAACTGGAACCCCGCCGCCGGGGTGGCCGTCAGCGCCACGCTCGTGCCGCTGGGGTAGGTGCTTTGGTTCGGGCTTTTGGTGATGGTGCCGCTGCCATAGACGGTGGTGGTGAGGGTGTAGGGCCCCGGCGTCCCGGAATCGGTGACGCTGAAGGCCACGGTGAAGGCCGGGCCGGGCGTGCCGCCGCCCCCGGCCGCCGGGTAGGGCGTGGCCGTGAGCGAGTAGTTGCCCACCGGCGGCGTCCAGGGATAATACGCGCCGTTGTTGTCCGAAAACAGGGCGTACGGCAGCACCGATTCGGTCTGGCTGCGGCTTTGGGTGCCGCTCAGGGCAAACACGACGCTGCCCGTGGTGGCCGGGCTGGCGTTGGCCCGGATGTTGAGGCTGCGCGTGGGCAGGGTGGCCAGGTTGAGCACGGTGCCCGGCGTCAGGGCCTGAATGTCGCCGTTGGTTTCGGCGTTGACCAGCGTGAGGCTCGTGGTGTTGCAGTTGGGGTTGAGGCGCACTTCTTTGGTCGTCGATAAGCCCCCGGCGTCGGTTACGGTGAGCGAGATGGTGTAGTAGTACGTTTCTGCCCCGCACCCGTAGGGCACGATGGTGGTGCTGGTTTGGCGGGTGGTGTCGACCGGGTCGGGGTGAACGTGGATGTTGTGGTGCAGCACCGTTTGCCAGCGGTACGCCAGCAGGTGGCCGCTTTGCTCGGCGTCGGTCACGGTGGCGCGCAGGGCGTAGGTGGTGTTGCCGGTGAGCGGGTAGAGGGTGTTATTGGCCGGGCTCGTGATGGTGACCTGCGGCGGGGTGTCGTTGGCCGCGATGGCCAGCTGGGCCTGGTCGGTGAGGCCTTGGCCGTTGCGCACGGTGAGGACGACGGCGTAGGTGACGGGCGCCGCAGTGGGGGCCGTGAACGCGTGGGCCGGGTTGGGGGCCGTGCTGGTGGTGCCGTCGCCAAAGTTCCAGAGGTAGGTGAGGGCGCCGCCGTTGGGGTCGGACGAGGCGCTGCCGGTAAACTGCACGGCCAGCGGGCTCGGCCCGTAGGTTTTGTCGGCCGAGGCTGCCGCTACCGGCGGGGTGCTGGCGCTCACGTAGCTGATTTTCCGAATTTCCGAAGGCGCGAAGTTGACGTAAAACAGGCCCGGTTCGGCGGGGCTCACGGCCATGTTCACCACCACGGCCCCGCTGCCCACGAAGTCGCGCACGGCGAGCGGGTTGTTCTGGCTGCCGAGCGTGAGGTTGCGAATCCAGCCGCTGACGTAATCGCCAAAAAAATAGGTGTTCTGGTAGCCGGGCGGGAAGTCGTTGTAGGGATAAAAAACGCCCCCTACGCCGGCCGCGCCCCCAAACTGCGGCCCCGCGATGGGCGAGCCCGCCGCCCCGACGAGCGCCGTGCCGGCCGTGGAGCCCGAAAAGGTGCCCGCCCGGGCGGGCCCGGTGGCGCCGTGCCCCCAGTCGAGCAGCGGCCGGGTGTGGTAGAAGGACGGAATGCTGGCCGGAATGGGCTGGGAGGCGTCGCAGGGGTTGGGCAGGCCGGCTTGGCCGCCGCTGCCGGGGCTGCCGGCCGGGGCGGTGGCCTGCCGGATGAGGTCCTGGAAAGTGAAATATTGCTTGGTGCAGCCGCCCGTGCCGTAGAGCGGGTTGGGGGCGTCGAGGTTGTTGGTGGCGGCGGCCCAGACGGGCGCGTTTTCGGTCAGCCCTTCAAACAGCGGCCAGCCCAGGTTGAGGCCCGGCCGGTCGACCACGCTCACTTCTTCCCAGCTCGAAAACCCCACGTCGCCGATGTAGAGGGTGCCGGGGTCGGCCGCCGCCGGGTCGGCGCTGCCGGTGCCGGCTTTGAGCGTCATCCGAAACGGGTTGCGAAAGCCCAGGGCCCACACCCGCGACTGCGGCGCGAAGGGGTCGGCGGGCCGGTAAAACGGGTTGCTGGCGATGCCGGCCCCGGTTTCGGGGTCGAGGCGCAGTACTTTGCCGCTGAGGCTGTTGACCATCTGGGCCCGGAGCGCGCCCACGTTTTCTTCGGGCCGGATGATGCCGTCTTGCTGGGCCTGGGCCGAATAGTCGGCGTTGGGGTGGGCGCCGTCGCCGGTCGAGACGAGCAAGGTGCCGTCGGTGCCGAAAAGCAGGGCGTTGGTGCAGTGGCCGGGCGCCGTGGAGGGGATGCCCGTGGTTTTGGTGGCCCCGAGCAGGATTTTGCGGCTGGCCGGGTCCACGGTGTAGCCGCCCTGGCCGTCGGCGAGGGCCGTGTAGCGCACCAGCCGGCCGATGGTGGCGCTGTAATAGTCGTTGGCGGTGGGGCTGTAGTCGGGGGTGCCGTAGTTGAGCAGGTAATGCCGGTCGACGACGTAGAGCAGGTAGAGGTAGCCGTTGGTGGCAAACTGCGGGTGCAAGGCAAAGCCGAGCAGGCCGTGGTCTTCCCAGCCGCCTACTTCGGGGGTGATGTCGAGCAGGAGCTGGCGCTGGCCGTTGGCGACGGCCCAGACCTTGCCCGGCCGCTCCCAGACGAACATGGACTGGCCATCAGCGGTGAAGGTGAGCCCGACCGCTTCGTTCCAGCCCGCCGAAACCGTGGTGGAAACGAAGCCGGCCGGCAGTTGGGCCTGGGCCGGCACCGGGGCCCAAAAAGGCACCAGCAGCAGCAGGCCGAGCAGCAAGCGGGTAACAATAAGCGTTTTCATGACTAAAAGGGTGGGAGTTGTTGAGGGGCGTTTTCATTGTCGAAGAGTAGAGGGTTTTGGAAGGGAGACGAGCCTGACGGATGGCTTAGTTGGATGGTTTTAAAGCGGTTCTCCGGTTCGTGTACACGGCGCAGCCGGGGGAACCTCACGAGACCCCTGCGGGGCGGGCCCCGGTTCGCTTGAAGCGCGAAGCCCCAGGAGAGGGGAGCCGGACGACCGTAAATCGTGACTTGACGCAGTGGGTGGCACCGCCCGGCGAGCAGGCCGGAAGCCGGGGCGGCGCTAGCCCAGCCGCCCGGTCAGGAGGCGGTAGAGGCGGGGCAGCGGGTCGCCGAGCAGGGCCCAGATGGACACTTCCCGCAGCGGAAAGCGGACCCGGCCGGCCTGGCGGCGGCTGCGCCAGCGGTAGGCCAGCAGCCGGGCCAGGGGGATGTAGCGCCCCGGGCGGGCGGGGGCCGGGGCGGGGGCTTGCCCCAGCGCGGCGCGGCAGGCCAGCACCGGAAAATTGACCCCCGCCGTGAGGGCCGAGCCCACCACCGTGAGCCAGAAGCGGGTGTTGATTTCGATGACCCGCATCTGCTGGGTGCGGGCGTCGTAGCGCAGGTCGAGGTGGGCCACGCCGCTCCAGCCCAGGGCGGTCATCAGCTGGTCGGCCACGGCCAGCACGGCGTCGTCGTGCACAAACTCGATGGCCTCGGTGGGCGCGTAGGTTGCCGCTGCCGGCACGAGGCCCTTCTGGATGGAGTGCGCCACGAGGTGCCCGTCCTGGTAGAGCACGTTGCAGTCGATGTCGTAGCCTTCGAGGCAGTTTTGGATGAGGAAATTGCCCTCGGGGGGCAGGGCGGCCACGGCCGCGAGCACGGCCGGGGCCGTGTCGTAGCGGGCGATGCCCCGGCCCCCGGCGCCCTCGACGGGCTTGAGCAGCACCGGAAACCGGAACCCGCTGAGCTTGGCCGCCAGGTTGTGCCGGACGTCGAGGATGGTGTCGGGCGCGGGGATGCGGTGAATCTGCATGAAGGCCGCCAGCAGGCTTTTGTCGGTGGCCGTTTCGTAGGCTTCGGCGGTGGGCAGGGGCAGCAGGCGCACCACTTGTTCGAGCGCTTCGCGGTGGGCAATCACCAGGCGCATGCCTTCGACGTCGATGGGCAGCAGCACCTGGGCGCCGGTTTTGGCCACTACCTGGCCGGCAAAGGCCACGAAATCGGCTTCGGGCGCGCCGGCCGGGTAGGTGTGGTGCGAGCGCACGTAGCGCGAAAACCGGAGGGGGCTGCGCGGCACCCGGCCCAGCACGTGGGCCCGCAGGCCCGGCTGCCGGCTCAGGCAAAACAGCACGGCCGCCGTGAGGTGGAAGTCGCCTTCGAGCACCAGCACCGTGAGCGGCCCCGCCGGCGCGGGGGGCGGGGCGGCGGTTAGGGGAGAAAAAGCCGGGGTGGGGCGGGGTGAGGAGTCCGCGCCAGCGTGCTTCAGCGGGGGCGACGAGGGGTTCATGATGGAGGGGAAATTGGCCCAAAAAGAAGAGGGTAGGGGGTTTTGGCCAGGCAGCTGGCAGCTGCCGAATTGGGTGTTGTCCTTCCGATGCGGGAGGAGTCGGCGCGGCGTCGTGGCCTTGTTGTACTCAGCTTCCTCCTGCGTCGGAATGACGGCTTCCTGGCGTGCTTTGCACTTGTCAGGGGGTGGCCAGGGCGGGCTCGGGGTGGCTGGCTGGCGGGGTTTTGGGGGCCGGGGTGGTGGGCGGGTCGAAATAGGCGGCTTGCTCGCGGCGCAGCTGGTCGATGAGGCGGCCGGGGGGCAGCAGCACGTCGTCGTAGGTGAGCACCTGGTCTTGGGGCACGTCGCGGCGCAGCACGCAGCCTTCGGCCACGCCGATGGGCAGCAGGTTGCCGGCGCGGGCCACGGGGTAGTTTTCGGCCAGGCCGTAGGTCATGTAGTGGCCAATGCCGTCGAGGGTGGCGCCGGCGCGCAGCGGCACTTTGGCCGCCGCGATGACTTCGACCCGCGGCGCGCCGGCCGGGGCCAGGCAGGCATCGCCAAAAAGCACGGCCCGGGCCACCGAGTTGGGCGTTTCGAAGTGGCAGAGGTGGTAGGGCGTGTAGAAGCAGTAGAGCGGCCCCGGCCCCAGCTTGTAGAGCTTGAGGTAGTGCTGCTGCACGGGGTCGTCGTGGGTGCCGAGGATGAACACGCCGGGGCCGGGCTCGGCGCCCACCACGTAGTCGACGAGGCCGGGGCCGCCGCTGAGGAGCAGGTCGTGCGGGTACCATTCGGCCGCTTGGCTGATGGGCGTGCCCGGCGCCACGGTGGGCCCGAGCATGCCGCGCCGGGCCACGTCCATGCCCAGGGCGTTGGCGATGACGGCCTGCTCGAAGCTGATTTTGCTGCCGTCGGCGAAGCTCGTCACCATGCTCGGGTTTTGGCCCCACTGGCGCGCAAAGCCCTCTTGGGTGGTGGGGTTGCGGTAGGGGTCGTGCAGGCCCTTGATGTTGCCGCACAGCACGGGCGTCACGCCCAGGCCGCGCACGAAGCGCGCGAGGTTGAGCGTGACGCCGGGCTGGTCGCCGTCCGAGACGGTGTAGACGACGCCGGCCCGGTCGGCGTACACTTTGAGGATGGCGCCGGCCGTGCCGTCGAGCTCGGCGTTGAGCAGCACCACGTGCTTGCCGTGCCGGATGGCTTCGAGCACGACCCGCGCGCCGTGCTCGACGGCGCCCGTGACTTCGATGATGACGTCGAGGCCGTCGGCGCGGCTCAGCAGCAGGGCATCGGCGGCGATGGCGGGCTGGCCGCGCCGGATGCAGGCTTCGAGCTCGGGCACCGAGGTCACCTCGCGGGCCTCGGGCGCGCCGGCTTCTTCGTAGGCCCGGCGGGCCTGGGCCAGCGTGCGGTTGGCAATGGCCACCAGCACCATGCCGGGCACGTAGCGGCAAATTTGCCGGGCCACGCCCCGGCCCATAAAGCCGGCCCCCACCATGCCCACGCGGATGGGCTGCCCGGCGAGCTGGCGTTTTTTGAGGGCATTGTCGACGAGTATCATGTGCGGGAGGAGGGGGGAAGCGGGGCGGGGGAAAGGCCGGGCCGGACCGGAAAAACGCCCTGTTTTGGGCAGGTGGCGCGGCCTTAGCCGGGGGCCATGTGGTTGGCCCGGGCGGGGGCGCCTGGTGCCGCCGCCAGCCCCTGAAAATCGGGGTGGCGACGGTCTTTGTCGGAAATGAGCGTGGGCTCGAACGGCCAGCGGATGCCGAGGGCGGGGTCGTTCCAGCGCAGGCCCCGCTCGGCGCCGGGGGTGTACTTGGCCGATACCTGGTAGCAGACGTCGGTGCCGTCGGCGAGGGTGAGGAAGCCGTGGGCAAAGCGGCCGGGCACGAACAGCATCCGGAAGTTGTCGGCGGTGAGCTCGACGCCCAGCCAGTGCCCGAACGTGGGCGATTCGGCCCGCAGGTCCACAATCACGTCGAGAATGGCGCCGCGCGTGCAGCGCACCAGCTTGGTTTCTTCGTGGGGCGGCAGCTGGTAGTGCAGGCCGCGCAGCGTGCCCCGGCGCGGGTTGTACGACAGGTTGGCCTGCAACGGCGGCATCGAAATGCCGTGGGCGGCAAACTCGTCTTCGCACCAGGAGCGGGCAAAAAACCCCCGCTCGTCGGCCAGCCGTTCGACGTCGATGATGAAAGCGCCGGAAAGCGCGGTTTCGGTGAATTTCATAGCAGTAGCACCAAATAGTTAGTTGTCTGTTGTCTTAGTTGTCCGTTGTCAGGTGTTGGTTGTCAGGGGGTAGAACTTGTCCAATTAGCACGTCATGCTCATCTGGCGTCCGCGCAGCCGAAGCATCTCGCGTGCTTTACTAAACCAATCGATTGAATTACTACCCCGAGCGAGATGCTTCGGCTGCGCGGACGCCAGATGAGCATGACGTTCATTCCTGCTGTTTCTGCGCTATCGGCTCATTCCTGGGCCACCAGGCGCGGGCGGTAGAGCGGCACGGCGGGGCGGGCCGGCGCCACGGCGGGCAGCCACGTCAGGTCTTCGGCGAGGTCTTGCTGCTCGCGCAGCGCGGCGATGACGCGCAGGCGCACGAGCCGCGAGGAGCGGAAATCGGGGTCGCGGAAGCCCATGTCGGCCAGGTGGCGGTGCAGCTCGTTGATGGTGCCGCGCAGGTCGTGGCGGGGCTGGGCGTCGGGGGCCAGGCGGCGGAACAAGCTGAAATCGACGCGGTAGGAGCGCAGGTCGGGGGGCGCGGCGGGGTTCAGGCTGACGCGGGTGCCGGGCAGGGCGGCGGCCACGGCCTCGGCCAGCTCGCGCACCCGGTAGTTCCACTGGTCCGAGCCGGCGTTCACGGCCAGGAAGGGGCCGCCGTTGCCGGCTTCGCGCGCCACGGCCCAGCCGATGGCCCGCGCCATGTCGAGCACGTGGATGAGGGGCCGCCACGGCGTGCCGTCGCTCAGGATGCTGATTTCGCCGGTGGCCACGGCGCCGGCCACGAAGTCGTTGAGCACGAGGTCGAGCCGCAGGCGGTCGCTCCAGCCGCAGGCCGTGGCGAAGCGCAGGCAGGTGACCTGGAAGGCGTCGTCGGCCAGCGGGGCCAGGTCGCGCTCGCTCGCCACTTTGGAGCGGGCGTAGGCCGTGAGCGGGTTCAGGGCCGAGGTTTCGGTTTTGGCGTCGTCGCCGCCCAGCCCGTACATGCTGCACGAGCTGGCAAACACGAAGGACTTGACGCCGTGGGCCTTGGCGCGCTTGGCCAGGGCAATGCCGGCCCGGTGGTTGATTTGCATGGTCACGTCTTCGTAGGCCGTGCCCATCGGGTCGTTGGAAATGGCGGCCAGGTGCACCACGGCGTCGACGCCGGTGAGCAAGCTCCAGGGCAGCGCGCGCACGTCGCCAAACACCTGGCGGTCGAGCCGCGACTCGGGCAGGCGCGTGGCGCCCGTGAGGCAGTGGGCAAAAAAGCCCGTGTCGTACCCAATCAGCTCCGCTTCGGGAAAAGCCTGGCGCAGGTGGCGCACCACGCCGGGGCCCACGTAGCCCATGTTGCCGGTAATGAGAATGCGGGAGGGTTTCATTGGTAAATCAACTAACATTTAACATTTAACAGTTAGCAATGGGCAGTTACAGCTGTTTCCTATTCGGTGGCTGGTTTTTAAGGGAATTAAAAATGAAGAATTAAAAATTAAAAAATTGACGTACAGGATTTTAATTTTTAATTCTTCATTTTTAATTTCTTTCATAATGAGCCTGGGTGCGCGGCGCGGGGCATTGGGGTTCTGAAAACTTCAGTCGTGGGGCATGAGGGTGGCGGGCACTGCGGCGCGGCGCGGCACGGCGGAGGTGAAGAGGGGCGCGGCCAGAATGGTGTCGAGCACGGGCATGGTGACGGGCGGGGCGGCGGCGTGGGCCCACACGTTCCATTCGGCCTTGCCGGCCTGCCAGAGCTCTTCGAGCATGTTGCGGTCGCGGAGCGTGTCCATGGGCTGCCAGAAGCCGGCGTGGCGGTAGGCGGCGAGCTGCCCGGCGGCGGCCAGGCGCTCGAGGGGCGCTTTTTCCCACACCGTCTGGTCGTCTTCGAGGTAGTCGAACACGCCGGGCTCAAGCACGAAAAAGCCTCCGTTTATCCAGGGCGTTTCGCCGCCCTCGGGCTTCTCCGTGAAGTTGCTCACCCGGCTGTCGTCGCCGGCCAGGTTGAAGACGCCGAAGCGGCCCGGCTGCCGCACGGCCGTGAGCGTGGCCAGCACGCCCTGCGCCCGGTGGTAGCGGATGCTGGCCGCGATGTCGACGTTGCTCACGCCGTCGCCGTAGGTGAGGCAGAACGTTTCGTTGTCGAGGTATTTCTGCACCCGGCGCAGGCGGCCGCCGGTCATGGTTTCGAGGCCGGTGTCGACGAGCGTCACGGTCCAGGGCTCGGCGTGGTTGCGGTGAATCTGCATCTCGTTGCGGTCCATCCGGAAGGTCACGTCGGAGTTCAGCAAAAAGTAGTCGGAGAAGTACTGCTTGATGAGGTGGGCCTTGTAGCCGCAGCACACCACAAAGTCGGTGATGCCGTGGTGGGCGTAGATTTTCATGATGTGCCAGAGGATGGGCTTGCCGCCGATTTCCACCATGGGCTTGGGCCGCACGCCGCTTTCTTCGCTGATTCGGGTGCCGTAGCCGCCCGCTAGTATCACTGCTTTCATAAAAAAGGGTGGGGGTAAAAGCTGGTTGAAGAAATGCCGGGGCGGGGGCGCGCCGCCCGGCGGCTAGGTGGGCGAGGGGAGCTGGCCGGCGAGGCTTTTGAGCGAGTCGCGGGCCATCAGGTACAGAAAGCGCGTGTTGGTGGCCAGGTAGCGGCGGCCCAGGCGGCGGGGCTCCTGCCAGAGGCGGTAGGCCCATTCGAGCCACAGCCGGCGGGCCCACGGGGGCAGGCGCGGCTCGAGGCCCGCGTACACCCGAAAGGCCTGCCCGACGCCCAGCATGCACGCCCGAATGCGGCCTTGGTGGGCGGCCATCCAGCGTTCCTGCTGCGGGCAGCCCAGGGCCACGAACAGCAAATCGGGGTCGGCGGCGTTGATGGCGGCCACGTCGGCGGCGTCTTCGGCGGCCGTGAGGGGCCGAAAAGGCGGCGCGTGCGCGCCGGCCACGCGCAGGGCCGGCAGCTCCCAGCGGGCCCGCCACACCATGGCCTGCAATACGGCCGGGGTGGTGCCGTAGAAATACACCGACTGCCCGCGCCCGGCGGCGGCCCGCAGCAGCTCGGGCAGCAAATCCATGCCCGCCACCCGCGCCTGGGCCGGCCCCCGAAACCAGCGCACGGCGGCGGCGACCGGGCTGCCGTCGGGCGCGGCCACGGCGGCGGCGTTCACGATGCGGCCAAACTCGGGGTTGCGCTCGGCCTCGACCAGCATGTGCACGTTGGCAAAGCAGACGTAGGCCGAGCTGCGCGCCGCGCCGAGCCGCAGAATGGCGTCGACGAAGTCGGCGACGCGCCCCGTCGAGATGTTCGAATGCAAAACGGCGTGTTTGGGGAGCATTTTTTGGTTTGCCGGGGGCCGTTGGGTTGTCCGTTGCTAGCTGTTGAATCGGTTTTACAAATGGTATTGGTCGTCCTCCGCGTGAACCTCACCCCCCGGCCCCCGGTTCGCTTGAAGCGCGAAGCCAAAAAAGAGGGGGAGCCAAAC
>CAXTCS010000003.1:0-43466 GCA_964242365.1 uncultured Hymenobacter sp. | reverse complement strand
ACCAGACCGCCGCCGTACTCGACCAGCTGCTGCGGGAGCAGTTGCGGGGAGGGGGCGCGGCCGCACGGACCAGGAATGCTCGGCCTGACGGGCTGGAGTCTGGCGTAGCCTTGCCATTTTTGAACCCCCCAACCTGACCCTTTCGCGCCCCGCGCATGATAAAATTACCGCCCAGCTTCGCCGAGCCTTTGCCTGCTGCTTTCTTTCCGGATTCTGCCCCGCTGCCCTTTTCCCGCGCCGATTTTGGCCCCGATTTCCACTGGGGTGCTGCCGCTGCCGCTTACCAAAGCGACGGCGCGTGGCAGCACCAGGGCAAGGGCCCGAGCATCTGGGACGATTTTACGCGCCGCAAGGGGGCCGTGCGGCGCAACGAGCACGGGCGCGTGGCGGCCGATTTCTACCACCGCTACGAAACCGACCTGGACCTGGCGCACGGCCTCGGCCTCACCGACTTCCGGTTCTCTGCCGCCTGGCCGCGCGTGCTGCCCCAGGGCACCGGGGCCGTCAACCGCCGGGGCCTCGACTACTACGACCGGCTGGTCGATGCCTGCCTGGAGCGCGACCTGCGCCCCTGGCTCACGCTCTACCACTGGGACCTGCCCAGCGCCCTGCAAGCGCGGGGCGGCTGGGCCAACCGCAGCATCGTGGGCTGGTTTTCGGAGTATGCCCAAATCATGGCCCGCCACTTTGGCGACCGCGTCGACCACTGGATGGTGCTGAACGAGCCCATGGTTTTTGTGGGGGCCGGGCACTTGCTGGGCGTGCACGCGCCGGGCCGGCGGCACCTCGGCGCTTTTCTGGCGGCGGCCCACCACGCCACGCTTGCCCAGGCCGAAGGCGGCCGCGCCCTGCGGGCGTTGCTGCCCGACACCGCCCAAATCGGCACCACGTTTTCGTGCTCGTACCTCACGCCGCACCGGCCCGGCCATGCCGCCGCCGAAGCCGCCACCCGCCGCGCCGATGCCCTGCTGAACCGCTTTTTCGTGGAGCCCACCCTCGGCCTGGGCTACCCCGTGGCCGGGCTGCCCGCCCTGCGCTGGCTGCTCGACCGCTACCAGCAACCCGGCGACGACCAGCGCATGAAGTTTGATTTCGACTTCTGGGGCATTCAGAATTACACCCGCGAAGTGGTGAAGTTTTCGCCCTGGCTGCCGCTGCAATGGGCCGCGCTGGTGCCCGCCAAGCAGCGCGGCGTGCCCTACACGGAGATGGGGTGGGAGGTGTACCCGGAATCTATCTACCACATGCTGAAGCAGTTCGCGGCCTATCCCAACGCCCCGCAGCTGGTGGTAACGGAAAGCGGCTCCGCCTTTCCCGACGTGGCCGCCGGCGGGCGGGTGCGCGACCCGGCCCGGCGCGCCTACCTGCAAGCGGCCGTGGGGCAAGTGCTGCGCGCCCGGCGCGAGGGCGTGCCCGTGGGCGGCTACTTTGCCTGGAGCCTGACCGACAACTTCGAGTGGGCCGAGGGCTACGGCCCGCGCTTCGGCCTGATTCACGTCGACTACGACACCCAGGAGCGCACCCTGAAGGACTCCGGGCGGTGGTACCAGGCGTTTTTGGAAGGCGAAATAGCGGGCGCGAACGATGCCGGCCCGGCCCACGGTGCAGCTTTTTCCAGGCCAAGCCCGTATTAGTCAGTCAACCATAAATTGACTCGCCCCATGCGCTACGTTTGCTTCCTTTCCCTGGCCCTGCTGCTGGGCTGCGCCAGCACCGACCGGCCCACCGCCGAAACGCCGGCCACCACCCCGGCCCTGACCGTGAGCCGCGCCTTCGACGTGCCCGCGCTGCTGGGCATGAACGCCGACCAGATTGCCCGGCCCCTAATCAGCCAGTCCATCCGGCCCGACCACGACCGCACGCCGCGCGAATCGACGACCGGCGCCACCGAGGCGCTCTACACCTATTGGCGCGACACCACGGCCCTGGAGGTCAGCTACGACCCCGCCACCCTGCACGTCAACAGCTTCTTTATCAAGACCAAGCACGGCCTCTCGCCCGACTACGGCACCTTGCTCAAGCTGGCCAACGTCAGCAAGTTCGACAACCGCCTGAGCATCGAGCCGATTGCCTCGGCGGCAAATCCCCAACTCTACACCGGGGTGAAGCTGGTGCCGAAACAGCTGTAGCGCGCCTTGGGCTGAGCGGGCGTTGGGCCGGAAAAAGGCACCTATCCGGATAGGTGCCTTTTTCCGGCCCAACGCCCGCTTGCCGGTTTCGCGCCCGAAGCCAGCAGCCTCGCCTGCTACAGCGGTTTCTGCATCAGTGTCCGGGCTTCTCGGCTCCCCTCTCTTTTGGAGAGGGGTTGGGGGTGAGGTTCCACCGGTCACGCCCTGCACACTGATTACGAATCTGCCTTAACTAACGCGCGCCAGCCGCAACGTTTGGAGCTTGTCCTCCAGCTCTTGGGCGGTCAGGGCGCACACGGTTTCTATTTTCAAAAACAAGGCGTGAATCCGGGTCATGGTTTCTTCGCTGGCTGCCTCGGCCGGGCCGTTGGCAATCAGGATGACGGCCAGGGCCTGCAAGGCTTTGGCGGCCTCTTCCGATTCGGGGTGAATGCCCATCGTGGCAAACGTCGGGATGATGGAGTGCGTGGCGCTTTTCAGGGCGTGCCATTCGCGGGCTTCGATGGCCTTTTTCATGGCCTGCACCAGCTGCGGAATCTCTTGCAGGTAAAGGCCAATCATTTCGGCCATGCGGGCCTCGGTTTTGGTGATTCGCTTCAGGTAGTCGAAGTTGACGCAGGTAAGGGGCGGGGCCTTGATTTTTTCCCGGTTCGAAAACACGGCGTTTTTGTCGTAGTCCGCATTTTTGAGGTACTTGATGATTTTGCTGTAGAGCAGCTTGTCGTCAATCGGCTTCGAGATGTAGTCGTTCATGCCCACGGCTTTGCATTTTTCCACGTCCACCGTGGTCACGTCGGCCGTCAGGGCAATGATGGGCACCTTCAAATTCAGCTGGGTGCGGATGTACTCCGTGGCCTCAAACCCGTTCATTTCGGGCATCTGCAAGTCCATCAGCACGATGTCGTAGCTGGTGGTGCGCAGTTTTTCAACGGCGATGCGGCCGTTGCCGGCTACTTCCATCTCAAAGCCGAAGTCTTCGAGCAGGGTTTTCATCAGCAGCTGGTTCAGGGCAATGTCCTCCACCACCAGAATCTTAACGTCCTTAAACCCGGTTTCCAGCTCGATGCTCAGGCCCGTTTCCGCGTCGGCTTTTTCCAGGGTTTTGCCAAAGCTCAGGATAAAGCTGAACGTGGAGCCCTTGCCCACCTTGCTTTTGACGGCAATCGTGCCGCCCTGGGGCTCCACCAGGTTCTTGACGATGGCCAGGCCCAAACCGGTGCCGCCGTACAGGCGCGACGTGCCGCTGGTGGCCTGCTGAAAATTGTCGAACACCGTGCCCAGCTTCGATTCCTCGATGCCGATGCCGGTGTCGGTCACGGCAAACTCCAGGATGACCTTTTCCTTGTCCTGCACCAGCATCCGCACGCCCACCGTGATGGTTCCTTCGCTCGTAAACTTCACCGCGTTGCTCACCAGGTTGAGGATAATCTGGTGCAGCCGCACCGGGTCGCCCACCAGCACTTCCGGTATTTTGGCGTCGTATTCCATCACCAGCTCCAGGTTTTTTTCCTGGATTTTGGTCTCAAACAAGTGCACCATCGCCGACACCGACGCCGAGAGCTTGAACGGGATTTGCTCGAACGTCATCCGGCCCGCGTCCACCTTGGCCAGGTCCAGAATGTCGTTGATGAGCACAATCAGCGTGTCGCCGCTGAGCTTGATGGCCGTCAGGTATTCGTGCTGCTTTTCCGTCAGCTCCGTTTTCAGCAGCACCTTCGTAAACCCGATGATGGCGTTCATCGGGGTCCGAATTTCGTGGCTCATGTTGCTCAAAAACTGCTGCTTGGCTTTCACGGCATCCTCGGCAATGCCGGTGGCGCTTTCGGCCTTGGCCTGCGCTTCTTCGGCCAGCACGGTGGCCCGCTCGGCCGCTATTTTGGCTTCGGTCAGCTCGGTGGCAACCCGTTTTTGGTCGGTCACGTCCCGCGCCACCACCACCACGCCCAGCACCGTGCCCTGGTCGTTCTTATACACCGACCCGTTGAACAGCACGTCGGTGAGCTTGCCGTCCTTGTGCCGCAGGGTGAGCGGCGAATCGGCCACCGCGCCCTTGGCAAACACCTCCTGGTACACCTCGCGCGCCATCTGGGGCTCGGTGAAATACACGAAAAAGTCGGACCCAATCAGCTGCTCGCGGTCCATGCCGGTGATGTTCGCCGTGGCCATGTTCAGGTCGGTTATTTTCCCCTCCGGGCTGATGGTGACCAAGGGGTCGCGGCTGGCCTCAATCAGCCCGCGGGCGTAGTTGGCGATGCGCAGCTCGGCGGCCCGCTTCACCTTTTCGTCGTTCTGAAACGCCAGCTCCTTGTTGGCAATCACCAGCTCGGCCGCCCGCTTTTCCTTCTCGTCGTTCTGAAACGCCAGCTCGATGTTGGCAATGCTCAGCTCGGCGGCCCGCTTTTCCTTCTCGTCGTTCTGAAACGCCAGCTCTTTGTTGGCCACGCTCAGCTCCTGGGCCCGTTTTTCCTTCTCGTCGTTCTGGAAAGCCAGCTCTTTGTTGGCAATGCTGAGCTCGGCCGCTCGTTGTTCCTTTTCCCGGTTTTGAAACGCCAGCTCGGTGTTGGCCACGCTCAGTTCCTGCGCGCGTTTTTCCTTTTCGTCGTTCTGAAAGGCCAGCTCTTTGTTGGCAATGCTGAGCTCCTGGGCCCGCTTCTCCTTCTCGTCGTTCTGGAAAGCCAGCTCCTCGTTGGCCACGCTCAGCTCCTGGGCCCGCTTCTCTTTCTCGTCGTTCTGAAAGGCCAGCTCCTCGTTGGCGATGCTCAGTTCCTGCGCGCGTTTTTCCTTTTCGTCGTTCTGAAACGCCAGTTCTTCGTTGGCAATGCTGAGCTCGTCGGCCCGCTTCTCTTTCTCATTGTGCTGAAAGGCCAGCTCCTTGTTGGCAATGCCCAGCTCCGTGGCCCAGTTCTTCTCGGCAATTTCCCGGGCCACTATCACCGCGCCAACCTGCCGGCCGTGGTCGTCCTTGTTCACCGAGCCGTCCAACAGCACCTCCGTCAGCGTGCCATTGGCGTGCAGCAGCGTAAAGGGCAGGTTGGAAACCGCCCCGTGGGCCATCACCTCCCGATACGCCGCCCTGGCCAACTCCGGCTCCGTGAAATAGGCGAAGAAATCGGACCCCATCAAGGTGTCCCGGTCGACGCCCGTGATTTTTATCGCCGCCTCGTTTGTATCGATGATGCTGCCCTGTAAGTTAACGCTGACCAACAAATCCTGACTGGCTTCAATCAATCGGCGGTACTTCTTTTCGCTTTCCTTCATGGTGGTGGTTTTGCTGGCCTTACCGGCAAGCTTTCAAGTAGTTATAACGGCCGCCCGCGCCTGCCCGACGATAGAAAAAGATGGCTCTATCAGCTATAGTACGGTATTTTATTAGCTCAATGCAAAACGGAGCTAAACAGTATTTTTCCTATAAAACTGAGCGCCATGTAAGGTACCGCTTTTACGCCACAAGAAGATTTATAGCAGCCGGAAGGAGGGAGGGCTCCTTCGCAGTGGGCCCGCTATTTAGGGTCCATGAAGGGGCGCAGACGGGAAAAACAGCCTGAAAAAGTCGGCCCGCGTCAGCGCTTGTCGGCCATGTGCTTATAAAACGCCCGCCGCACCCGCACCAGCAGCTGCTCGGCCGCTTCTTTGCTCGGGGCTTCGGGCAAGGCCGATGCGGCAAAGGCGGCTTCTACCTGGGTTGCCAGCTGTCCGGCTTCGGTCACCAGCTCTTCGTACGCAAACTCGCCGCGGCGGATTTGCAGCAGAAACTCCCGGTTGGGCCGGCGCACGTGCAGCTGCCCGGTTTCGGCAATCTCCAGCGCCATTTGCAGGAGGCGGAACACGTGCAGCATGTTTTTGGCGTCGTAGTTTTTGCCGTGCTGCACGGTGTTTTCGTACCGCTCGGCGTTGCGCTTCTCCACCCACTCCCAGTACTCGCGGAACACGCGGCAGTAGGTGCTGTACCCGTTGCGGTTGAAGGACAGGTACGCCACCGGTGCTTCGCCCTTGGGCACGGCCGAGAGCAGCACGTCCTGCGACGTGGCCGGGTCGCGCACCAGGCCGCGGTAGCCGTGAGCGTGGTCCGGCGTGGCGTCCACAAACAGGGCGTACAAGTCCACCAAGTGCGGCACGTTGACCAAGCCGCACTGCGCGGCGGCCACGTTCTTGCGGTCCAGCCACGTGGCCACGGGTTGGGCCCCGGCCCCGGCGGTCACGTAGCAGAAGTCCAGCACCGACTTGCGGGCCGGCGGCTCGGGGTGATTAATCTTCTTATTCAGCCCCTTGGCCTTGCGAATTTGCGCCACCGCGTACTCGGCAAAGCTGTGGCGGCAGAGTTGGGAGAGGAAGTCGCGGGCCTGAAACTGCGCAAACAGCGGGTGCTGGTACACCACGCAGTCGGCCGGGGTGCCCAGCAGCTCCAGCACCGTGGGGTTATTTTTCAGGAGCAATTCCACGAAGCGGCGCAGCTCGTAGAACACCTCGTCGTTGGTTTCGTTGGCCACCTGCGGCACGTAGTCCAAGCCAAAAAACCGGTGCTCCGGCAGCACAAACACGCCCTTGAGGTCGGTATCCGAATGCGGCAGGTTGGTGCCGTAGGCCCGGCTGCCGCTCACGGCTTCGAAGAGAATGAGGTGCTGCTGGCGCAGGTCGGCAATGGTCATAAGCGAATGTAGCGCGGACTTTCATTTCCGTCCGTGTTCCGTACTATCCGGGCTGCTGTTGCTACGCGGGGAGGCCTCGGTCAGCGAAATCAGCGTTATCCCTCCGCCCCAAAAGCCGCGTTCAGCAGCGCCCGAAACAACGCGTCTAGCTCGCGCGCCGCGCTGCCCGCCCGCACCACCGGCAACAGCTCCCGCGCCGCCTGGCCCGCGGCCAGCTCGTCCCGCAAAAACGCCGTTATCGCCCCCGGCCGCGCCACCACCGTTTTCTCGTTCGCTCCGGCCTTGCGCCGCAGCAGCTCGTCCACTTCAGCTTCCAGTGCCGGAGGCAACAGCACCCGCAGCGGCGCGAATTCCATCGGCGGCACCGTGTGACGCTCCCGAATCCAGCGGGTTGCCAGGGCCGAGCGCAGGGCGTAGAACAGCCGCTTCAAGCGCACGTCCTCGCCCGCCAAATCCTCCTCCACGCCGCGCCGCAGCTGCCCCAGGTAATGGTGCAGCCCCGCTTTCAGGTTGAACACGGCCGGCAGCAGCGGCCCCAGCCGGGACCGGAAATCCACTGCTTCGTGGTACACCACCGGCGACTGCAGCCATTCAAACAGCGCCGCATTCGACCCGCGCAGCAGCCGCAAGGCCTTGCGCAGCTCCCAGCCGGCCAGGTCCAGCTCCTCATCCACCGGAAAGTCCAGCGTGTCGCGCCCCTCGTCCAGCGTCAGGTACCACGCTGCCGGGTGGCAGTAAATGAAGCGCACGTCGTAGTCCGAATCCGGTGAGGGAAAGCCCCAGGCCCGGCTGCCCGACTCGCAGGCGTAGAGAATGCGGATGTGGTAGGTAGTTTCCAGCCCGGCGAGGGCGGTTTGGATGCGGGAGAGCATAAGAAAAAATTGGGTGATTGGTGGAGAGGGTAGGAGCCGCGAAGCCTACCGTATGAAATGCGCCGGCGCTACATGAACAACCGGATAAACTTGTCCCAGAACCAGCTTTTTTCGGCTTGCATAATCCGCGTCAACACCTTGTCGGACACGGTGGCTAGCTGCTGAATGTCGCTCAGCACGGCATGAAAAGCGCGGTAGTCGGCGTCGGTCGGGTCGCCTGGCACGGCCGCGAGTTGGTCCAGGCTGCGCTTCATCTGGTCCAGCTCGCGGCGCTTGCGGACCCGCACGATGCAGCGCGTAACTTGGAGCATGTCTTTTTCGGCCACGAAGTATTCGCGCCGCTCGCCGGCGCGCAGCTCCTTGTACACCAGGCCCCAGTCCACCAGCTCCCGCACACTCATGCTGGCGTTGCCGCGAGAAATGGTGAGTTGCTCCATCAGGTCTTCCGTGCTCAGGGCAACGGAGCTCACCAGCAGCAAGGCGTGCATTTGGGCCAGGGTCTTGCTCACGCCCCAACTCGCGCCGGATACGCCCCAGGTGCGAATAAAATGCGCTTTGGCTTGGGCCAGCGTCAACGCGCCCGGTGTATCGGTGGGGTTCATAGCAACATGGGTTAAGCGCGCAGCAAATCCGTAACGGCTTGCTCGCAGGTGGGGTACTGGAACGCGAACCCCAGGTCCAGCAGCCGCTGCGGGTACACCTTGCGGCTTTTGAGAATGAGCTCGGTTTCGGTGCGCAGCAAGAACGCGCCCACTTCCAGCAGCCACGCCGGCTGCGGCAACCGGAGCGGGGGCCGCAGCGCACGGCACAAGATGCTATTGAACTCGCGGTTGGGCACCGGATGCGGCGCGCACACATTGAAGGCCCCGCGCTCCTCGGTTTGCGTGGCCAGGAACTCCACGGCGCGGCAAAAATCCTGTACGTGCAGCCAGCTCACCCATTGCTGCCCGCTGCCCTGCGGCGTGCACAAGCCAACCTTGGCCAGTTTGGCCACCACCGGAAAAGCACCCCCGTCCCGCCCCAGCACAATGGACGTGCGCAGGGCCACCTGGCGGGTACCCGGCGTTCGGCAGGCCCAGAAAGCCACTTCCCAGGCCGTGGCCACCCCCACGGAAAAGCCCGTTCCGATAACGCCCGCCGCTTCGGTATTGGCGGGTTTATTGCCGTCGGTGTGCGCGTAAATGGTGGCCGTCGACGAATTGAGCCATACTTTCGGCGGGGTGCGGCAGGCGGCTACGGCCTCGCCCAGCACCCGGGTGCTGTCCACGCGGCTGGCCAGGATTTCCTGCTTGTTGGCGGCGTTGTAGCGACAATCCACGGTGCGGCCCGCCATGTTCACCAGCACCGCGGCCCCTTCCAGCACCTGCGCCCACGGGCCCAGGGTCCGGGCGTCCCACTGCACCGCGTCGGGCCCGTCCGCCGGGCTGCGGCTGATGACGACCACCCGGTACCCTAATTGGGTGAAGTACTGGCGCAGGTGATGTCCCAAGAACCCGT
Source organism: uncultured Hymenobacter sp. (assembly GCA_964242365.1). Classification (GTDB taxonomy): domain Bacteria; phylum Bacteroidota; class Bacteroidia; order Cytophagales; family Hymenobacteraceae; genus Hymenobacter. The sequence continues at coordinate 34,322 of CAXTCS010000003.1, read as the reverse complement.
TGCCGCCGGCAATAACAAGGACAGGCTGTGGCATAGCTTCGTGTCCCGCCCAGGTAGCTGCGAGCCGGCTATTTCCGGTGAGCTCCCGCAGGACCGGACAAATGTATCACAAGTTTCAATAATAACTGAAACTTGTGGAAGGTCGTCAGCAACCAGCAATTTTGGTTTTCTTTCGCTTGTTAAGCCGTAACCTCTCAGATGAAGAACATAGACCACTACTCCAATAAAGGATTGGCAATAGTTGTCGGTGGTCCAATCGACTACGACATCTAGTGCTTAGTCAGGGGAATTAGCCAACAAAATAAAGGGGCTTAGCATTGGGGGTATATGGCCCGACCCCTCACTCCCTTTACCCTGCCGGCGGCTGACCAAGCCGCCCTCGAAGATTTTACGCGCACGGGCCGTGCGCCGCGCGCAGGCCCTGCTGGCCCTGGCGAGCGGCATCGGCCAGCAGGCGGCCGGTCAGGCCGTTGGCCTAAGCCGGCAGACGGTGAGCCAGCTGCGCCGCCGCTACGCCGAAGGCGGCTGGCAACACGCCCTGGCCGAAGCGCCGCGCAGCGGAGGCCCGCGGCGCTTCGATGGGTCGCAACGAGCGGCGTTGACGGCGCTGGCCTGCACGCCGGCCCCGACGGGCCACGGGCGCTGGACCTTGCGCCTGTTGGCCGATAAAGCCGTGGAACTGTGCCTGGTCGACGCCATTTCCCACGAAACGGTGGGGCAGGTGCTCAAAAAAACGAGTTGCGGCCCCACCGCCAACAGCACGGGTGCTTGGGGGCGGTGAACGCGGCCTTTGTGGCCCGCATGGAGGACGTACTGGCCGTCTACGAGCGGGCCTACGACCCGCGTTTTCCGGTCGTTTGCTTTGACGAGCGGCTCAGTGTGCTCCACGACCAGCCGGTCGCGCCGCTGCCGCCCGTACCGGCCCAACCCGCCGTCGGCGAGCAGCCCGCCAAGCCCGGCCGGCCTCGGCGCGAGAGCAGCACCTACGTGCGTCCGGGCACGGCCTGTTTGCTGGCGGCTTTTGAGCCCGGCACGGGCCAGCGCCTGGTCGAGGTTTCGGCCCGCCGCACCGGGGCCGACTACTGCCGCTTTTTGCAGCGCCTGACCGCGGCCTATCCGCAGGCCGAGAAAATCGTGCTGGTCCAGGACAACCTCAACACCCATACCGATGCGGTCTTTTACCAGCACCTGCCCGCGGTCCAGGCCCGCGCACTGGCCGCCCGCTTCGAGGTCCATTACAGGCCCAAAAACGCCTCCTGGCTCAACCTGGTTGAACTCGTACTCTCGGCCATTGCCCGCCAGTGCCTGCACCAGCGCATCCCCACCCAGCACGAACTGACTGCTCACGTCGACGCCTGTGTCGCCGAGCGCAACGCCCGACGAGCGCGGCATTAAGTGGGCTGACCTGGAGCAGTTGGCCCGCCAAGTGCGCCGCCAACGCTACTGCCGTGACCTGCTGTACCGCGGCCAAGCCGAACAATCGTACACCGCCATCCACACGGCCACCGGAGTAGGAGTGAAGCTGCGCCCCGACCTGCTGGTGCGCAGCCGCGCCGGCCGCCAGCTCACGCTCATCGACTTCAAAACCACGAGCAGCCCCGACCTAGCCCACTTTCTAACTGCTGTAGAGAAGTACGACTACGACCGCCAAGCCGCCCTCTACCTGGACGTGCTCGGAGCCACGTGCTTCCTCATCATCGGCTTGCAGAAGAAGGTCCCGCACCAGGGGTGGCGCGTCGAGCCAACGGCCACGCCCGGCCTTCTCGAACAGGGCCGCAAGAAGTACGCGGCGCTGCTGCGCCACCACGCTCGGCAGCCGCAACTCGCGTAGGCGCTAACCGGTTTCATTTCGCCATTCTAGCGCACTACCTCCATCCAGCCCTTGGCGCGCGGCTGAGGACAGAGCCGCTCGTGCTCCAGCACGTAGAAATACAGCCCGGCGGGTAGGCCCTCCGCTCCCCAATCGTTACGGTAGTCCCTGGATTCATACACCAGCTGCCCCCACCGGCTATAGACCCGCAGCCGAGCCCCAGCCGGCAGGCCCGGCACCACCCAGCGGTCGTTGAGCCTATCGCCGTTGGGCGTAATGATGTTTGGCAGCGGGGCGCCCGTCCCGGCTAGGTCCGCCACCGTTTGCGCGTAGCTCACCCGGAAGTGGCAGCCCGCAGGGGTCGTCACCCGCACAACATAGGTGCCCGCCTGCGCCACGGGCAGCGTCGGCCCCCCGCTGCCCGTACTCCAGGTATAAGTGCTGCCCTGCGCTGCGCCCACCACCCGCAGGGTGCGGCCGGCTCCGCAAACCGCCGAATCAGGCACAATCCGCAGGCCCGCGACGGGCCCGCTGGCCGTGTCCGGGCACGGCGCCGGCAGGGTAACGCGGGCCAGGAAGCCATCCGACAGGTACGTGCTCAAAGGCCCCACTTCCGCCCCGAGGCGGGCTCCCTGGCAAAAGGTGCCCGACACCAGCAGGTGCTGCGCGTCCAGCGGCTCCACGTCGCCGGCAAAGTCGTCGCCCGCGAAGGGGTAGCCCGGAGTGCGACCGCCACCCTCCCCGTTACCCCCGGCCTGACTCACCCACTGCCACCGGCCGGTGCTGCCCGCCAGCTGCCCCACGTAGATATCGGGATTGCTGCCGCGGGCCGTTAGTGCGGGCAAATCGTCAAAGCGCCCCTGTCCGTCAAAGGTGTTGGTGATGAGCACATCACCGCCACTTGTCGCGTTTAGTCCCCCTGGTCCCATGGGCCGGCCCGTGCCGCCGCCGGCCGTGGCCCATTGCCACTGCCCATCACGGCCGCGCAGCCGCCCCACGAAGCCGCCGAATGATTCAGCACCCCCGTTCGGGGCCAGCTGATAGGGCCCCAACTGCACCGTGCCCAGGTACTTGCCGCTCACGGCCAGGTCGCCCCCCGGCAAGGCGACCAGCCGCTGGCCGTTGGCCTGCGTACTGGCCTCCACGTGCTGTATCCACCGCCACTGCGCCGTCACCGGGTCGAGCAAGGCCACGAACGCCGCGGGCCGCGGGGCTCCGGCCAGCGGTGGCAGCGCGCCCAGGGCAAAACCCGGTTCCAACGTGCCGGCGATGGCCACCTCACCCCCTGGCAGGACTACCACGTCGCTGGCCCCGTCGGTGCCCGCGCCGCCCGCGCCAAAACCCTGCACCCACTGCCCGGTGCGCAAGTCCAGCCGGGCGACAAACAAGTCCCAATTGGCCGTGCCCGGCCCGCCCGGACGCGCCGAGGTGAGGAGCGGCAGCGACCCGAGCTGCATCTCTCCGTTGAAAGTGCCCACCACAACCGCCTCGTCGGGCCCCCGCAGGGCCATGGCCGCCGGGCCCGCATGGGCGAAGGCCCCCGCCGTGGCTAGGCGCGCCGCCCAGCGCCAGGCCCCCGTCGCCCCGTCCAGCCGCGCCACGAAGCCGTCGTAAACGCCAGCCCCGGTGGACCAATGCAGCGGGCCAAAGTCCACGCCATAGTAGCTGTTGCTGAAAATCCCCAGCACCAGCACGTCGTTGTCGGGCAGGGCCAGCACCCGCGTTATACCAGCTCCACTCGGGTTAAATATGGCGGCCGCCCAGCGCCAGGGGCCGGCTTCGCTGGCGCCCCGCCGGGCAACGAACCCGTTGGAGTAGCCCGCGCGGCCAATCACCCCGGCAGCCCCCAGTTTCAGCGTGCCGTTACTTCCGCCCACCACGACCACATCCCCATTGGGCGCCACGGCCGAGCTGTTCAACCCGGCCCATTCCTGAAAGTTTGACTCCGTGCGAGTCAGCAGCGTCCAGGTTTGAGCCGTGGCCTGACTGCCTCCCAGCAGCCAACTCAGCACCAGGAGCCAAGCCCGCCAGGGGCGGGAAGGGCCCTCACTCGGGCGCCGTGCAGAACTGTATGCATTCACCATAATCACAATGGGCGGAGCTCCCAACTAATGGGCGCGGTGAAGGTAGGTGCCGCTTTAGCGTAGCACTTACCCGGTTCGTTCTTTGCTCGTCAGCAGTTCGGCAAGGGTGGCACCGTCAAATTCCGGCTGCTGTCACCGGGGCATTTAGCTATTGCTTCGCTGGTCTGACCCCCCGGGCGGGCCGCCCCACGCTCATTCCACCACCAGCCGGCGGTTGAGGCTGGTAGTGCCTGCTTGCACCTGGAGCATGTACACCCCACCCGGCAGCGCCGGCAGGGGCCAGGAGTAACGCAATCCGGCTGCCGATAGCACCTCCGTAGTCTGGCGCACGACCCGCCCTTGGACGTCGCGTAGCGTAAGCGTGGCCTGGGCAACCCCTGGCAACGGCGGCAACCGCACCCCTACACTGCCTTGCGCCGGATTGGGGTACAGCTCCAAGGCGATTGGCGTCCGTGAAGCAGGCCCAGCGCCGGGGTCCCGCAGCCGGCCGATAAACGAGTTTTCAACCAGTGGCCCGGCGCCCACTCGGACGGGGGTGACCAGGTGACCGGCCACGTACACGCGCGGCCCGCTCAGGGCGATGGCCCAGGCCGCGTCGTTGGCGGGGCTGCCGAGCGACTGCGCCCAGGCAAAAGTAGCCGTGGGACCCGCATCCAGCAGCTTGGTTACCAGCAGGTCCTCCCCGCCCGCGGAGGCTAGGTGCCAAGAGCCACAGTCCAGGGGCTGGCTGAACTCGCCCGCCAGGTAGAGGCCGGTTTCGTTCACGGCCAGCCCGTGACACACGTCATAGCCCTGTCCGCCGATGCGCTGGGCCCAGGTGAAGCTCCCGGCAGCGCCGGTGTCGGTGAGCTTGGCCACAAATATATCTGTGCCGCCCCCGTGGCGCGCGTTGGTCAGCACGGTGGCCCCGAAGCGCAGCGTTTTGCTGAAGAAGCTGCCCCCGATATAGACGCTGCTGCCCCGCACGGCCAGCCCGCCCACCCAAGCCAGTTCCACGTCGCCCGTGTGCTGCACCCAGCTCAGCTGCCCTTCGGCGCCAGTATCGATGAGCTTGGCCACGTAGATGTTGCTAGAGCCATAACCATAATTGGGCAGGGCCTCCGGACCTAGCTCGTTGGGCACCCCGCGGTAAAAGCCCGCCAGAAAGAGCCCCTGCTCCCCCATGGCCAGGGCGCTGATGCCGGTGCCCGCCGGGTGGGCCCACTCGCAGCGGGCGCTCGGACCAGTATCGGTGAGCTTAGCCACGAAGGCATTCAAGCCCTGCAGCCCATAGTGGTCGGGCAGCTGAGAGTGGCCAAAGGTGAGCGGGCCGTAGCAGGCTCCTCCAACATAGACATTGTGCGCCGCGACGGCGAGCGTGTTCACCAGCGCGCCGCTGCCCCCTAATAATTGCACCCACGTGGTCACCGGGCCCGCGCGGGTCGCTGTGAGCTTGGCCACGAAGGCGTTGTAATTACCGGTGCCGCTGTGGGCGGCTTGGGGCAAGGAGCCCACGGACACGCTGGCGCTATAAAAGACGCCGGTGATGTAGACGCTACTGTCCGCCGTGGCAATGGCCGTCACTATTTCCTCCTCGGGGCCGGCCACTTGCTGGGCCCACTCAAAGTGAGTCGTCGTCGCATTCCATTTCGCCACGAAGCCATCTCGCATGCCGGCGCTGTGCAGTAGCTGATTCCCTAAGCGCAGAGAGTCGTAAAAAAATCCCCCTACGTACACGTTGCCCGCCGCGTCCGTGGTGAGCGCCTCAATGTAGGGCGACTGGTTGCGGCCGAAAGCCACCGCCAACTCCCAGGGTGGGGCAAGAGATTGCGCCTGCGCCGGGCGCATTCCGGAGCCGGCCAGCACCAGCAGGATTAGCAGCCCCCCAACGCCCGCGTGCCGGGCGGCCGCGGCCAGCGGCGCTAGTCGGCGCACATCCTGGAAGCGGCCAAAGAAAAGTAACAATCTGGAGTAGCAGGTGGGCATAAGCAGAGGGTTAGCGGGGGCAGAAGTGCACCCCATGGTAAACCTACCTGCTTTGTGAGAGCGCCACAACCCGAAATTACCATAATACAGACTCTAATGATTGACTAATAACTAGCTCAATTAATTGGCTGTCAACGGTATTCGCGTTATTTTAATGACTTTATAATAAGCAAGTATCCTGGCCTCATCGAGTAGGGCCGCAAGAAGTACGCGGCGCTGCTGCGCCACCACGCCCGGCAAGCCCGCGCCGCTGGCGCTGGCTGCCTAACTTGCTGCCATTCATTTCACTACGCTCTTTTCATTCCCATTATGGCAACCTTCCAACTCTTCCAGAGCAGCGGCCCGTACTGGTACCACCTGCGCGCCGACAACGGCGAAATCGTGCAGTCGGGCGAGGGCTACACCACCAAAGTCAGCTGCCAGAACGGCATCCGGTCCGTCCAGGCCAATTGCCAGCCCAGCGCTTTCAGTCGTTTTTCACCGCCGGTCAATACGGCTTCAACCACGTAGCCGCCAACGGCGAAATCATCGGCCGCAGCGAGAAGTACACCACCGCGCAGGCCCGCGACCACGGCATTCAGGTGGTCCTGCGCGGAGCCCCCGAGGCTCCTGTAGAGAACTTGAGTAAATAGCGCTTCCTTCCAGTAAAAAGCCCCACCGCAGTGCCTGCAGCGGGGCTTTTTACTTTCAGCGTGCTTCTAGCTTTTGCCCCTGAATGGCGGCGGCCATTAATTCCGGGAATCGAGCCGGCGTACACGCGAAGCTCGGGATGCCCAGCGCGGCCAGCTGCTCCGCTACCCGGCGGTCAAAGCTCGGGGCTCCCTCATCGCTAAATGCCAGGAGCACCACCAGGTTCACGCCGGAGGTCTTGAGGGCCGCCGCGCGCTTAATCATTTCCCGCTCGTTGCCGCCTTCGTAGAGGTCGGTGACCAGCACCAAAATGGTGTCCGTGGGGCGGGTGATGAGCTGCTGGCAGTAGGTGAGGGCCAGGTTGATGTCGGTGCCCCCGCCTAGTTGCACCCCAAACAGCAAATCCACCGGGTCGCGCAGGTTTTCGCTCAGGTTCACCGCGGCGGTATCAAACACCACATGTGGGTCTTCACTGCTTTCAGAGAGGCCAGCACCGCGCCAAACACCCCGGCGTACACGACCGAAGAAGCCATCGACCCGCTTTGGTCCACGCACAGCACTATCTCCTTCAGCGCCTGACCGCGCCGACCAAACCCCACCAGCCGCTCGGGGATTACCGTTCTGTGCGCCGCCTGATAGTGCCGCAGATTCGCCCTGATGGTGGCGCCCCAGTCAATCTCGTGGTAGCGGGGGCGAGGGTTGCGCACCGCCCGGCTCAGTGCACCCTGCACGGCCTGGCGCAGCGGATTTGACAGTTTCTTTTCCAGCTCGCGCACCACTTTGGTTACTACTTCGCGGGCCGTGGCCTTGGCCTTCTGCGGCATCACGCGGCTGAGCGACAGTAGAGTCCCCACCAGGTGTACATCGGCCTGCACCGTGCGCAGGATTTCCGGCTCCAGCAACAGCTGGTTCAAACCCAGGCGCGTCATGGCGTCCTGCTGCATTACCGCCACCACGTCGGCGGGGAAGTACTCCCGAATGTCGCCCAGCCAGCGGCTCACGCGCGGGGCCGAGCCGCCCAGGCCGGCTTTACGCTCCGCCTTGTCACCATCATATAAGGCCGTAAGTACGTCGTCCATGCGGCCGTAATCGGGCGGCAGGGGCACGGCGTTAGCCGCATCGGCGGCACTGCCTAACACCAGTTTCCAACGGGTTTGATTAGGCATAGTAGGTTGTAATGAATAGTTTCAAATATCATGTTCAGTGCCTTGACAGGGCTTTGTGGGCCACTCTTCAATCCGTCGCTGCTGGCTGTGCAACACCCAGCAATACCCGCAGCCCCGGTAGCACTCGTTTTCCTCGCTCCCAATCAATTTTCATCGCTTCCGTGCTGGCCGTGGGCTTGGCCATGTCCTGCCCCGCCAGCTCCAGCAGCTGCCGTCGCTCGGGCAGCGAGAAATCGGTGAACGCCCGGCGCAGCAGCGGCACGGTTTCGCGGAAGCTGTCTTCACCTAAGCTGCCGAGCCAGGTGTCCAGCAAGCCGAAAAGCTCCCGGTGATGAATGAGCAGCAGGCCGCTGCCGCGCAGGAACCCTTCTATCCAGGCCGTGGCGTACTCGGTCGGTTGGGCCGGCGCCAGGGCTAGGCCGAGCACCGTGGCGGTGGTGTCGGCATCGGCCTGCTGGGCGTCAAAGAGCAGGCGCGCGGCGGCGCCGGCCAGCAGGCCGTTGCTGGCCGTGTTGCGCTGCACAGCCGCCAGGGCGGCGTACCAGTCCGCTTCGTGCTCCGGCTGTTGCAACAGCCGGATGGCCTGGTGCGTGGCCTCTATGCGGGCCAGCAGTGGGCGGGCCGCATCATAGTCCAGTCCCACGCAAGCGGCCGGCAGGCCAATGCAGAGGCGCGGCACCAGCTGATGCACCACCCGGGCCACCTGGGCAGTATCGGTGCGGCGCACGTTGCCGTAGCGCCGCACCTGCACCAGCGGCGGCAGCGCGGCCAGCAGGTGCGTCACGTCGCGGGTATCAGCCCCAATGGTTTCGAGCCGGGCCACCAGCGCCGGAATGGTCGGGCCGAGGTCGGCGCGTAGGGCGTGTTCCAGCAGCTGACTAATGGCTTCCAGGCTAGCGGCTTCACCGGCCCGGGCGGCAGCGCGGGCCGCGGCGGCACTCAGCACCGTGTTGCCCCAGCGGCCGGCCTCAATGACAGGCAAGGCAAACTCCGGGTCCCAGCGCAGGCGCCAGATTTCGTGGAAGGTGCCGCTCTTGCCCGATACCTCCTCCGGCTCGCCCCAGTTGATATCGAGCAGGCGCAGGCGGTGCAGCAGGTGGCTGCGGTCAAGCTGAGCGGGTTGGCGCAGGTCCAGGTCCAGCGGCTTGGGCAGGGCTTCGGGCTTCAGGCGCAGGGCTTTCTGCTGCTGGGCCAGGTCCTGCTGCAACGGCGTGGCAGGCAAGCCCGCGGGCACTTCGCCCAGCTTACTACCAATGACCAACTCTTTGTGCACCAGGGCCAGGGGCTCGCCATAACCCCCGCCCAGGATGGCCACCGCCGCTTCCTGCAACTCCTCGATGCCCGGCAGGGCCAGCCCGCGCACGGCGGCCAGCGCCGACGCCAGCCGCACGCCCTCAATAGCATGGGCCGACGACGCATCCACGTCCTGCCCGCGCAGCAGGCGCGTGGCCCGCACCATCCAGTGGGTCAGCACCTCGGCGCGGGGCTTGGCAAACAGCAGCTCGTACCAGGCGGGCGAGAGCACCCCCGCCCCGTAGCCCGAGCTAAACGAGAGCCGCTCGTAGGTCCACGGAATCCAGGTGGTTTCGGTGGGTACTTTCTTCAGCCCTTTCAGCCGGGCCTTGTCCTCTTTTTTGAGCAGTTCGGCGCGCAGCACCGGTGCGTGCCAGGCCCCGCACACCACCGCCACCCGCTGGTAGCCCTGGGTGAGCGTGGCCCGCAGCGTTTCGCGCATGAACGCCTCGCGTAGCAGGGTTTCCTCGGTTTCCGGCCGGGCCAACTCCTCGCGCAGGGCCGTCATCAAATCCAGTACCACGGCAAAGGTGTCCGCGTTGCCGGGGGCGTGCTCCAGGTGGGTTTCCCACCACTGCTCCGAGTCGGTGTAGCCCGCCAGCCGGGCGATGTAAGCCACCGGGTCAGCCTCTACGGCATCCTCACCATCCGGTCCTTTTTCCAAAAGCGAAGGAGAATTGGACGATTCTTGCTTCGCTTCGCGCTCGTCAAAAGCCGGTTCCGGGACCCCCTCTTTTTCGGAGAGGGGGTCAGGGGGTGAGGTCTCGGTGGAAGGCGGCCACGCTGCCACCGCATCCCGCATCCCAAACCGCAGCGCCATTGGCAAGTCCATGCACCGCACGTGCGCCTCGTTCTTCGCGCACCACTGCACCGCCTGCCACTCCGGCGAAAACGTGGCAAACGGCAAAAAGGTAGCCTGACCCTGCTGCTTGGGGTTGTACACCAGCAGCGCCACGGGCGGAATCAGCTCCGGGTGAGTAGCAGTGGCCAGCGCCGCTTCGGCATCGGCCGGGCATTCCAGCAGCACGATATCGGGCCTGAAAGCATCGAGCGCTGCTACGAGGCTGGCCGCGCTGCCAGGGCCGTGGTGGCGTATGCCGAAGAGGCGCAGGTCGGTAAGCATTTAGGGAAGCAGTTTAAATGAACTGCCGTCCCACAGTCCCATCCCATCATTTTGAGTCAGCAGTATTAATTTATCATCGTCTAGGGGGAGCATCTTCAAGACATTCATCGGCGAGCCGACAGCATCACGCTGGCCACTGCGCCAATGCAGCTTGGGCTCGAATAGCTTCTTCCAGCTGGTAAATGTTCTCAACTCAGAAGCATACTGGCCTCTAAAGACTCCCAAGCTCGAATAAAAATAGATATAATCCGACTTCGGGAAGTAAACCGCCGGACCAATGTAGGGAATTCTATTTCCATCCGAAAAACGTTGCGTTGTACTGGTGTCACGACTTAGCCACGTGTCATAAATAGTTCGAGCACTGAATTCATCGAATTCAGCAATTGCGCCGGAATTCATCATGTGTTGCAAGCCAGATGAAACCCCGACGTTAGATTTGAGCTGAAAAAATGATTTGATGGGATGCAGATTAATTTGAAAATTATTAAATGTTAAGTCAATGAATTTGCGGTGCTGCGTATCGAAAGTAAAAATATTGCCTCCCCATTCGCCATACCCGAAACCAATCCAGAGATTGTCGTCCCGGTCCAAGAAATAGGTGGCCGGCTTTTCAAAGCCGGTTAGCTTCGTTAATTGGTTATTGGGGGACGATGAAGGGAAGTAAATCTTTCCAGTAGATACCTCCAAAACGCTCTTTTCGTTGATTGCAAACAGGCTTCCCTTGCTGTTTATCACCAATGCGAAAGCATTGGTTGATAATTTTCCAATAGGACGCCAAGTTGAATCGGCGCTGCTCCAACGTTGAATTTGGGTGCCTATCTGTGCCACTACGTCGTTGTCACGACTAGTAATAAGCTTAGCCGTAATGTCGTTGAGTGAAGGCACTTTTGCTTCAGTACCGGCCGAATCATAGACTTTAATACGGCCACTGGCAGTTAACCCCCAAACGTGGTGGCTAACTATAACTACGTCTTCATACCCGCCGGACTGCGCTCGGACGGTAGCGGCGAGGCTAATTAACCAAAAAACGGTGAGTAGTGGCCGTAATCGTTGAAACGAATCGAAAGTGGCGAGCATAAAGTAGGAGGATGATAGTAGAACCTTGCGGCTGGGATGCTGTCAGTGACGAAAATGCACATCCTACTCCACCACCTCCCGGCACGACCGATATAAATCCTTCCACCCATCCCGCTCCTTCACCACCGTTTCCAGGTACTCCAGCCACACCACCCGGTCCGGCCCCGGGTCTTTGATAACGGCACCCGTCAGGCCGGCCGCCAGGTCATGCGCCCGCAGGGTACCATCGCCGAAGTAGGCTGCTAATGCCAGGCCGGAATTCATCACGGAAATAGCCTCCCCGGTGCTCAGCGTGCCAGTGGGCGACTTCAGTTTGGTTTTGCCGTTTTCTGTCACACCCGACCGCAGCTCGCGGAAGATGGTGACCAGACGGCTGATTTGCTCCAGCGCCGGGGCCTCTACGGGCAGCTGGAGCGCCTTGCCCTGCTTGGCCACCCGGGTCTGCACGATGTGCACTTCCTCCGCCAGCGTGGCCGGCAGGGGCAGCACCACGGCGTTGAAGCGGCGGCGCAGGGCGCTGCTCAACTCGTTCACGCCCCGGTCCCGGTCGTTGGCCGTGGCAACGACATTAAAGCCCTGCGTGGCCTGAATTTCGGTGCTCAGCTCCGGAATGGGCAGCACCTTCTCCGACAGCATGGTAAGCAGGGTGTCCTGCACGTCGGAGGGGATGCGCGTGAGCTCCTCGATGCGTACCAGCTGGCCCGATTCCATGCCTTTATACAACGGGCTAGGTACCAGGGCGCCCATCGACGGGCCTTCGGCGAGCAGGCGGGCGTAATTCCAGGAATAACGCAGGCTGTCTTCGGCGGTGCCGGCCGTACCCTGCACCAGCAGGTTGGTGTGCCCGCTGATGGCCGCCGTCAGGTGTTCCGATACCCAGCTTTTGGCCGTGCCGGGCACGCCGAGCAGGAGCAGGGCGCGGTCAGTGGCCAGCGTAGCCACGGCAATTTCCATCAGCCGCCGCTGGCCGATGTACTTGAGCTCAATCTCAAAACCGTTGTCCAGGTTGCCTCCCAGCAGATACGTCACCACCGCCCAGGGCGAGAGCTGCCAGTTGGGCGGCTTGGGCCGGTCGTCGGCCGCTTTCAGGGCGGCCAGTTCTTCGGCGTACAGGTCTTCGGCGTGCGGGCGAAGTAGGTCGGTGGGCAGGGGAGCAGCCATGAGCTAGGTTAGGCGAGGGAAGCGGTGGAGGGTTCGGTGAGGCTGGCGGTGAGCTGCTGACGAAAGTGGAGCGAATCAATAAACTGCTCGATGAGCGGCGCCACCAGGGGGTAGCTCTCGCCCACGGGGCGTAGCGCCGCGGTGCACTGCGGGGCCAGCGCCGGGGGTACGTAGCGCGCCAGGCGGTACAGCAGCGTGGAGAGGCGCTGGTGCGGCTCGACGTACTGATTGGTTACCAGCGGAGCCAACCCATTGGCAATGCAATCAAGCGCCGCACTAACGATATCAGCGGGCCAGGGCGCGAAGATGTAACTTAAAAAGTCTGGCAAGACGAAGGGCGAGCCTTTGTCTTTGAGGGGTAGCATTCCGCGTAGTAGCCCGATTTTCTCGTCTTCGCTAAGCACCCAGGTCAGGTGGGTGGCCTGCTGGTGAAACAATAAGTTGGGCTGCGCGAAGTGGCGCAAGAGCAGCGGTGCGGCAAAGGCCTTGTCCTGGTGCAGATAAGCTGCCCGCGACCAGGCCCGCAGCAGCAGGCGCGACCATTCGGTGGCTTCGGCCAGCGTCAGCAGTTCCTCCGCCGACACCTGCAGCTGCGCGGCCCACCGACTCGGCGGCAGCAGGGTGAGCAGCTGCCCCAGCCAGCCGGCCCGCTCGCCGCCCTCGAACCGGTCGTCTTTCTGTTCGATGCCATCGGCCAGCCACGTTTTGTCCCACCCTTCGGGCAGCGTTACTTCCAGCTTGTTGCGTCCTATCAGCGGGCGTTTCAGCGTGAGCAGGGACGCGGCTCGTTGCCACAGTCGCTCCACCAGGGCCGAGTGGGGCAGCCGCACCAGCAAGGGCACCACCGTTTGCCGCACCTCCTTGCTTTTGGCCCCGAGGTAGGTTTCCAGCAACGGCTCGTCGGCGGCGGTCACGCTGTGCTCCAGTTCGGCGAGCAGGGCCGCCTGGGTGGCCGCCCGCTCGGCGGGCAGCGCGGCCACCAGTAGTTTCCGGGCCTGTTCGGAGTCGGTTTCGTGGAGCTGCTGAATGAAAAAACGGCGGTCGTGCAGACTACCCGTTTCCCAGGTCGTCAAGTCCTGTGAGGGGTGCACCTTGGCGAGCACAGGCTGCCACTCCGGGTTCTGCCGGGCCAGCCAGAGGCCTCGCTCCCCCAGTATCGTCGACAGGGAACCCGGCAAGTGCAGCCGCAGGTCTGAGCTGTTTAGCGCCGCCACTAGCAGCGCTGGGGGCACCAGGCGCTTGTGCTGCTCCATCTGCGTCCAGTAGTCGGTGCGGAAAGCGGAGTAGCGGTTGCTGGCCAGCAGCGCCCGAAAACACTCTGTGCCCAAAGACCCCAGCGGGTCCCCGCTTTCCGCCGGGGCCGGCGCCGGCGGCGCCTCCGCAGTGCTGGGCGCCAGGAAGCCGGCCTTTTGCACCAGGGCCAGCGTGCCGGCCGCCAGCAGAAGCCGCTGTTCAGGGCCATCCGAAGGCCTGAAGCCCGTGGGAGTAACCGGCACCGCTTCCCCACTCTGCCGGGTGCCGAGCAAGGCAATACGCAGCAGCTGCGCCGAGGAGGGCAGTGGTACCTCCGTTAACTCTGCCGGCTGCTCGCTCGCTTGCAGAATGTCCTCCGCTACCTTGTTGCTGCTTGCCGTCGGCGGCTCGGCGGAAGCCGCCGACCAGCGCCAGCTGCTCAACGGGCGGAACGCCCGGCCGTCCCACTCCCCGAATAGCGTGAGCGGGTGCCCGCCGCTTTCGGCCAGCAGCTGCCAGGGAGCGTTGTCGTCGGCAAAGCGCAGGGGCAAGGCCCCGTCTTCGGGGTGGTACACCACCCAGCGCCCATCGGGCTGCCGCGTTGGAACGACTTGGGCCACGGCGGCGGGCCACTCGCGCAGCCAGGGCTGGCGGGCCAGCGCGTCGGCGTAGTCGTTCAGCAGCTGGCTGGGCGGGCCGGCGGGCGGAGCCGCGTGGGCCGGCGCCAAGGAGGCGTAGACCAGCGCTACCGGGGCGGCGCGCAAGGGCAGCGGGCCCGGGTAAAACAGCAGGGCACCAGTATAGCGGCCCTGCGGCACCAGCGGCGTGGCAAAGGCCTGGCTGCCAAAAGCGAATTCCAGCACCACCGCGTAGCGGCCGGTGGCCTCGCCCCGCAGCCAGCTGCGGCGCGCCGTGAGGCGGTCCTCGTCCCAGGTGAACTGGCCCAGCACCCGCCAGTCATCGCTTACCGCCGCCGTGTAGCCCGGTAGCTCTTCCTTTTTGATGGTCACGCCAACTTGCTGCAACACTTCCTGCCGGGTAGGGGCAGGCAGCTGCTCGCGGTTTTGGAAGGCGCGCACCAGCCAGTACAGCTCGCCCAGCCGGGCCAGCAGGCGGGCAGGCCAGTCGGCATGCGCGTGGCGCAGCGTAGCCAGCTCGCGCACTATGCCGGCCAGGCCGGGCAGCTGGTTGTCGACCAGCCGCGCCGCCTGGCCTTCCCAAAACTTCCCCGGTTGCTGGTCCAGAGTCGCCAGGCCGTTGCGCACCAGGTCCAGGAGCCATATTTCCAGCTCGTCCGCGCCCTGCGCCATGCGGACTAGCCGGGCCTCCGAAACCGCGCTGCCTGCGCCCGCCTCAACTACGGTTGGTGCTGTCGAAGAGGGCAAATCCGCCGCAGACTCGCTTTCCTGCGTTTCCTTCGCCGCTGCCGCCGCTTTGGCTACGGCAACTACCACTTTATCGGTTTTCTTGCCCTGGGTTTGCTGGCGCTTGGCCAGCCATTCCGCCAGCCAGGCCGGCGGCATAGTCCCCGCGAAAAGAGTGGGCTGGCGGGCCATCAGCAAAAGCAGGCCCGCCCCGTGCTTGCACGGAAAAACCCGGCTGGGGCAGGTGCATTTGAAGGCCGGCTCGCTTAGGTCGATTCCGGTTAGGTAAGGCGTGGAGCCGCTGCCCGCACATTCACCCCAAGCGGTGGTTTCGGTGCGCCCCAGGTTGCCCCACTTGGTTGGCTGAGCTAGCTGCTGGCCGCGCTGCAAGGTGCCCGCATCGGTCACGAAGGTCCGTGCCTGGTCTTCGGTATAGGAAATCATGCGGCGGAGCAGGTAGACAAGGCAGACATTCCAGTGCAAAGTAGCAGATGGAGAAGTGTCGTCAATTGCCCCACACGTTTTATTAACCATGCACTCCTGCTGCCTCCTATTGCGCTGCGGGATGTCGCTCTGGTACAATACGTAGTGATGGCACACATTTATTGCGCGAATACGCACCCTCATCGATTTCAAAACCACGAGCAGCCCCGACTTGCCCCATTTCCTGACCACCATCGAGAAGTATGACTGAGGTGGTCCGGTTACGCTGGACAGTTTAGGACACTGCGTTGAAGAAGTTGTTGGTGAGTGAGATACGGCGTCTGGTAGTCAATGCTGGAGTGCAGGCGCTCGTGAGTATAATAATCACTCGTGAGTATAATAATCAAAATAGTCGGCGACGCTGGCCCCGGCGTCGCATAGCCGCCGCCCGCAGGCGCTGCCGCCCCACGCGGTAGCCCTCGCCGCGCAAGGCGACCTGCAACCGACGGGTGCCGTAGCGGCGTTGGTGCCGGCCAAAGACCTTGACCAGCGCCGTTTCCCAAGCGGGCGGCTCACCGCTTACCAGATGCTTTTGCGCTTGTGGCCAAGCGTAATAGCCACTGGCCGGTGCCCCCAGCACGTCGCAAAGCAGGCGCACCGGATAGCAGGCGCGCTGCGCCTCGATAAAGCGATAGCGGCTCATGGGGTGTCGGTCACCGAGAAGATGGCGATGGCGTTTTTAAAATATCCAGCTCCTGCGCCTGCCGCCGAGCCAAAGCCCGCAGCTGGCGCAGTTCGGCGGCCGTGGCCGGGTCTAGCTCCGCTCCGCGGGCCGCGGCCACCGGCGTGAGGGCCTCCTTCTGCCAATTGTAGAGCAGCTTGGCCTTGATATTCAAGGCGCGAGCGGCGGCTTGCGTCGAACGGCTTGCGCTGGCCAAGCGCAGGGATTCCGCGCGGAAGGCGGCGTCATAACGCCGGCGTTTGGTGGGTGGGGGGCTGTCTTTCATGACATTCGAAAGATAAGACCCTATTCTGTCCACATTTACCCGACCACCTCAGAATTACATCACGTCGCTAAGCCGCTCGTTCAGTTGCTGGCGTACTAGTCGCTGAACCGGGCAGACTGTCCAAAAGCGCGGGAGCGGGGCTCGGGGCGAGCGTGCCGAACAAATGGTCCCAAATAGAGGTGTAAAAGCCGAAGTTGTGCTGCTCGTCCTGGTGGTGCTGAAAATGAAAGCCGGACGAGCCCAGATACTTGAGCAGCGGGTGGCGAGCCCAGCCGATGGGAAACGGCTCCACCCCGGAATGCCCCAACACCCCACACAGGACGTTCACCACCAGATAAGCCGCGACGGCCACGAAGTTGGCTGGGTACAGCAGCAGCAGCAGCAGCCACAAGCCGCCGAAGCCCAAGGTTTCGAGCGGGTGCAGCACAAACAAGTCGATGGGCTGCGGCTCGGGATAGCCGTGGTGCTGCCGGTGCACCCATTGGTAAAGCGGCGTGTGGTGAATTAAGTAATGGAACCCGTACATCAGCAGGTCCATTCCCACGAAAAGCACCACGAAGTCGAGCAGCATCCGGTAGGAAACATCCTCCCGGATGGTAATAACACCCCTGCGCCAGAGCAGGAAGCCCGCGTAGGTAATAAAGGTGTTGAGAACCAGGGTGGCGGCCGCCAGCCGCATTTCGGCCCGGCTGACTGGGTGATGCACCCGCCCCAGCGCCCGGCGGGGCCCATAAATAGCCTGTAGCAGGTAGCCAAAACCCAGGGCCAGCAGCAGTACCAGCAGGTTTTCCATCAAAAACAAGGGCAGCGCTTCCTGCCAGCCCAGCCGTTTAAGGTAGTGAAGCAGATTCATGGAGCTGCCGCTAGAGAATAATAATTCAGCTGCGAAAGGTACTTCTTCCGCTGCCAAGCGGCAGCGTATATTAATGCCAGGGCCTTGAATTAGGCAATTAAGGTTTCGCCCGCAGCAGGGCGCAAAACTTCAGCAGCGCACTTTCAGCTTGAAAAAGCTACTGGCTCGAAGTACCACCAGCCACCTTAAAAGGCTAAGTCCTACGAAGCAATAAACGAAAACCGGCACCTGAGTCTATATTTGATGATTCCGGATTCCTGCCTTCCGTAAAATTGTGAACCAAACCCTTCCTCAAAAATTGCTGGTACTACTGGTTCTCTTATGCAGCACCAGTCAGGGCTTTGCGCAGACCGACAATAACGGTAATCCCGTCTTCAACTCAGTGATGGTAAGCGAGGAAAAGCTGGGCGAGTTGGGCCTGAGCACTAGCTACTACACCCTCAAAAACAACATCGAGAACCCGCAGTCCTCCGTCTTCATAGCCGCGGCTCCCACGCTTGACCAGATAGAACGTGCGGCCACCTCGCTGGCTTCCAACTTCCACGTGCTGACCAAAAACCAACAGGTGATGGGCCTTATCCTATTCTCCAGCGAGGCGCCCAGGAAACTCCTGGTAATCAATCCAGCTACCGGTAGCAAAAAGGACTATGCCAGTAAGCTCCAAGGGGATATGTCCGAGAGCCGTGCCAAGGAACTACTAGCCAACGGCTACGATGCCAAGGCTGCCTTACATGGCAGCACCCTGCTTTTCAACGAACACCGCCTACAAGTCTACTCTAACGAAGACGCCCGGGAGGCGGTAGTTAAGCTCATCAAATCACAAAAGCTAGGCAACATGGCCGGCGCTGGCGTGGCCATGCGGAGCCAAGCCGAGCTAAAAGCTTTTATCCTGAAAGAAACCAAGCAAGGTGGCAAGCTCGATTTCTTCACCTCCATAAAAGGCCATGAACACGATGGGGGGCAGATAAAGCCGGGCTTATTTACCACCCTCGGCCACGTGGCTTTATACAAGTGGGGCCGGTCAGTCTACCAATTAGGCATCGACACCGTCGAGGATGCCTATGCCATTCTCGCCGAATTTCAGGGCCAGCCCTTAAGCTCCCGCGACCAGGACTACCTCAAATCCGGCTTTGATCGGAAATATGAAAAGTAAGCCCCTTCCAGGCGAGGCGCTCTTACCAGAAACAGAGCGGCTCGGAAAGAAAACGCCCGGCATGGTACCATCCACGCCGGCCTTTTTTCTTTACGAGCATGTGCCTACGCCACTGCCGTTTCTACCGCGCAGACGGGATTGACTACCGAAGCCGCCGGCGCTGGCGCCCGCGCGCCCAACCTCCCAAATCCGCCGCATCTCCTGGTGCTGAAAGTCCTCCACCACCTTGGCGTAAAGCATGGTGGTCTGAATCTTGGCGTGCCCCAGCACCTTCTGCAGCACCGCCACGGGAAGCCCGCGCATCAGGGAGAGCACCGCGAAGGGGTGCCGCGCCGTGTGCATGCTCACCAGCTCGTGCTTGGGCTGCTGCCGCTTCACCACCTTGCCTTCCTCAATGGTCACCAATTCTACCATCTCCCGCAGCCCCGCCAGCTGCGCGATGCGCTTCAGATTACGGTTCATCACCTGGTTCGAGGTCGACGGCAGCAAGTGGGCTCGCGTCCCTTCGTACTTATCCAGCAGAGCCGCTGCCGGTGGCGTGAGGTAAATGCTGACCGCCGTGCGCGTCTTGGTCTGCGTCAGCCGCAGGATGCGGCTGCCGTCCCATGTTTTTACGTTGGCCGTGCTCAACGCCGACAAATCAGAGTGCCGCAATCCAGTATAGCAGCAAAACAAGAAAGCATCCCGCGTGGCTACCAAGGAGGAGGGCAGCATGGCATTTTCCAGTAAGCTCAGCTCCGCGGCGCTCAGGTAGACTTTTTCCACGTCGGTCCACTTGATTCGCATCTCCCGCGATTCCACGGCCACCGGCATGTGCCGGTCTTCGCGCACGTAGCGCAGAAAGGCCTTCACATGCTTCACCGTCTTGCACACCGTGTTCTGTGCCAGCTTCCGCGTTCCGCGCAGGTAAGCCAGAAACTTGTCGTGCATGGCCAGGTCGTAATCGCCGAGCTGCAGCTTGCGCTTAAGCGCCTTTTCAAACCCGTTCAGATGGGTAAGAGTAGTGGCCACCGATACCATCGACTGCACCATATTACCCCGCGCCTTTAGCGCCGCCTGATAGTCGGCGTAGAGGTCGGTCAGGAGAATTGGAGCCGGCGCCTCCGCTTTCGGTGCCTCCGCAGCCGGGGGTGCCAGTGCCGCTTTTACCGCCTCCACCGTTACCGCGACCCCGGCGGAGCGCAACTGCCGGTACCGGGCCTGCATCCGTTCGGTCAGCGTCTCCAGGTACTCATTGGCCTCCACCAGCCCTGGAAATGGTTTCTTAAACTTGCCTTTTTCGGCGTTCCACTCGGTGACAAAGCACTTTTCGCGGGTGGCGACGCGCAGCCGTTGCCCGTCGAAATACGCCGGTAAGTGGATGGGGCAGCGCCCCGCTGCATCCGGGCGGTCGGCCCGGCGGTCAAACTGAATGTTCAGCATAAAACGGTTGGTTTTGGGGGTGCAATTGGGAGCGCAATTGGGAGCCAAATCCAGCCAAAAGGGGTGCTAAATGCTAAATCGTCTAAAAGCAAAAACCCCTAAAAACCGCTTCTGTTGCCAGATTTGCGACTTTTAGGGGCTTTCGTTAGTAAACGGTAGCGGTCTGGACGGGACTCGAACCCGCGACCTCCGCCGTGACAGGGCGGCATTCTAACCAACTGAACTACCAAACCGTTTACCAAAACGAAAAACGCGCTGTTTTCCGTTTTGGTGCTGCAAAGGTAGGGAAAATAATTGCGCTGCTGCAAGCCGAAAGCCCCTTTTTCTCCGAAGTGGGGCCCTGGCGGGGGCTTGTGAGCTGTTTTTCAGAGCGATTGTTTTTTGGCGTTCGTCCCAACGGCGGATGATTTACCTTTGCCAACCGCTTTTTCGACGGGCGCGGCTGTTGCAGCGGGCGCTCCTCAAAGGTTCAATTTGCTCTCTTCTAAAGTGCCCATGCCTCCTATGCTACTCGATTTTGAACAACCCATCGCCGCTCTTGAAGGCAAGCTTCAAGAAATGCAGAAGCTGGCCGCCGATAGCGAGGTGGACGTAACCGACGCCGTGGCGGCGCTGGAAGCCAAAATCAAAAACCTCAAGAAAGAAACCTACGCTAACCTTACCCGCTGGCAACGGGTGCAGCTCTCGCGCCACCCCGAGCGGCCGCAAATGCTGGATTATATCGGGGGCATGGTCGACAAGTTTGTGGAGCTGCACGGCGACCGCACCGTGGGCGACGACAAGGCCATGGTGGGCGGCTTTGGCGAGATTGACGGCCACACCGTCATGTTTATCGGCCAGCAAAAGGGGCATAATACCAAGCAGCGCCAGTTTCGCAACTTCGGCATGCCCAACCCCGAAGGCTACCGCAAGGCCCTGCGCCTGATGAAGCTGGCCGAGAAGTTCAACGTGCCCATCGTGACCCTGATTGACACGCCGGGCGCTTTTCCGGGCCTCGAAGCCGAGGAGCGCGGGCAGGGCGAAGCCATTGCCCGCAACCTCAAGGAAATGTTCATGCTGAAGGTGCCGGTGGTCTGCGTCATCATCGGCGAGGGCGCCAGCGGCGGCGCGCTGGGCATCGCCATCGGCGACCGGGTGCTGATGCTGGAAAACACGTGGTATTCGGTGATTTCGCCCGAATCGTGCAGCAGCATTCTGTGGCGCTCGTGGGATTACAAGGAGCAGGCCGCCGAGGCGCTCAAGCTCACGGCCATCGACATGAAAAACGCGGGCTTGGTGGATGGAATTGTGAAAGAGCCGCTGGGCGGCGCCCACACCGCGCCCGAAGCCATGATTGAAACCCTGAAAACGACGCTGCTGAAGACGCTGAAGGAATTGAACGCTATTTCGATGGAAGACCGGATTTCGCAGCGGATTGATAAGTTCTCGGCGATGGGCGTGGTGGTGGAATAATTTTCATTTAACAATTAACATTTAACAGGTTGGAGAAGTCCAGTCAATTTTGATAAGTGCTGAGCTCATGGTTTTAGGAAAAAATGCTGGGCTGTTAAATGCTAATTGTTAAATGACATGAAGATTCATACCATCGACACCGGTTTGTTTAAGCTCGACGGCGGCGCCATGTTTGGCGTGGTGCCCAAAAGCATGTGGCAGAAGCTGAACCCGCCCGATGCCAACAACATGTGCACCTGGGCCATGCGCTGCCTGCTGATTGAAGACGGCGGCCGGCTGCTGCTCATCGACAACGGCATTGGCGAGAAGCAGGACGAGAAGTTTCGGGGCCATTTTTACCTGCACGGCGACGACTCGCTGGAAAAATCCCTGCGCAAGCTGGGCTTCACCAGCGCCGATATTACCGACGTTTTTCTGACGCACCTGCACTTCGACCACTGCGGCGGCTCGGTGCAGCGCCGGCCCGACGGTGTGCTGCAACTGGCCTTTCCCAACGCGACGTACTGGAGCAACGAGGCGCACTGGGACTGGGCCGCAACGCCCAATGCCCGCGAAAAAGCCAGCTTTTTGCAGGAGAATATTTTGCCTATCCAGGAAAGTGGGCATTTGCGGTTCATCGACCTGCAAGCCGGCGTGCCCGATGCGCTGCCGCAGTTCCGCGAAATCATTTTGGCCGACGGCCACACCGAAAAAATGATGGTGCCGGTGATGCACTACCAGGGCCGTACACTAGCGTTTATGGCTGATTTGCTGCCGAGTGCGGCCCACGTTCCGCTGCCCTACGTGATGGGCTACGACATGCGGCCGCTCATCACCATGACCGAAAAGGAAGCCGTGCTGCGCCGCGCGGCCGCCGAAAACTGGGTGCTGCTGCTCGAACACGACCCCATCCACGAGGCCTGCACCGTGCAGCTGACCGATAAGGGCGTGCGCCTGGCCGAAACCCTGCGGCTGGCCGATTTGTAGGCCCGATTTCGGTTGTTCGAACCAGGTTTTGCGTAAGGGCGGCAACGGCGGCTGCCCGGATAGGCGGCTGACCAGCCACTACTTAAAACGAACGACACCATGGCCCAGCTGGGTTTGGCCTTATCGGGGGGCGGGGCGCGCGGAATCGCGCATTTGGGGGTGCTGGCGGCGCTCGAAGAGCTGCAATTGCCGGTGGCGCGGCTGGCGGGCGTCAGCTCGGGGGCGATTGCGGGGGTGTTTTACGCGGCGGGTTTTCCGCCCCGCGAAATTCTGCGGCTGCTCCTGAATACCAACGTGTTTCGGCTGACGCGGCCGGCTTTTAGTCGGTTTGGCCTGCTGCACCTCGACGCGGTGGAGCAGCTGCTGGCCCGGCACTTGGGCAGCACGGTCAACTTCGAAGACTTGAGCCGGCCGCTGACGCTCGTGGCCACCGATTTGATGGCCGGCGAGTCGGTGTATTTCAGCTCGGGGCGGCTGCTGCCCCCGCTGCTGGCCTCGTCGGCGGTGCCCATCGTGTACCGGCCGGTCGAGTACCAGGGCCGGCAGCTGGTGGACGGCGGCTTGCTGAACAACCTGCCGGTGGAGCCGCTGCTGGGCCAGCCCGGCCTGCGCGTGGTAGGTGTGCACTGCAACCCCATCAACCCGGAGGCCCGCATTCCCAACTTCCGCCGCCTGATTGAGCGCACCCTGCACCTGGCCATCAACGCCAACACGGCGGCCCGCAAAAGCCAGTGCCACCTGCTGCTCGAGCCGCCCGAGCTGCGCCACTACCGCCCGCTGGGCTACAAGCGCGGGCCCGAGCTTTTTGACATCGGCTACCGCTACACCATGAGCCAGGCCGCCGCTTTGCAGGCGCTGCTGTAGGAAAAGACGCTCGGGTTCGGGCCAACTCTGCCCATCTTTGCACCAGCGCCAGGGCCCGGCGCCCTTATTTTGGTGCACTTCTTTCAGTTTTTTTCTTCGCAGTAATTTATGTCTGCCCGTTCCGATTCTCCCTTCTGGTATTCGATGGCCAAGCTCGTGTTCGGCGTGGCCGGCTGGCATTTGGGTGAAATTCACAACCCGGAAATCAAGAAGAGCATGATGATTGCGGCCCCGCACACCAGCAACTGGGACATCATTCTGGCCCGCGCCGCCTTTTATCTGATGGGTGTGCCCGTGCGCTTCACCGTGAAAAAGGAGTGGACCGAGCACTGGCTGCTCGGCGGCCTGGTAAAATCCATCGGGGGCCTGGCCGTGGACCGCAGCCGCAACAACAGCCTCGTCGATGGCATGGTGCAGCTTTTCAACGAGCACGACCAGCTGGTCATCCTCATCACGCCCGAGGGCACCCGCGCCTACCAGCCGCGCTGGCGCAAGGGCTACTATTTCGCGGCGCTGGGCGCGCACGTGCCCATCCGGCTCGGGTACCTCGACTATAAATTCAAGGAAGCCGGCATCGGCCCCGCCGTGTACCCCACCGGCGACTACGAGGCCGATGAAGCCAAAATCAAGGCTTTCTACCGCACCAAAACCGGCCGCTTCCCAGCGCAAGGCGTTGATTAAGACGCCTGAGACGCCTTGCGGCTTAATGAAGAATGAGGAATGAAGAATGAGGAATTGTCATTGCGAGGCTGGAGGCCAAAGTAATCCGTCCTGTTCTCAGCGAACAGCCTCCTAATGTGATAAGCCCCGGTCCCTCCCAAAAAGGAGGCTTTTTCCGGTCCCAGAAAAGGGCGTGTCACAATCCAAGGCGAGTCGCATTGCCAGAACAGATTGCTTCGCTCTGCTCGTAATGACAATTCCTCATCCCTCATTAAGCAAAGCGTCATTAAGCCGCAGGCGTCAGTCCTGGGTTAGCGCGTAGCTTATCAGATTGGCGCCCATGCGCAGGGCCGCGTCGTGGATGGCGGGCGGGTCTTCGGGGTAGGTGCCGACGTCTTCCCAGCCGTTGCCCAGGTCGCATTCGTAGCTGTAGAAGCACACCAGACGGCCTTTGTAGAGCAGGCCGAAGCCTTGGGCGCGCTTGCCGTCGTGTTCGTGCACTTTGGGCAGGCCGTGCGGAAATGCGAATTTCTGGTGGTAAATCGGGTGGGAGTAGGGCAGCTCCACGAATTCGAGCTCGGGAAATACCTTCCTCATTTCGGGGCGAATAAATTTGTCGAGCCCGTAATTGTCGTCGATGTGCAGGAAGCCGCCGCCGGTGAGGTAGCGGCGCAGGTTTTTGGCCTCGGCGGCGGTGAAGCTCACGTTGCCGTGCCCGGTCATGTGCACGAAAGGGTAGGAGAGCAGCTCGGGCGCGTCGAGTTCCACGGTGGCTTCGTCGGGCGCGATGTTGGTTTTCAGCGCCTGGTTGCAGAAGCTGATGAGGTTCGGCAGCGAAGTTTTGTTGGCGTACCAGTCGCCCCCGCCGCCGTAGTGCAGCTTGGCAATGCGGAAGCTGGGAGCCGGCGCGGCGGCCGCGAGGGTGAGCAGCAGGGCAAAGGCGAGAAGCAGAAGGTTGCGCATGGATGAGTAGCAACTTTAGGCTGCTTATTTTACAAAGTAACGCCGACGCAGAGAAGTTCGGGGCTTGCTAAAATGGTCCCGCTAGCCGTCGCGTCAACTCCAGAATAATCCATCGCCACCGAATTGATTATTAGTGCCAGCAGCATAATTTCGTTGGCAGCATGCGACAAAAACCAATTGACTAAATGACGGGCTTTAAATTTATTTCGCTGATATTTCTGGCAGTTGGCTTGGCGCACGACTACCAAAAAGACAAGGGGCTTTATAAAAAAGCCAAGACTTTTCAGGCTATTTGTTTGACGGTGATTTGCTTTGCGTATTCCGGAACATTTGGCTACATCGGCTGGCTGGTAGCCCATTTTACCGAGGCACGTCAAAAATTTGGGGTCGACGTCGGCTACATTCCAGGCGAAATTCATTGGCTATTTTATTTGGTACACCTGGGCTTGTCGCTCGTGACGTTGCTCACCGCCTATCAAATGATTAACCGGACGGATGCCGCCCGTATTCGGCTCGTGCGGTTGCTACCGTTCCTGGCTTTTACTGAGACGTTTAATTTCTATCGAAGCTGGCTCAACGGCAGTGACGGAACCCCAATTATACACATTCTTGGAGTGGTGCTGGGACTAGTCATCAACTTTGGCATTGCTTTCTGCATTTGCGGGGTCTATCGAAGTGAGTTTATGCAGCCGTTTTTTCATCGCCCGGTTGCGTCACCAACCGTTGCCAGTTCATCGACTGTAATTCCTTTAAATGAATTTTAGCAGCGGTGACATCGAGGGTGTTTGGGAAGTCATCAGCCGGTCATGCTGAGCTTGTCGAAGCATCTCTACCGCTTCGCGGGGCAGTTTTACGAAGCAGTAGAGATGCTTCGACAAGCTCAGCATGACGTTCAGAATTTTCGGTGAGCGAGCGTACTTGTGGCTTTACAAAAATTCCCTTGCCATAATCACTGGCAACGATTTGCCCGTCCTGAATAAAGTTGGCGCGGCTGCCAACCCTTTGCGGCTGGGGCCGGTCATGCGCGTGGTGGGCACGTTGCCACCGGAAAACCAAGCGCCATGAAACCCTGCTTTTATTTCATTCTACTGGTTTTTATGACCCTGTCGGGGTGCAAAAAAGACGCCGAGCGGCCAGCGGCCGAGCCGACTGTCGCATCGCTGCCGTTTGAGAACGCTGCCATCAAAATAGACTTGGTAACGACGACCTTACCCGGCTGGGTTCAGGCCGTTTTCTTCACCAATGCCGCCGTTGGCTTCGTGGCTACCCACGACGGAAAAATTTACAGAACCACCGATGGCGGAAAAAGCTGGGCCCTGCAATTCAGCAGCCCGGACGCCAACCTGCCCTTGCTCCAGATGTTATTCACCGACACCACTGTTGGTTACGCGGTGGGAGGCTCCACCGACTGCAACGGGGCCGGCTGCACGCCCCCCGGCGGCCTGATTTTGAAAACCACGGACGGCGGCACCACTTGGGCCCCCATTTACCGGGCCACCGGGGTGGTGCTGTCCGCCCTTGCCGCAAACCGCCGCGGCGAGCTGCTGGCCGTGTCGAATGGAACGGGCGCGCAGATTTTGAAAAGCGCCGACGCGGGCGCCCGCTGGCTGCCCGTGGCTGCCTGGCCGTATCAACTCACCAAAATTGCCTTCGACCGCGACCAGGGCTTTTGCGCCAGCGCCAGCGGAAAAATCATCAGGAGCCCCGACAACGGCGCAACCTGGGCCGAAGCTGCCACCTTTGATTATCCCTACCTCAATGAATTGGCGTTCAGTACCGGCATTGGTTTTTGCGCCACGGGGTACGGGCCGGTCTATAAAACCACGGACAACGGCAGCACCTGGCTCCCAATCAGCCGGAGTTCGTTTTCGGCTCGGGTAATTAACGCCCTCACCCCCACCAGCTGCTTGGTATTTGGGGCCGGGCGCTACAGTGGCGGCGACTTCGGCACCTACGACGGCGCGTTTCGCCAATCAGCCGATGCCGGCACCAGCTGGACCGATGTTGAGCTTAAAGCAGTGAGACCGGTGCAATACACCAGTTTTTATACCTCGCGCGACGGGTACGCCGTTGCGGGCACGGCCCTGCTGAAGGTGAGGGTGAAGTAGGCGCGCCGAACAGCCAACGAGCAGGAGCGGCTGGCCTTACTGCCGAATAATTTGCACGGTAAATACCGCCGCTAGCGCCGCCGTTTCCGTGCGCAGCCGCGAGGCACCCAGCGTAACCGGCCGGATGCCGTGTCCCAGCGCCAAGCGAATTTCTTCCGGCGTAAAATCTCCTTCCGGCCCGATGAGCACGCAGCAGCCCGGCCCGGCAGCCGCTACCTGCGCCAGCGCCGTGCGCTCGCCTTGCTCCAGGTGGGCGATAAACGTGGTGGCGGGCGCGGTTTCTGCCACGAAAGCCGCGAAATCCGTCATTTCATCCAGCTGCGGCAGCCACGCCTGGCCCGACTGCTTGAGGGCGCTGACGGCGATTTTCTCCAGCCGCTCCAGCTTCAGTTCGCGGCGCTCGGAGCGGGCGCAGCGGAGGAAGGTGATGCGCTCGACGCCAATTTCCACGGCTTTTTCGACGAACCACTCCATGCGGTCGATGTTTTTGGTGGGAGCCACGGCCACGTGCGTGAAATAGGCGCGGGGCGCCACGGCCGCGTGGTGCGTGATGCGGAGCTGGCAGCGCTTGGGGTTGGCCTCGGCGATTTCGGCGCGGTAGCGGCCCCCGCGGCCGTCGAGCAGCTCCACGGCATCGCCGGCGGCGAGGCGCAGCACGCGCACGGCGTGCTTGCTCTCTTCTTCCGAAAGCTGGTAGCTCGTCTGGGTGGGGGCAAGGTCGGGGGCAAAGCAGGTGAGCATGGGGCGAAGTTCGGGCGCAGGTGGGTATTTTAGCTGAATTAATAACTAGAGCGGTTTCCAACTCCGTGTACAGAATTAAAAATTAAAAATGATAAATTAAAATCCTGACAGCCAAATTTTTAATTTATCATTTTTAATTTTTAATTAATACGCAACCTGTATATCCACCTGGAAATTGCTCTAAACCAACACTGGAAGATGACCATTGATGAGCTGCTTGAGCATGTGCGTCTCGCAATCAACCCGCAGTTTGAGGATTGGGTAGTGTTCAAAAATGGAACATATATCATTTTCGATGATGCTACTGCCGTGGCTGATATTCGGGAAGAAGCAGTCGCGGAAATGAGAGAATACGGCCCGGTTCACGCTGGTGGCCCTGCTGGCGATTTTGAAGTCACAAGCCTAAATAATACGCAGGGTTGGGTGGTTTCAGGGCATGGTTATGGAATGTACACTTATGTGCACCCATCCGAATTAGCCATCGCCGAACCCACAGACCTGGAAGTAGGACTGTTTGGAAGGCTGAAAAGAAACCTAGATGGCCAGAACCCGGAAGTTCTGCATATAAACGCGAAGAAGTAGCTAACGCAAAAGCCCCGCCAGCTGCAACTGACGAGGCTTTGAGGTGAGTGAACTGCTTTTAAATTACGCTTCTACCGCCACGCGGGGCGCGCCGGCTAAGATTTCTTCGTTCGCGAATTCTGCGTACTTCTTGAAGTTTTCGACGAACTTCTCGGCCAAGTCCGAGGCGGTTTTGTCGTAGGCTTCCTTGTTGGCCCAGGTGTTGCGCGGGTCCAGAATTTCGGACGGGACGCCGGGCACCGCGCCGGGCACCGACATGCCAAAAATGGGGTGCTTGGTGAATTTCACCTCGTCGAGCTGGCCGTTGAGGGCGGCCGTAATCATGGCGCGGGTGTAGGGCAGCTTCATGCGGTGGCCGGTGCCGTAGGCGCCGCCCGTCCAGCCCGTGTTGATGAGCCAGACGTTGATGTTCGGGTCTTCGTCCATTTTCCGGCCCAGCATTTCGGCGTATCTGGTGGGGTGCAGCGGCAGGAACACGGCCCCAAAACAAGCCGAAAACGTGGTCTGCGGCTCCGTCACGCCCATTTCGGTGCCGGCTACCTTAGCGGTGTAACCCGACATGAACAGGTACATCGCGTGGCTCTTGTCGAGCTTGCTGATGGGCGGAATCACGCCGAAGGCATCGGCGGTGAGGAAGAAAATATTCTTCGGCGCATTGGCCACGCCGGGCTCGATGGCGTTCGGAATAAAGTCAATCGGGTAAGCGGTGCGGGTGTTTTCGGTCACCGACTTGTTGGCATAGTCCACGGTGTGGGTGCCGGGCACGAAGCGCGTGTTCTCGACGATGGCGCCGAAGCGGATGGCCGCAAATATTTCGGGCTCTTTGGCCTGGCTCAGGTCGATGACCTTGGCGTAGCAGCCGCCTTCGAAGTTGAATATGCCGGCGTCGGGCGTCCAGCCGTGCTCGTCGTCGCCGATGAGGCCGCGGTTGGGGTCGGCCGAAAGGGTGGTTTTTCCGGTGCCCGACAGGCCGAAGAAAATCGCCGTGTCGCCGGCCTTGCCCACGTTGGCCGAGCAGTGCATGGGCAGCGTGGCGCGCTCGTGGGGCAGCAGGTAGTTCAGGACCCCAAATATGCCCTTTTTCATCTCGCCGGCGTAGCCCGTGCCGCCAATCAAAATCAGCTTCTTGGTGAAGTTGAGGATGGCGAAGTTGGCCTGGCGGGTGCCGTCCACGGCCGGGTCGGCCTGGAAGCCAGGGGCCGAAATGATGCTGAAATCGGGCAGCCAGCTGGTGTCGGCGCCCTCGGCGGGGCGCAGGAACATGTTGTAGCAAAACAGGTTGTGCCAGGCCTGCTCGTTCACGATGCGCAGCTTGAGCTGGTAGTCGGGGTTGGCGCCGGCGTAGGCTTCGCGCACGTACAGCTCTTTGTCGGCCAGGTAGGCCACCATTTTCTGGTGCAGTTGGTCGAACTTGTCGGCGTCGAACGGGATGTTAATGTCGCCCCACCACACGCTGTTTTCGGTGTTGGCGTCTTTCACGACGAAACGGTCCTTGGGCGAGCGGCCGGTGAACTGGCCGGTGTCGGCCATGAGGGCACCGGTGTCGGTCAAAGTGCCTTCCTGGTTGCGCAGGGCATGTTCGATGAGCTCGGCGGGCGTCAGGTTGAGGTGAACGGTGGCGGTTTCGGTGAAGCCGAGCGGCTGCAAACGATTGTGGGCGGTGGCGGCAAGGTGGGAGGTTTCTTGCATGGCGATGATGGTGTTGGGTGGGAATTCTCTTGGCTAGTGGTACAAAGGTAGAATCGCGCCGCCCGTGGGCAGTGAAACAATTCGTTTCTTTAAGGGGACAAATCAAACCTTGTCCGGCTTGTGCTTTACATTTGGCCACTGAAGCGCACCTGGCAACGCCGCAGCGGCCCGAACAAGGCAACCCCGCCCGATTGCAGGTTTTCTTTGTCCCTCTCTTTTCTCCTGCTCATGCCCACCGACATCGCCCGCTACAACGGCATTTACGGCGACAGCCGGGCCGAAATTTCGCACGATTACCTGCAAAGCCAGCTCATCGCGCCCCGGCCGCGCCTCGCCGACTGGGGCCTCAAGCCGCACCTGCACGAAAACCTGTTTCAGCTGTTTTTTCTCGAAGCCGGCCGCGCGTCCTTCGAGGCGCCCGCGCTGGTCGAGCTGCGCACGCCCTGCCTGGTCCTCATCCCGGCCAACACGGTGCATGGCTTCACCTTCAGCCCGCAGGTGAAGGGCCGCACCCTCACGCTGTCGGAAGCGCTGCTCGACACCATTCTGCAAGCCACGCCCGGCGTGCTGGTCGAAATAAACGCGGTGCACATTTTGTCCGATTTCAACTCCGAAGTGAGCTTTGCCGACTTGCAGGCGCTGGAACAGCAGATTCACGAAGAAATCTACTCCGAATTGCCCGGCAAGCAGCTCGCGCTGAACGGGTATTTCAAGCTGCTGTTCGTCAAAATATTTCGCCTGCTGCACCACAACCGCCGCAAGCAGGAAAGCCCCAACCGCGCCCTGCACTACTTCCGCGAGTTTCAGAAAGCCATCGAGCGGGCCGCGCCTTTCGAGAAAAAAATCTCGCAGTTTGCCCAGGAGCTCAAGATTACACCCGTGCACCTGAACCGCATCTGCCAGGCCGTGAAGGGCAAAACGGCGCAGCAGATTGTGCAGGCCCACACCATTCGCAAGGCCCACAACCACCTGCTCTACACCTCGCTCTCGGTGGCCGAAATCGCCTACGAGCTGCAGTTCGTCGACCCCGGCTATTTCACCCGGTTTTTCCGCAAGCAAACCGGCCTTTCGCCCGGCGCCTACCGCGCCAAAGCCTACCGCAGCGACGCCCCAACCAAAACGGCCACGCCCGAGCCAGCGGTGCCGAATACCGTAACCCCGGCTTCATAATGACGAAACTTGCCTAGATTTACCGTGCCCGTATTGCATTCGCCGCCCAGTGGCGGCGGTTTTCCCTTGTTGCTCTCTCATTTCCCACTCTAGTTTCCCTTATGCAAACCATTCCTGCTCAGACCGAGCCCCCGCTGTCGGCGGAATCCACGAGCCACCCCAAGGGCCTGTACCTGCTGTTCGCCACCGAAATGTGGGAGCGGTTCAGCTACTACGGCATGCGGGCCGTGCTGGTGCTGTTCCTCACCAAGGCCATGATGATGGACAAGGCCTTCGCGTCCAAATTCTACGGCGGCTACACCAGCCTGGTGTACCTCACGCCGCTCATCGGCGGCTTCATTTCGGACCGCTACTGGGGCAACCGGCGCTCCATCCTCACCGGCGGGGTGCTGATGGCGCTGGGGCAGTTCACGCTCTTTACGGCCGCTTCCTATTACGGTCCGGCCGCGACCCACGGCCTCAGCCACCAACTCTTGTACCTGGGCCTGGGCCTGATGATTCTGGGCAATGGCTTCTTCAAGCCCAATATTTCGTCGATGGTGGGCTCGCTCTACAGCGCCACCGACAAGCGCAAAGACGCCGCCTACACCATCTTCTACATGGGCATCAACCTGGGCTCGTTTATTGGCAACACCATCACCAGCCTCATCGGCGACACCGGCCGCGCGGCCGATTTCCGGTGGGCTTTCCTCGCCTGCGGCATCGCCATGCTGCTGGGCACGGTCGTCTTCAACTGGGGCAAGGACAAGTACCTGCACACGCCCGAAGGCGTGCAGGTGGGCGAGACGCCCGCCATTTCGGGGGGCATAATGGGCGTGTACGCCCTGTTGCCGGTGCTGCTGGCCATGATTTTGGGCATTTTGTGGCTCGATTCGGCCAAGTTTCCCACCATCGCGCCGCTGCTGGGCGTGGCGGTGTTGGCTATCACGTACATGATTTTTAGCGATAAGTCCCTCAGCGGGGCCGACGTCAAAGGCATCATGGTCATTTTCATCGTGTCGTTTTTCGTGGTGTTCTTCTGGGCCGCGTTCGAGCAGGCGCCGGCCTCGCTCACGTTCTTCGCCGATGAGCAGATGAACCGCACCATCTTCGGTTTCACCCTGCCGGCCAGTATTTTTCAGAACCTCAACGCCATCTTCGTGGTGGTGGGCGCGCCGCTGATGGCCTTGGTCTGGACGGCCCTGGGCCGCCGGGGGGCCGAGCCGCCGTCCCCGCTCAAAATGGCCATGGGCCTGGGCTTCCTGGCCGCCGGCTACCTGGTGATGTGCTTCGGCGTGCACAACCTGCAACCCGGCGTGAAGGTGAGCATGTTCTTCCTTGTGGCGCTGTATTTCCTGCACTCCGTGGGCGAGTTGTGCTTGTCGCCCATCGGCCTGTCGCTGGTCAACAAGCTGGCCCCGGCCAAATTTGCCTCTTTGCTGATGGCCGTGTGGTTTCTGGCCAACGCCGCCGCCAACTACCTGGCCGGCTACATGAGCAGCCTCTACCCCGACCCCAAATCGACGGCTCCCGCGCCGGTGCTGCTCGGCTTCCACATCACCAATCTCTACGATTTCTTCATGGTCTTCGTGGTGTCGGCCGCCGTGGCGGCGGGTATTCTCTTTCTCATCAGCGGCAAGCTGGCCAAGATGATGGACGCCCGCAACTACCCCGCGCCGGTAGCGCAGGCGTAAGGCGGAGTAGCTTTTTGCCTCATAAAGAAGCCCCCGCTGCTCTGGCACCGGGGGCTTTTTCGTGGGCAACGGGGTGGTGCCACGAATGGCCCGCAGGGCTTCGTGGCACCACTAATACCCTGAACTTATTTAATAAAGCTTAACCGGCACTTCCTCTGGCATGGTCTGCAAAATCCAATCAATAATTTCCTGCGTATCCGCCGGGAGGTCCAGCTGCTCCTTTGCCGCTTTGAGGTCGCATAAAGTACCCGCTCGTAAGCCCGCATAATCCACAAACGACGACCACGGCCAATCCCTTAGGTCGCTTACCAACCCAGCCCGTAGCGGATTTTGGTGGATGTAACAAAAACAAATGCCCGCGTAATTCAGGTCACCATCGGTCAGATTTTTTGCCTGAGTTTGCTGCTGGAATAATGAGCCCGTCATATTTTCCTGCCGTTGAATTGCTCGTGTATAAGAGCTGAGCAATGTGCGAAAACCGGCCCCGCAACTTGCCGGGTTGGCCTCTTCCCGCACTTGCACCAGCAGATGAAAATGATTGGGCATGAGGCACCACGCGATGATTCGCAAATTCGGAGTAAGGTATTTGCGCACCTTGGTCAGAAAGTACAGGTAGTTTTCCCGGCTGAAAAATATGCGCTGTCGGTTGTTGCCCCGGTTGTATATGTGGTAGAGAAGGCCGGGTTGGAGGGTCATGTAGATAAAGGCAGATTTGGTGTTAGGGTGCTGTAAGGTAGTTGTTGCGCGGCTTGCTATACTACTCGTTCTGGGAGGTTAGTGGTACCACGAAGCCCTGCGGGCAATTCGTGGCACCACCCCCTTGGCACACGAAAAAGCCCCGCCGGCAATGCCAGCGGGGCTTTCAGTTGAATGAAACGAACCGACGGAATCTGTTTAATCCGTTAAAATCCGTTCAATCTGCGGTCCTACATCATGCCGCCCATGCCACCCATGCCGCCCATGCCGCCGTCGCCGCCGTGGCTATGGCCGTTGTCTTTGGGCTCGGGCTCGTCCGAAATCACGGCTTCGGTCGTCAGCAGCAGGCCGGCGATGGAAGCGGCGTTTTCCAGCGCGAGGCGGGTTACTTTGGTGGGGTCGATGATGCCAGCGGCCACCAGGTTTTCGTAGCGGTCTTCGCGGGCGTTGTAGCCAAAGTCGCCTTTGCCTTCGAGCACCTTCTGCACCACCACCGAGCCTTCGCCGCCGGCGTTCTGCACGATGGTGCGCAGGGGCGATTCGAGGGCCGTGCGGATGATGTTCACGCCGGTGCGCTCGTCGGCGTTGTGGGTGTCCACAGCGGCGAGGGCTTCGATGGCGCGCACCAGGGCCACGCCGCCGCCGGGCACCACGCCTTCCTCAACGGCGGCGCGGGTGGCGTGCAGGGCGTCGTCGACGCGGTCTTTCTTCTCCTTCATCTCCACTTCGGTCGAGGCGCCGATGTAGAGAATGGCCACGCCGCCGCTCAGCTTGGCGAGGCGCTCCTGCAGTTTTTCCTTGTCGTAGTCCGACGTGGTGGTTTCCATCTGGGCCTTAATCTGGGCGATGCGGCCGGTGATGGCCTCTTTCGAGCCCTTGCCGTTGACGATGGTGGTGTTGTCCTTGTCGATGATGATTTTCTCGGCCGTGCCCAGGTACTCCAGGGTGGCGTTTTCGAGCTTGTAGCCCTGCTCTTCGCTGATGACGGTACCGC
>CAXTCS010000002.1:0-49464 GCA_964242365.1 uncultured Hymenobacter sp. | reverse complement strand
TGGCATATAGCCGCAGCTTTGGATTGGTTACGCTAAATGTCCTCACGCCCTAGCCTTAGCCAGCACTACAGCGTGGCCACGCCGCCGCCGGCAATGATTTCGTCGCCCGTCACGAACGACGAATCGTCGGAGGCGAGGAAGACGGCCACAGTGGCAATCTCCTTCGGCGCGCCGAAGCGCTTCATCGGCACTTGCTGGGTGAAGGCCTGCGTCGCCTGCTGCTGCTGTTCGGCCGACATCCCCGTCTTGCTCATGATAGGAGTTGCAATCGGGCCGGGGCTGACAACGTTAACGCGGATGTTGCGCTCGAGCAGCTCCGTCGAGAGCGTGCGCGCCAGGGTGACGAATCCGCCTTTGCTCGCCGCATATACTGATTGCCCGGCTCCTCCCATGTGGACAGCGGTCGAGCCGGTCAGGATGATGGAGCCGTGGTCGTTGAGCAGGGGCAGCAGCTGCTGAATGGTGAAGTAGGCACCCTTCATATTGACGTTGAACTGCTCGTCGAAGTGGGCTTCATCGACCTGGGCAATGGGAGCGAAGAAGGCGACCCCGGCGTTGACGAAGAGCACGTCAATGTGCGCGTGGTGGGCCCGCACCTGGTCGGCTATTTTATGCACGTCGGCCATGCTGCCCGTATCGGACACCACGCCCACGGCCTGATGGCCGAGCTTTTCAACGGCTTCCTGCACGGCCTGCGCGTTGCGGCCGGTGATGACCACCTGGGCTCCCTCGGCGATAAATTCCTGGGCCGTGGCGAAGCCAATGCCGCTGTTGCCGCCCGTGATGACGGCGACTTTATTCTGCAAACGGTTCATAACAAAAAGAAAGAGATAGGCACCCGAAGCAATAGCAACGGGGGAACAAGTAAAAAGGGCCGGGCCCCAGGCCGCGGCAGGGGGCAGGAAAAACTGGCTTAGGCATAGGGCCGTTCGGGCGCGTTGCGTTGCCGCTCGTTGACCAGAAACTGGTCGGCGGTGCGCAGGCTCAGGGCCATGATGGTGAGGGCCGGGTTGACGCCCAGCGCGCTGGGGAACGTCGAGTTGTCCGAGATGTAGAGGTTGGGCACGTCGTGGGCGCGGCCGTCGGCGTTCACCACCGCGTCGGCGGCGTGGTGGCCCATGCGGGCCGTGCCGATGACGTGGGCGTTGCGCGGGAACGTCCAGATGTCGCGGGCGCCGGCCGCCGCCCAAATTTGGCGCATCAGCGCGTCGGCGTGGGCGGTCATGCGCACCTCGTTTTGCTGGTTGGTGAAGTGCAGGCGCGGCTTGGGCAGGCCGCGGGCGTCTCGTTCGTCGCTGAGCTCCATGAAGTTATCGGCGTGCGGCAGGCAGTCGCCCAAGATGTTGATGCCGGCGATGTGGTTGTAGTCGCGCATATACTCCCGCAGCGCCGGGCCCCAGAGCCCGCGCTGCCGCACAACCTCGCCCGCGAAGGTAACGGGCATCACGCCAATGCTTTGCAGCAGGTAGCCGCCCACGAAATCGGCGTCCTTCGGCCGGTGGGTGTCTTCCGAAATCAGCGAGCCGGGGATGCCCTTGTTGGGCCGCACTTCCTCGTCGAACGTGCCCCAGACCTGCACGCCGGTGTGGGCCATGAAATTGCGCCCAACCTGCCCGCTGCTGAGGGCCAGGTTGTTGAGCAGCAGCAGGCGCGGGGTTTCGACGGCCCCGGCGCAGAGAAACAGGTGGCGGCAGCGCTGGCGCTGTTGCTCCCCGTGCTGGGTGTAGGCCACGCCCGTCACCCGGCCCCGCGCGTCGCGCTCAATCACGGTCGCGAAGCTGTCAGGCCGGATTTCGGCCCCGTGGTGCACGGCCAGCGGGATGAACGTCACGTCCATGCTGGCCTTGGCGCCGGTCGAGCAGCCGGCCTGGCAGAAGCCGCGGTTGGTGCAGGCCGCGCGCCAGCCCACGCCGGCCTGGTAGTAGCGGGCCGAGAGCGCCGCGTTGGCCGCCGGCGAGGTGCGGATGCCCAACCCGGCGCAGGCCCGCGCCATGAGCTGGGCCGCGCCATTGAGCGGCAGCGGGGCCAACGGGTAGCCGCGCTTGCGGGCCGGCCCCCAGGGGTACTCAACGGGGCCCGAAATGCCCAGAAACTGCTCCAGCTCGTCGTAATACGGCTCCAGGTCGGCGTAGCGCAGGGGCCAATCCACGCCCTGCCCGGTGTCCGTGAACAGGCGCAAATCGTCGGGCTGCACCCGCGGCGTGTAGGCCGTGTAGTGCAGCGTGGAACCGCCCACCCCCGTGCCGGAGTTGTTTTTGCCGAAAGCCACCGGGTCCTGGCCCGCGCTCAGGCGCTCGTCGGTCCAGAACAGGAAGTTCTGGGCGTGCTCGTCGGTGGCGAAGTCGGTGGCGGGGTTGTGCCAGGGGCCGGCTTCCAGCGCCACAACTTTCAGGCCTGCCGCGGCCAAACGTGCCAGCAGCGGCGCCCCGCCCGCCCCGGTGCCGATGACGAGGCAGTCCACTTCTGCGTCGGGGCTGAAGCGCTTCATCTCGGCCGGCATCGGCGGGTGCGCTGCCGGGTGCGGACTTGCCGGGGTGCCGGTCGAAGGCGGGTTTTGGGAAGCGGCCATGAGGTTGATGGTGCTACGCTGTGGGTGACTGATTGAGTGAAGCAATAAACGGGTGGCTGAAGTAGCGGGCTTTTGCGCACCGCCCTCATTCGCCCTTTCGCCCATTCGCCGTTGGCTCCCACTCTTCGCGCTCGTTGAGGCCGATTTTGGTCCAGCCGGGCCGGTCGGCGAAGCCGACGTAGCCGATTTCGGCCTGCGCCAGCGGATGACAGTAGTACAATTCGGTCAGCTCGGCCAGCAGTTCTTCGAAAAAGCGGCCGGCGGGCAGCGTCCGCCACGTAGCACCGCCGCGCGGGCCGGCCTGCACGGCGCGTAGCACCTCGTCCTGCTGGTCGGTATTTATGGTCAGAAAGCCTCGTTCGTAACGCGCCTGGGCACTTTCTTCAATGCCGGCCAGGCCCTGGCGCAGCGCCTCGCCGTCGGGGGGCAGGGCATCGTAGCGCCAGCCATCGCTGCGGTTTTCGGCCAGGCGCTGGTCCACGCCGGGGGCCAGCTCAATGGGCGTTTCGCGCTCGGGCTGCGGAAACAGCCGGGCGGCGACGGCCCGCAGCAGCGCGTAGGCCGGGGCCGAGAGAAAACGGGGCTCGTAGGGCACCGGCGCCACCACGAGCCGGGCGGCCAGCACGGCGCGGGTCGCTTCCGTGACGTGGTCGGTGGCCAGCAGTGCCCGCAGGGCACCCGAAGGATGGAAACAGGACATGGCAGGAGCCGTTGGGAAAATCAGGAAAAGAAGGAACCGGCGCTGCCGGCCTACCGCGGCGGTTCTTGTCACAAACCACTGCTGGCCAGCAAGCCCGGCTTGCTCAGCCCTGTCCCGGCTTGTGGTCGCGGGCCCAGCGGGCTTCGGCGGCGGTGTAAAGGGCGGCCCCGAACAGTATCAGGTCCTTGATAAGGAAGCTGCCCGTGTCGCTCGGCACCCACAGCCCGTCCACGACTTTGAAAGCGCCCGGCGTGGTGAACAGGAAGGAGAGGGTGGTGGCAAACATGAGTATCGCGCCCACGCTGCCGACGTAGGAAAGCCGCGACGACACCGCCCGCAGGCCAATGAGGATGGCAATGACGATTTCGACGCTGCCCGTCAGGTTGGAGACGGTCCGCACGCTGAGCACGTTGTAAATCCAGGAAAATAGCGGGCTGTGGCCAAACAACCCCTTGACGGCCATCGCCTCAGTGGGGGTGAACTTAAACAGCCCAATCCAGGTGATAATCAGCACCAGGCCGTAGCGCAGCACGAAGGTGGCGGCGCGGTCCAGCGCCGAGGGCAGGGCTGCCATGCTTCGGGACGAGGCCCGGGCAGCTACGGAATTAAGCAACGGGGCCTGGCCCAAATGCAGGGAATCTTCCATGATGCTAGAGTTGGAAAAGTGAAAAAGTGCTTTGTTTGGCGGACGCACCCCCTCGCCAAAACTTACAGGTGCTCCCTTTACTATACTATCCCGATGCGTGGCCTGGCCGTAGGCTCTGGCAGATGCTCGTAACGCTCCTTTATGGCCCGGACCGGCTGGTTACGGGTTCACCGGCTGGGCCATAACCGGGCAGTTGATGATGGCGTGCGACGGTTTCAGGCCCGCCACGAAGGCATTGGGCGGGCCCATGTTGTCGGGGGCGTTCGTTACGACTCCTTGTTTCACCAGCTGCGCCAGGTCGGCGATGCTCTTGATGCGGCGGCGCTTGCCCGCCGCAATGGCTTCCGGCGTCCAGATGTAGATGTGGGCGTCCCACATGGGGCTGTAGTTGTTGTCGTTGCGCTTATTATTGTCGGGGTCGAGCGGGAAGACGTTAATCGGGTCGTAGGCCGTGCCGTCCAGGATGGTCGAGTTGAGCCCCTGCCGCTCGGGGTTGTTGGCACCGGTTTCGCCGTTGGCCGTCGGCGCGAAGCCGAGCAGCGCCGATTTATCGGCGGGCAAATCCTGGCCGAAGGCGGGCAGGTTGGCCAGCCGGGGCGTGTAGGTGCCGCGCTCAATCGTGGCCGCGCCCTTGTCGGACGACTCCGTGACGAGGTGGAAATAGTATTCCGCCCCTTCCTCAAAGCCGTCGAGCAGCTCAAACACCACCGTGCCCTTGGCTTTGTCGATGCTCACCAAATGGTCGTGGTCGCCGGTGCTGTTAGACACGATGGAGGCACACATGACCGAGCCGCTGGGCAGCACAATGAGGGGCGAGTACTGCGCGTCGCCCACGGCCCCCGGCTGGGCCATTGCGGGCGGGAACGTATTGGGCAGCGGGCCGGCCGTCACCAGCCGCTCGGGGCTGAAATCCACGTTGCCTGCAAACTTGATTTGGCCGTTCACGAGGGTGACCTGCTAGCTGCCCTCGGTGCCGCGCCCATTGGCCAGCTTGGGCGCGAAATTCACGCCCAAATGCTTGGCAATCTTGAAGTCGGCGGCTTCGGTGAGAATGTAGTACACCGGGCTGTTGTCGGGGCCGAGGCCTTGGTAAACCGGCAGCGTGATGTGCCGTTGTTTGAAGTCAACGGCTATCGTGCCCGGAAAAAACACGTTTTGCTCTTTGGTGAACCGGTCCGGACTCCGGGCCTGCAGCATGGCTTCTTTGGTCGTGCCGGTGCGCTTGGCGGCGGCGGCCAGCAGCTCGTCCGCTTCCCGGTGCGCCGCCGCTTCGTCCATCGGTTTCAGGGCCTGACGGGCAGCGCGGGTCTGGGCGTTTGTTGTTTCGCAGGCGGGGCCGGCCAGCATCAGGCTTACCAGGCAGGTGCCGAAAAAGTATTTCAAGGGGGTATTCATAGTGGCTTGTATGGGAAAAATAGGCTCCTGCCGGCGAGTGTCCCCGGTGGTTTGTGCCATTAGCTGAACGGCCGGGGACACCGGCAGTTATCACGGAATCGTAACAGATATAATCTTTTTCCTACCAGACACCGCGCCGGATATGGGCAGGGCGCGGCGTAGCCAAACATTCGCTGGCTTGGGCCTTTTCCGAAAGAGCCAGGCCAGTAACTCGGGCTCATCGGGCACGTACTTCAGGTGGCACTGCAAGTTGTAACCAAGTGGGCCGGCGCCGGTACTGGCGGCGGCACGGACGAGGCGCTGCCCTGCCTGCTCGATTAAGACGGAGAATTTTCATTCGAACCGCTGGCCCGTTGAGGCAGTCCCGCACAACGAGTAATAAAAAGGGGGCACATTTCACTTTTTCATGAAAAAACCCGAACAACCGCGGCGATTTCGTACGATGAGTTGGGCAGCGGTACTCCAGTAACGCCAAATGGTCCGATGGGCGCGGCCGTCGTTGGGGCCTCGCAGCTGCGGCTGCGAGGCGACCCGTTTCAACCCGCTTTTTTGCTTGCACAAGTAGGTTTCTCTTGCTAATTTCTCTTCTGTATGGCACTTATCAACCAAGGATTCGGACGCAAGCGCGCCTCGGCTAACAGCGACCGGATTCCGCCCGGCCAGTACGAAACCCAAGATTTTCCGGTGCTCAGTGCCGGCCCCACGCCCCGCGTTCCGCTCGTCAACTGGACCTTCGCCCTCGATGGCCTGGTGGAAAAACCGGTGCAGTGGACGTGGGAGCAGTTTGCGGCCCTGCCACACCAAGTTTTCACCAAAGACATTCACTGCGTCACGAAGTGGTCGAAGCTCGACACCAAGTGGGAAGGCGTCAGCATTGACACGCTGCTCGAACACGTCACGCTCAAGCCCGAAGCCAAATTTGTGATGGCCTACTGCCACGGCGGCTACACCACCAACGTCCCACTGGCCGACCTACGCGGCGGCAAAGCGTTCGTGGGGGTCACCTTCGAGGGCCAGCCCTTGGCACCGGAGCACGGCGGCCCCGGCCGGC
Source organism: uncultured Hymenobacter sp. (assembly GCA_964242365.1). Lineage (GTDB taxonomy): Bacteria > Bacteroidota > Bacteroidia > Cytophagales > Hymenobacteraceae > Hymenobacter. The sequence goes on along the minus strand of CAXTCS010000002.1, from coordinate 43,103 downwards.
TGGTGGTGCCGCACCTCTACTTCTGGAAAAGCGCCAAGTGGATTAAGGGCCTGCGCTTTATGGCCGCCGACGAGGCCGGCTTCTGGGAAGAAAACGGCTACAGCCTCTACGGCGACCCCTGGAAAGAGCAGCGCTACCGCTCCGACGATTAGCCGCCTGGTCAGTCCTTCGCTCATGGAAAAATTTCAGTGGCAAACTGCTCGGGTAACGAACGTCGTGCAAGAGACGCCCGACGTCAAGACCTTCACGCTGCAACTGCCGCAGTGGCAGCCGCACCAGGCCGGCCAGCACTACGACATCCGGCTGACGGCCCCCGACGGCTACCAGGCCGAGCGCAGCTATTCTGTGGCCTCGCCGCCGGAACAGACCGGCGAAATCGCCCTGACGGTGGACCTGGTGGAGGGGGGCGAAATCTCCACCTACCTGCACGAGAGCGTGGCCGTGGGCGATGAATTGGAAGTCAGGGGGCCCATCGGCGGGTACTTTGTCTGGGGCCAACAGCTGGCGGCGCTGCCGCTGCTGCTCGTGGCCGGCGGCTCGGGCGTGGTGCCGCTCATGGCCATCCTGCGGCATCGGGCCGCCCTTGGCGCCAGCAACCCCACGGCCCTGCTCTTCAGCGTGCGCACGGCCGAAGATGCCATCTACCGGACCGAACTGGAGCACCTGGCAATGCCCGGTGCCGGCGTGGGCTTTGACTTGCGCTTCACCTTCACCCGCCAGCCCCCGCCGGGCTGGACGGGCTATGCCCGGCGCATCGACCCGGCGATGCTGGCCGAGGTATTGGGCCGCTTTCCCAGCCCGCCGCAATGCTTCGTGTGCGGCCCCACCCGCCTGGTGGAGCAGGTAGCGAATGCCCTGGTGGACGCCGGCTTGCCGGCCGACACCATCCGCACCGAGCGGTTTGGCCCGGCTTCCTGAACGATTTTGTAATCGATGAATGCACCCTGCTTCCCATAACCTCCTGTTTCCTTTCCCCTCATGCACACTGCTAAAATCGACCTGACGCTCACGCCCGCTGGCCGCCAGGTGGCCTTTTCGAAAGAACTGTTGGAAGTGGCCCACGTCTTTCGCCGGGTGGGTGGCGAAACGGGCCGCTGGCTGCGAGTGGTGGTTAATTACCACTCGCCTTATCTCGACACCGACGTCTTCGCCCCCGGTACCGTGCTGGAATACTACGTCCAGCACGAGACCCAGGTGGGCGCCCCGGAAGCGCGCAGCCACACCGTGACTACTACCATCGGGGCGGCCCGGCAGGGCCAAAGTCCGCCCTCGGTCCCCGACGACATCCCGCTGGGCCGCCAGCACGAACAGTCCCGAACAACCCAGCTTCTGGCGGTCGTTGCCGAGGACTCAGCCGGCCGGTGGTAGCGGCCGGCCACCCGCTTGCACCCCGGCCCGCGCCGAATTTTCCGCAAGAAACCGCTTCATTGTAACCCCCCTCAGCCATGGAAATAATCTGCTGGATGCGCCAGGTCAGTGCGAAATACGCGCACCATTTGTTGAACGAGCCCGGCGAGGTTATCCAATACATCGAAGATTCGGACGACGGCGACCTGGTCGAGGAGGGGCCAGGGGAGGACCTTTACCTCGAAAAAGCCTGGCACGGGCTCCACTACCTGCTGACCGGCACGCCCTGGGGCGGCACCGAGCCCTGGTATTACTTGCTGTCGGGCGGCGAGCAAGTGGGCGGCCCGCAGAACCACGCCGTGGGCAGCGGGCCGGCCCGTGTGCTGCTGCCGGCCCAGGTGGCGGCTTTTGACCAGGCCTTGTCGCCGGAGGAGCTGACGGCGCGCTTCGACCCCACCGAAATGCGGGAGCTGAAAATATACCCCGAAATATGGGGCCAAGCGGAAGCGCAAACCATCGACTGGCTGCGCGAAAGCTATACCGACTTGCCCGGCTGAAGCCCGGCCAGACGGTGCTGCTGCAAGGCACGGGCGGCGTCTCCGTCCTGGCCTTGCAGCTGGCCAAGCTGGCCGGGGCGCGGGTCATCATCACCTCGTCGTCGGATGACAAGCTGGCGCGCGCCCGCGCGCTGGGCGCCGACGAAACCATCAACTACCGCACCACGCCCGATTGGGAACTGGAAGTGCAGGCCCTCACCGGCGGCCTCGGGGCCGACCACGTGATAGAAGTGGGCGGGGCCGGCACGCTGCAAAAATCGCTGGGCGCCGCCCGCGCCAGCGGCCACATTGCCTTCATCGGCGTGCTCACGGGCGCTTCGGCGCCGTTCGCGCCGGGCCTGCTGCTCACCAAAAGCCTGCGCCTGACCGGCATCTACGTGGGCAGCCGGGCCATGTTCGAGCGCCTGCTCGCCGCCCTTACCCAACACCAGCTGCGCCCCGTCATCGACCGGGTATTCGGCTTCGGCGAGGCCCCCGCGGCCCTGGCTTACCTGGAAAGCGGTGCGCACTTCGGCAAGGAGGTGGTGCGCCTGTAGCCGCCGGCGACCGTTTTCAATCCTGCTCCAACTGGTCCCGTAAGACCCGGCTTCATCACCGTCTTATTTCCCCAGCTTATGCAAAAAAGCAGCATCGAAGCTGTTCCGGCATTCGACCTTTTAGCCGGCTTTTTGAATTGAGTTGAACAGGGGGAAGGGACGCTTTCGGGCATTCCCATCCCCTTGGCGGCGGTCAACGTTTATTCTATAAGATTTTGAACGGGGAAGCAGGTCTTGGTGATACCACCCAACGGACTGGCAAATAGCCAGAAGAGCCATCGAAATAGAACAGAAATGTGATAACTGGCCTCATTTCCCGGCGTTTTAAATAGGTCTGCTTTTCAGGGTTGGGCATCCTGGCTTTACCAACCACATTTTTCTTATGGAAACTGCCCTCAGCCCGCGCACGGTGGTGCGCTACCAGACCATGTCCATCGACGGCCTGGATGTTTTTTACCGTGAGGCCGGCGACCCGGCCCACCCGACCATCCTGCTGCTGCACGGCTTTCCGTCGTCCTCGCACATGTTCCGGAACCTGATTGCCGACCTGGCCGACCGCTACCACCTGGTGGCCCCGGATTACCCCGGCTATGGCTACAGCAGCGCCCCCGATGCCAAGGAGTTCAGCTACACCTTCGACCGCCTGGCCGACATCATCGACCAGTTTATTGATAAGTTGGGCCTAACGCACTACAGCCTGTATTTGCAGGACTACGGCGGGCCGGTGGGCTTCCGGGTGGCCAGCCGCCGCCCCGAGCAGGTGCAGGCGCTGCTCGTGCAGAATGCCAGTGCTTACCTGGCCGGCGTCGGCCCGGCGCTGGCCCCGCTGGCCGCGTACTTCCAAGACCCCGGCCCGGCGACGGAGGCCCCGCTGCGGGAACTGCTCACGCTCGAAGGAACTAAGGCGCAGTACCTGACCGGCGTGCCCGACCCGAGCCTGGTGAGCCCCGATGCCTACTACTTCGACCAGTACCTGCTCGACCGGCCCGGCAACCTGGCTATTCAACTGGCCCTGATACTGGATTACAAGAACAACCTGACCCAGTACGACGCCTGGCACCAGTATTTCCGCGACGCCCAGCCGCCGATGCTCATCACTTGGGGCCGCGGCGACGAACTCTTTATTGTGCCGGGGGCCGAAGCCTACCGCGACGACCTGCCCGAGGCGGAACTGCACTTGCTTGATACCGGCCACTTCGCCCTCGAAACCCACCACGCCCACATCGCCGGGCTCATCGACGAATTTCTGACCAAGCTGGCTTAATTGAGGACGAGGAGGTCATTATAAATTGTTTATTCCCATTTCCCTAACTGTGCAATCATTCCCCGTTCCCACGCGGGCCCAGGTCACGACCAGCCGCCGGGCCCGGTGGTGAGCGAAATCAACAACGGCCGCTGCTGCCTGGGCAACCGCCCCGTGATGAGCGGCCTGAAGGGTTTTTCGGCCCATGAAAGTTGTGAGTGAAAAACATAAATTACCCTTCAATTATCTCACAACTAGCCCGGTCCATGCCTGTTTTGCAAGTCAAGCTCAGCGCGCCGCCCACGCCGGGGCTATCCCATCAAGTCGCGGCCCTGTTGAGCGAACTCACGGCCCGCATCCTGCACAAAAAGCCGGAACTTATCGCCGTCGTCGTGGACTACCTCGCCCAGGCGCACTGGCTGGTGGGAGGAGCCAGCTTGGCCGAACAGGGCAAAGTCAGCTTTTTTCTCGACATCAACGTGACGGAGGGCACCAATACCAAAAACGAGAAAGCACAGTACCAACAGGAGGTATTTACGGGCCTGGGCCACTTGCTGGGCGACTTGCACGAAGTGAGCTACGTCTGCATCCGGGACGTGCGGGCCGAAGCCTGGGGCTTTGGCGGCCTCACGCAGGAGTTCCGCTACATCCAGGCGAAACGTTGAATAGCTCGTTTCTGCTGGTTCAGCGGCAGCGGTCGGTGCGTCAACCGCTGCCGGGTACCCTTGGCCTGGAAGTCCTGAAGAAAATTGGGAATGGAACTGCTCCTTTCTCAGATTTATAATTTATAACCCACTTGCCCTAAACTCACCCAATCCATCCCGCGCGGCCTGCCAACGCGCTGTCCTTCTTCCCAATGGCTTTTGAAGCCTTTACTCCGTGATAACCACCCAACCGGCTTTATGCAAGCGCTCGAACAAATCAAGACCCAGCCCGACCCTTACGAGCCCTATCTGCTGTCCCAGGGCATTCGGGTCGGTGAGATGCTATTCATTTCGGGCCAGGCCGGCTACGCCGATGACGGCCGCATCGTGGCGGGCGGGTTTCGCGCGCAGGGCGAACAAGCTTTTGCCAACCTGGCCCGTGCGCTGGCGGCCGGCGGCTCGACCCTTGGGAAAGTGATTAAGGTTACCATCTTCGTGACGGATATGAGCCATTTCAGCGAGGTAGTCGAGTTGCGCCGCCGCCATTTTAGCGTGCCCTACCCGGCCGATAGCATCGTCGAAGTAAAAGGGCTTTACACGCCCGAAGCTATGATTGAGATTGAAGCAATTGCCCTGGTCAGCGAGCGCGCGAAGTGAAGGCGTTTGGCGGGGAGGGCCACACTTGCGGGAGGCATTCGCGCCGGCCAACTAAGCAGCCCCCACTGTTTCTCATTACTTATGCTGCGTGCCCTGGATGCTTACTTGAGATGGCCGCTCTTGGCCGATTTGCTGGTTGCCGGCTTGCTGTGCCTGCTCCTGCACTATGCCCCCGCAGCCTTGCCCATCGCCACTCCCGAGACGGCTTTATTACAGAACAGTTTGGCTAACACCGCGGTGGCGTTGGCGGGTGCTGCCCTGGCGGCGCTCACCATCATCGGGGTATTCAAGAAAAGCATTGACTTCAAGAAAATCGACCAGGCCACTGACAAAGCTGCCTTGCCGTTTAACGGCAGTCATTACGGCCGGCTGGTGCGGGTTTTTCGGGTTGCCATCCTTGAGCTGGCTGGTTGCTTCGCGGCCATGCACGCGGCGATGTTTTTCGGCGGCACCTTCGCGCCGCGTCACCAGCTGCTGCTGGCGGCGGCAGGGCTGGCGTTGTTGCTGCTGGCCTTGCTGCGCTGCCTCTATGTGCTGTTCGGTATCTTGGACATTGACGCGCGGCCCCAACAGGGGTAGGGCGCCGGTCGTTTTGCTTCCCTGGCGCGGCCGCGCGCAACGGTTTCCTCCGGCTCAGATGGACCAGCCGCCGTCCACGTTCAGGGTAGCGCCCGTGATGTAGGCGGCCGCGTCGCTGGCCAGGAAGGCCACCACCTGGCCAATCTCCTGCGCCGTGCCGAGGCGGCCCAGCGCTATTGGCTGGAGCAGGTCCGCCAGCACGGCCGGGTCGGTGGGCAGGAAGTCGGTGTCGATGAGGCCGGGTTGGATGATGTTGACGGTGATGCCGCGGGGGGCGAGGTCGCGAGCCCACCCGCGGGTGTAGGTGGCGAGGGCCGCCTTGGTGGCCGCGTAGTCGCTGGTGCCGGCGTATGGTATCCGAATGGCCGACCCCGACCCAATGTTGATGATGCGCCCGCCCGTGGCCAAGTGCGGCACCGCGTCGCGCACGGTTTGGGCGGTGCCCAGCGTATTTACCTGCCACAAGTGCCGCAGGGCCGCCTCGTCGGGGGCCGCCTCGTCCACCGCGCTGGCCACGAACACCCCGGCATTGTTCACCAAGACGTCCAGCGGCCCGAATTGGTGGACGGCCGTGTCGAGTGCCAGGCGCACTTCGGCCCGGATGGCGGTATCGGCTTGCAGCGCCAGGGCCACGCCGCCGTGCTGCTCGATTTCAGCAACCAGCGCTTGGGCCTGCGCCGCTGCCCGCACGTAGGTGAAGGCCACCCGCGCCCCCGCGGCGGCCAGTACCCGCACAATGCCGGCGCCAATGCCGCGGCTGCCACCGGTGACGAAGGCTACTTTATCCGTTAGATTTTTCATGATGGGTTCTCGGTTGGGAAAGGCCCGGGGCGGCGCGCAAGCCGGCCGTGTCGGTGCCGAATGAAGAAGCAAATTTCCGGCGGTGGCCTGGCGGCTACAAGCAGGGACAAATTGTTCACCTACCGATAGTTTTAGCGCCCAGGGCTACTTTTCTCGCCGGGGCCTGGTGTAGCCAGGCAGCCCCGCCCTTGCATCGGGGCTTGGCTTGAACCGATGTACGAAAAGAAAATCCCGCGCACCTTAACCTGCGGCGCTTCGCTGACCAAGGACGTGCTCAACGGCAAGTGGAAATCGACGCTGCTCCACTACATTGCCCGCGGTGCGCTCAATATCCAGCTCACCGAACTGGAGCAGCACGGCTTGCTGAGCAAAACCATCTTTCCCCAATTGCCGCCCAAAGTAGAATGCCAGCTAACCGAGCTGGGCCGCTCCCAGCTGCCTGTTATCGAGGCGATGGAGCGGTGGGGCGACGACCACCGGCCGCACCTGGAAAAGGTATTGGCACCAGCGGCGGTGCCGGTGGGCGGCGGAGCACCTGGGCAGCAACTCTTGCCAAAATCAATGCGAGACAAATTTTAGCCCGATGATGGAGGCAATGAGGGTGCCCACAAAAAACAGCCGCCAGAACTCCGCCGGCTCCTTGAAAAACAGGATGCCGACCAGCACCGTGCCCACCGCCCCGATGCCCGTCCAGACCGCGTAGGCCGTGCCAATGGGCAAGGTCTCGGTCGCGCGATAAAGCAGAAACAGACTCGCCGTTAAAAAAGCCAAAAAGCCGGCAATCCACCCGCCGGCCTGCATCCCGGAGGCTTCTTTAATCTTGCCCAGGCAAGCCGTAAACCCGACTTCGCACAGGCCCGCGATGAGTAAGAGAAGCCAGTTCATGCGTTGGGGAGGCGGGGCATCTTCAAGCGAAATTGGCCTTCACCGAAAACGCCTTTTTGTTTGGCTGAGTTATCACGCATTTATAACAAGAGTGTGCCATTTCGCAAGCGGCGCCGGGCTGTCAGTGTTTTAGCCGGGCGAGTTTGTTGATGTCGAGCAGCGTGGTCTGCCGGTCGGAGAGGCTGATGAGCCCTTCGGCCCGTAAATCGCCCAGGACCCGGATGACCGTTTCGGTCGAGGCACCGACCAGGTGCGCCAGGTTTTCGCGCGACAGGTTCATGGGCAAGGAGGTGTTGGCGGCGGGGCCCGAACCGTCGGCCGGGCTGCGGCGGCCCGCCACCGGTTCGGGCCCCGGGTAAAACTTGCGCTGCATCATGAGCAGCGCCTCGGCCACCCGCTTGCGCACCGACTGGTAGGCCAGCTTCAGCAATTGCTGCTGCTGCTCGGCCACGTCGCCGGCCAGCACGCGCATGAATTGGGCCGCCACCGGCTGGCTGTGGTAAATCAGGGCCAGGAAGTCGGCTTTGGGAATGGCGCACACTTCGGTCTCGTCCAGCACCTCGGCCGTTTCGGCGTGGGCCGTTTCTTCGAGCAGCGCCAGGTAGCCGACGAAATCGCCCGGTCCCAGCAGGGCCGTGATGTATTCGTTGCCGGCGGCGTCGGTTTTGAACAGCTTGACCTTGCCCCGGTCGATGAAGTACAGGGCCGTTGGCCGGCTATCCGCCGCAAAAAGCTGGTGCTTCCGGTTGTAGCGCGTGGTGGGGTAATGCGCGCAAAGCGACTGGGGGGCGTTGTTCCCGCTCAGAATGGCCTGGGCCAGCTCATCCAAGCCATCCGGGTTCGTGGCCAACGGCGCGGGCGAGCCCGGTTGCCCACGCTCGGATTTGTGCAGCCGGACTTCCACCGCGTTGAGCAGCGTGAGGTCGTCGAAGGGTTTGGTCAGGTAATCGTCCGCCCCCAGGTTCATGCCGAAGCGAAAATCAACCAGCTCGGCCTTGGCCGTCAGAAAAATAAACGGCACGCCGGCCAGGGCAGGGTCTTTGCCTATGATGTGCAGCACGCCGAAGCCGTCGAGCTCCGGCATCATGATGTCGCAGAGAATCAGGTCGGGGCGGGTTTGGCGGGCCAGTTCTATTCCTTCTTTGCCGTTGGCGGCCTCCACGACTTCATAAGGAGCCAACTGGAGAATTTCGACGATGTTCTCCCGCATCGCCGGGGTGTCTTCGATGACCAAGATGGTTTTCATGGCGGCGCGGGGAGGGAGGGGAGGGGCAGCTCCACGGTAAAGGTGGTGCCTACGTCAAGCGCGCTGGTGAATGTGATGCGCCCACCCAGCAAGTCCACGTAGTGCTTGACGATGTAAAGGCCTAAGCCGGTGCCCGGAATGTGCAGGGCGTTGCGGGCGCGGAAGAAGTTACTGAATAATTGGCCTTTGTCCAACTCCGGGATGCCAATGCCTTCGTCCTGCACCGTGAGTACGAGTCGGTCGTTCTGCACGGCCGTCGTCAGCGTTATTTCTTTGTCGGGGAGCGAGTACTTGCTGGCGTTGCCCAGCAGGTTGAGCAGGATGTTTTTGAGCATTTGCCCGTGAATCGAAATCGCCGACGCGCCGGCCAGGTGCCGGTACACCAGGCGCTGGCCGGGCTTACTTACTGGCTGCAAGTCCTCCAGAATCTCCTCACAGAAGAGCGTAAGCTCCAGCGAGTGCGGGGGGCTACTCAGGGTTTGTTGCTCCATCCGGCTGAGGGAAATGAAATCTTCCAGCAGGCTGGTCATGCCGCGCACCGCCGCCTTGATGCGCTGCACGTGCCGCTTGCGCCGGTCCTCCTGGTCCGGGCCGTTGTAGCGCCCAATCAGGGCGGCCGAGGAAAGGATGGTGCCCATCGGGGTCCGGAACTCGTGCGAGGCCAGCGTGACAAAGTTCGACTTCAGCGCGTTCAGCTTCTGCTCCCGCTCCAGCAGCTCCTCCACGTGGCGGCGGGCCCGCACGCGCTCCGTCACGTCGGTCATCGTCTGGATGATGCGGTGCACCCGCCCGTCGTCGTCCAGCAGCGGCTCGCAAACCAAATCGACGTAGACGGTGGTGATTTTTCCGTCGTGGGAAAGCGCATACGGCAGCTCGGTGCCGATGAAGGGCTGCCCCGTTCGCCGGACGGCCGCCAGCGCTTTGGCCCCCAGCAAGGCAATTTCGGGGAGCGCCTCGAACAGCGGCTGGCCCAGCACCGGCTCTTCCGGGCGGCCGCACAACGCGAAGACGGTGGGGTTAGCCAACTCAATCAGGTAGTCCGGCCACTGGTAAATGACGATGCCCACCGCCGCGTGCCGGAACACCCGTTGCAGGTAGGCCTCGTTGGCTTCGACGCGGTGGCGGCTCAGCACGGAGCGGGTGACTTCGGCAATGGTGACAAACACCCCCGAAACGCGGCCATCCTCCTCGTACAAGGGCTCCAGGACCATGTTGTAATAGCCCGGCTCCAGGCGCCCGTCGCGCGGCAGGTGAATCTGAAATTCGCCGAAAGCCATCGCCTGCCCGGTGCGCAGCACCTCGCCTAGCAGCCGGCGGGCTTCCGCGAGTTCGGGCACGGGCAGGGGCAGGCCGGAGCCAAACGGCCGCCCCAGGAAGCTGTCATTCCGCCCGGTCATGGCCTGGTAGCGCTCATTCATCAACTCGAAAATCAGCTCCGGCCCGCGCACGATGAAAATGCCCACCGGCGCCTTGTCGAAAATCATCCGCAGCTTGACCGCATTGGCTTCGAGCTGCTGCTGCTGGGCTTGCAGGGTTAGCTGCTGGGCCCATAGCTGCCGGTTGCTGCGCTGCTTGAGGCGGTAGCGGTTGTAGCCCAGGGCGATGATAGCGAGCAATAATGCGGTTCCGCCCATCAAAGCGTTGCGCTCGGTCTGGCGCTGGCTGATGCTGGCCTGCAGGGCTTTGCTCTGCTGGGTAAGCAGGGCGATGTTCTTTGCCTTGAGCTCGATATCCTGTTGTTTGAGTTGCAAGTCCTGCTCCTTCTTTTGGGTATCGTACTGCACCTGAAAGCTGATGAGCTGATTGCTTTTTTTCTCATTGAAAATCGAGTCGGTGAGGGCTTTGTACTGCTGGTAGTGGGCGATGGCCGCCGGGAAGTTACGCTGCAGCGAGTCGAGCTTAAAGGCTTGCAGGTGCAGTTCGCTCAGTTCCTTTACAAATTTGCGATGCTTGGCTAAACCAAAGGCTTGCGCGAGTGAAGACCGGGCTTTTTCGTACTGTCCGGACTCGCGGTAGAGCCTTATCAGGTGCTGATGAATCGAGACGGTCCGACGGTCCACATTGGAACTTAAATTAATCGCACCGAGTATTTTCAAGGCCTTCCGGAGGCATGCTTCGGCCAGGGCATAGGATTTTAGGTGCAGATACGTTTCCCCCAGAAAGTAGGAAGCGTCCACTTGGACGTCTGGCTCATCGGGCGGATGGCGCTTGATGATTTGCCGGAGGAAAGCCAGGGCTTCTTTGGGCCGGTTTAAACTCAGCAATTGCTTGTTTACTTTACCGGTGCAGTAAATGATTATGCCCATTTTGTCACCGTTTTGCTGCTGCCTGGCCAGTGTCCCGCGAAAGATTTCCAGGGCCTTCTGGTGCTCTCCTATCTCCTCGTATAAGTTACCAAGCCGCAGGTAAAAGGATTCAATGTAGTAAGTGTCCCCGGTGGCCCGGGCGCTTTCGATGGCGGCCAGCATATTGGGCAAGGCCTTTTCATAGTTGCCCATTATCTCGTATACGGCCCCTAACAAATCGTATGTAAAGCGGATTTTCTCGTAACGAATGGCTTTTTGGATGCGCAGCACTTCAATCAGTTCCCGTAATGACTGGGCTAACTTGCCTTGCTGCAGGTGCAGGTCGGCTATCTCTTTTAAAGTGGTGGTTTCCTGCTCGTTGTTTCCGAGCTGGCGGTAAAGGGCAAGCGCCTGATGGTTGCAGTGGATTTTTTCCGGCAGGTCTTCCTTCGCATTCGGAAAGCCTTCACCTAGCAGATACCACAACCTGGCTGCCTGCGCACGGTCCTTTAAGTGCTTTAGGATGGGGAAGGCCTTCCGGAGATACATCCGGGATTGACTGGCATTTTCTTTCTCCCGGTATATACTGCCAAGGATAGCCAGCCCTTCTGCCTGTTCCGCGGCGTCATTCAACCCCGCACTCAAGTCCATCGCTTGCCTGACGTAGCCTTCCGCTGAATCCAGGTCTGCTTGCAGTTCCCGGGGTCTTGTCAGGTAATGCTGCCCAAGCAGCAGCAACAGGACTATTTTAGGCTTGCCTGGCTTGCTTTTTTGCAGCAACCCATTGAAGCGGGCTATCTGGTTGCTTTCCAGGAATATCCGGGCGACCAGCAATTGGCTTCCATCGTAGCCCTGCGCAAACCCTAGTGAACGGCTCAGACCTTCCGCCTTTTTGGCGTAGACAAGCGCCGTGTCTAAGAAAGCTTGATTTCCATCCGCTTGCAACTCTCCGGGTTTGTGTAGGTAATGCTCTCCCAATTGCAACCACAACGCAACGCGGCTGGTATCGGGCTTGCTCACCCGTAGTGCCTTTTGCACCCGTTCAGTCGTTGCAGGTGCAATGGACTGGGCCCCGGCCGGTGAGGCGAGCGAGGTCAGCCAAAGCAGGCTCACGCAGAGACAAAGGGAGCAGAGGGATTGCATGGCGGGTAAGGGATAACAAAGGGCCTGCGGACCTTGGCGTGCAGCACGATGCCCAACGCCGTGCGCAGGCTCTGGGGCCACCGCGCGGGCGCGCCGGCGGCGGCGGCCCAGTTGTGTTGCCGGATTAACTTGCCCATTTCGCCGCCCCCGGCCAGGAATCCCAGGGGGGATATTTCGCTTGCCGCCATATCGCTGCCGGGTTGCCCGTAAGGTCCGCTAAGCTCTCCTCGTCTTTGTCTTTACACAAACATACCCCGGATTTGAAGCCCAATCTTAAGCTACTTGCCTTCCTCCTGAAATTCGCATCCATACCGCAACCGTCATATCCGCACCTGTCCGTTGTCATGGCAAGGGCTCCGCTCAGTGCCGAGGTTTGAGTGTTCTAACGGCCGCCCCGCTGGCTGCACCACAGCCCGGACCCGGCATCTCCTCATGAAAGCCAACGACCCCGTGACGAAACGTGCCCTCATCGTCGAAGACGACGCCGACATTGCCCGCCTGGTGCAACTCAACCTGCTCGACATCAACTGCCAGGCCACCATTGCCGCCGACGGACTGGCGGGCCTGCGGGCGGCGACGGAAAACTCGTTCGACGTTATCCTGCTCGACCTGACGCTGCCGGGCCTCCACGGCATGGAGGTGTGCCGCCGTATCCGCGAGCAGCGCATCACCACGCCCATCCTCATCCTGACCGGCAAGACCGAGGAAATCGACAAGGTGCTGGCCCTGGACCTGGGCGCCGACGACTTCATCACCAAGCCCTTCGGGATGCGCGAGCTGCTGGCGCGCGTCAAAGCCCGCCTGCGCCGCTCGGCCCCCGAAAAAGAACCGGGGTTTGCCGGGGGCGCGTCGCTGACCCGCCTGGCCCTGGGCGACATGGTGATTGACACCGAGCGGCACCGCGTGACGATAGACGGCCGGGTGGCCGAGCTGACGGTGAAGGAGTTTGATTTGCTGGTGCTCTTGCTGCGCCACCCCGGCCGCACCTTTGCCCGCGCCGAGCTCCTGGAGCTGGTCTGGGGCTACACCTACGTCGGCTACGAGCACACGGTCAACTCGCACATCAACCGCCTGCGCGTGAAGATTGAGCGCGACGCGGCCAAGCCCGACTACGTGCTGACGGTGTGGGGCGTGGGCTACAAGCTGAACGACGAACCCTTGGCGTCCCCGAACTGATGTGGTGGCGCCCCAAAGGACTACAGGTCCGGCTTTCCGTGCTGTTCGTGGCGTTGCTGCTGGGCGTGAGCGGGGCGTATGCCTGGCTGCTGATGGGCCCCGCCGACGAGTACGCGGCCGAGGAAATCCAGCGCCGCAACTACGCGCTGGCCGCCTCGGTGGCCCCGGCGCTCCGCCCCGACGAGCGCACGAACACGATTTCCGAAGCCGCCCTGCGGCAAGCCTTTGGGGCCGACGCGGGCATCAATCCGCTCGCCCGGCGCTACCTGGTGGGCCTCGACGGCCGCATTTTGCGGGCCTCGGCCGGGCCCGGCGAAGTGAAGCTAACACAGGTGCCGCTGGCACCCATCCGGGCGTTTTTGGGGCCGCGCACGGCGCTGCCCATTTGGGGTCCCGACCCGCGCCAGCCGGCGGATGTCCCGACCTTGTTTTCGGCCGCGCTGCTGCGCACCCGCGCCGGCGCGCCGCGTGGCTACCTCTACATTACGGTGGGTTGGCGGCTGGCCGCCGACGAGCCGGCCGCGCCGCGCCAGCGCCTGCTGCTGGGCACGCTGGCCCTGGCGGTGGGCAGCGTGCTGGTCGTCGGGCTGCTGCTGATTTCGTTGCTCACCCGCACCCTGGACCGGCTGGCGGCGGCCGTGCGCCGCCTGCAAGGCGGCGACTACGGCACCCGCGTGACGGGCATTCGGCCGGGCGATGAGCTGGGCGAGCTGGCGGCCTTCAACGGCATGGCGGCCCGCACCCAGCAGGCCGTCGAAGCGCTGGAAACCAACGACCGGCAGCGGCGGGAGCTGATGGCCAACGTCTCGCACGACTTGCGCACGCCCCTGACCAGCCTCAAAGGCTACGTCGAAATCCTCCTGCGCCAGCACACCGCCCTGGCGCCCGCCGAGCAACAAACCTACCTGCGCACCGTGCTCCACAATGCCCACACGCTGGAGCGGCTGGTGGCGGAACTCTTCGAGCTGAGCAAGCTCGAAGCCCGGCAGCTGCTGCCCCAGCCCGAGCCGTTTGGGGTGGCCGAGCTGGTGCACGACCTGCTCTCGAACCTGAAGCCCGTGGCCCAGGCCCGCACCGTGCGCCTGGAAGCGCACCACCCGCCCGGCCTGCCGCTGGCCTGCGCCGACGCGGGCATGGTGCAGCGCGTGCTGCAAAACCTGCTCGACAACGCCCTGCACTACACGCCGGCCGGGGGCCGGGTGCGCGTGGCGGTGGCCGCCGCCGAAGACCCCCGGAACCTGCGGCTCGAAATCAGCGACACCGGCCGGGGCATTGCCGCCGCCGACCTGCCCCACATCTTCGACCGGCACTACCGCGCCGGGCCGGAGCCGGCAAAGGGTCAAAACGGCTGCGGCCTCGGCCTGGCCATTGCCCGCAAAATGGTGGAGCTGCACGGCAGCGAGCTGCGCGTCACGAGCCGCGAGGGCCAGGGCACGTGCTTCGCGTTCGAGCTGCCGGCCTACCACGGCCAGGCGTTTGCGGAGTGAGTGTAGCTTAACGGCCCCATCTCAATGACTATCAAGCCGGCGCCCGCCAAAACCCGGTTATCCACCGCCGAGCAGGCATTGCTGGAAACCGGGTTTTCCGTTGCCAAACCAAAGGGCGCCTTTGAGCCGGGCGTCATCGGCAGAGGCCGCCGCCTGACGCTTTTGCCCTGCCCCGACGGCCACGGCGCGCGCGCCCTGCTCGTGGCGGGCCGGCGGGTGCCCGCGCCGTTGCGTTGCAGCAGTCGGCCCGCAAACCGAACTTTCCGTGCCAGGCCAAGTTTTTCAGGCAGCGAAGCTTCTCGCTAAAACCCTCCGCCCACCCGCGATTTCTCCAGAAAAAAATCACTCTTTTCCCGAATGCCGATGCTAAATGCTGCTCCGTCTTCTGACCCTGGCCGCGTGGCCCAGCCGGACGTGGAGGTCCAATTGCGGGCCGAACGGGAAGTGCACGCCGAGGCCGAAGTGCGGCAGCAGCTGCTCGTGCTGATGCGGAACTCCCCGGCCTGCATGGCCAGTCTGGCCGGGCCCGACCACATGATTACGGTTGCCAACAAGCTGTTTCGGGAGCTGTTTGGCGGCCGGTCCCTGGCCGGCTTGCCCCTGCGCGTGGCCCTGCCGGAGCTGCAAGAACAACGCTTTTTCGCCTTGCTCGACGAGGCGTATTGCACCGGCAAAACGTGCTACGGCTACGAAGAAGTGACGTACCTGGACGCCGCCAGCCCCGGCCGGCGCGGGCGGGTGTACTTCAGCTTTATCGGCCAGGCCTCGCTTGACGCGACGGGCGCAGTAAAAGGGCTGCTCCTGTCCGCCTACGATGTGAGCACGCACGTGCAGGCCCGCCAGCAAGCGGAAGCCCGCGGGCCGCAGCCGCTTTGCACTTCTCATCAATTGGGCCTGGCCAACGAAGAGCTGTCCATCACGGTCGAGCAGCTTACGGTCAGCGTGGAGGAGCTGGTGGCGGCCAATGAGGAGCTGGACGCCACCAACGACCAGCTTTCCGTGAGCAACCAGCAGCTGGCTTTGGCCAACGAAAAGCTGTCGGTTTCCAACGCCGAAATCCAGGCGCAAGCCCGGGAGCTGCGCCGGACGCAGAAGTCCCTGCAACAGCTCAACCGGGAGCTGGAGGCGCGCGTGGCCGAGCGCACCGCCCAGCTACAGACCAGCTTGCGCGAAACCGAGCAGGCCAATGCCGCGCTGAGCCAAGGCAACGACCAGCTCGCGTTTATCAACCAAGACCTCGACAGCTTCGTGCACGCCGCCAGCCACGACCTGAAGCTGCCCGTTATCAACCTGGCGGGGCTGTTTGAGGAGCTGCGCCGCGCCGCCACCTTCGCCGACCCCGCCGAGGAAGCCCTGCTCGTGCCCTTGGTGGAGCAGGCCCTGCGCCAGCTTCGCGCCTCGCTCGATGACCTGGCCGCGCTGGGGCAGGCCCAACAAATGGCCCAGGCCCAGGCCGAGCCCGTGGCGCTGGAGGCGTTGGTCGGAGACGTGCTGCACGCCCTGGAGCCCCAGGTCCGGGCCGCGCGCGCGCGCATCACCACCGACTTTGCCGTCCGGCCCACGCTCACCTACCCGCGCGCCAGCCTGCACACCGTGCTGCTCAACCTGCTCAGCAACGCCTTCAAGTACGCCGACCCCGCCCGGCCCGGCCGCGTCCACCTCTCGCTGTGGCTCGACGGCGGCCAGCCCGTGCTGCGCGTCCAGGACAACGGGTTGGGCTTCGACGCCGCTCGGCACGGCGCCGAGCTGTTTCAGCTGTTCCGCCGCTTCCACGCCCACGTGGAAGGCACCGGCGTGGGCCTTTACCTGGTCAATCGCCTCTTGCGCGCCCACGGCGGCCGCCTCGAAGTGGACAGCGAGGTGGGGGCAGGCGCCACGTTCCGCGTGTACCTGGGACGGGCTTTGTAGCCGGAAATGCGATTGTCCCGGCCCGGCCGGCCCGCCGGCCGGGGCCGGGGTTGGGCGCCCTGCCGGGGCCGGCGCTTCGGTGCTAAGCTCGGCTTCACCTTATAACCTGGTTTTCATGTTTGCT
The DNA here is from genome assembly GCA_964242365.1 of uncultured Hymenobacter sp. GTDB lineage: Bacteria > Bacteroidota > Bacteroidia > Cytophagales > Hymenobacteraceae > Hymenobacter. The sequence goes on along the minus strand of CAXTCS010000002.1, from coordinate 26,485 downwards.
GACGTTCCCATCCAGCCATTTAACTGGCACCGCATCCTGTTTTCGGCCGATGCGCCGCCCTTGTTCTTGCTGGAAGTTGTCCTGCGCTGCGTGGTCACCTACCTGATGCTGCTGGGCGCCTTGCGCGTGATGGGCCGGCGCGGGGTGCGACAATTGTCCATTTTTGAGCTCAGCATCCTGCTGGGCCTGGGCTCGGCGGCCGGCGACACGATGATGTACGGCAATACGGCCGTGCTTTCCGCGGCCGTGGTATTCATCGTGGTCAGCGCCTTGTATGTATTCTTCAACCGGCTCACCGAGCGGTTTCCGCGCTTCAGCGACTGGCTGGAAGGCAAGCCCGTGCTGCTGGTGGAGGACGGGCGGCTCTGCCTGGCCAATTTCACCAAGCAGAACCTCACGCAGAAAGAGCTGTTTGGCGAGCTGCGCCAGAAGCAAGTCGAGCACCTGGGCCAGGTCCGCCGCGCCTACATCGAAGACACCGGCGGGTTCAGCGTATTTTTTTACTTGGATGCGGACGTGCGCCCGGGCTTGCCCATCTGGCCCGAGCGGAAAAACGCGGTCCGCCAGGCGGATGCGGCGGGCCTCTACGCCTGCGTCAGTTGCGGCCACGCGCAGCACCTGGACCGTAACGCCGGCGCCTCGTGCCCGGTCTGCTGCCGGGAGGCCTGGGCCCCGGCCAGCACCGCGCTGCGGATTGTTTGATGCCCGCCCAGGCCGGCAAGCCCGGCACCGGCAATAAGCGGGGCCGCGAAAGGCAATTTAACCCGTCGTCGGGCCCTGTTCAAAGGTTTTTCCTTGAATTGGCCGGGCGCAGCCGGACGGAACCTGGGCCGGGAAAGATTGAAATTGTTGTAAATACGTGATAACTGTCTCCTTGCCCGAGCGTTCAACCTAAAGCGGCAACTGGCTTCCACGCCCTGTTCTCGCGTCTTCTGCTTTTCAAGTAGCCTCCTGAACGCCCTGGGCCGAGCTGCCGTCTTGGCATTGCTTCCGGCCGCTGCCCTCATCTTTCCTGAAATCGGCAGCAGAACAGGAAACTTTCGCTCCAGCAGCACGCCCGTTTATCACCCCGCCAACGCACGTACTGCGCCCCGTTTCGATATGCCGCGTTTCAACAATAAGATTTGCCTGGTGACGGGTGCCACGTCGGGCATCGGGCGAGCCGTGGCCCTGCAACTGGGCCGCGAAGGCGGCAGCGTGGCCCTGCTGGACCGCGACACCACCCACGGCGGGCGCGAATTGGTGAAGGAAATACAAGCGGCCGGCGGTGAGGCCCTGCTCATTCGGGCCGACGTGGGACGGGACGCGGCGCTGGCAGTGGCCGTGCGCAAAGTCTTGGCCGCCTGGGGCCGCGTCGATGTGCTGGTGAGCAACGCCGCGCTCATGACCTTTGAGCCGCTGCTTCAGCTCAACCCCAAGCAATGGGACCACGTGATGAACGTGAACGTGCGGGCCTTGTTTCGGCTCTGTCAGCTGTGTTTGCCCCACATGAAAGGCGGGGCCATTGTGGCTGTCAGCTCGGTGCACGCCCACGAGACGACCCCCAACGTGGTGCCCTACGCCGCCAGCAAAGGCGCCGTTGAAGCCTTCGTGCGGGGTTTGAGCCAGGAAATCCCGCACGCCCACGCCCGCATCAATGCGGTGGCCCCCGGTGCCGTGGATACGCCTTTGCTCTGGAGCAACCCCAACCTAAAGAGCGGTAAAGAGAAAATCACGGGCCAAGTCGGCACCCCCGACGAGCTGGCCGCCGCCATCTGCTTTCTGGCCTCGCCCGAAGCCAGCTTCATCAACGGCACCACGTTGGTGGTGGACGGCGGCCGGCTGGCGGCCCTGTGAAAGGCCCGGCGGGCCCTGACCGGCGCGGCCACGGGCCTGCGCGGCTTGTCCAGCGACCGCAACCGCGCCGGTAGCCGGCGAGACGCCTGCGCACTGGGGGACCGGCCCTGCGGCCCGCAGCTGCGTTGCGCAAGTTCCTCATCACCCGGCGGCTCTTATTCTGTTGCCTAGCTGCCCGCCCCGATGTCGTTACGCACCGAACTCGCTGCTGCCTTGCCCGCTCATTGGCCCTGCTACCTGGCCGAGGCCGGGGGATTGGCCCTCTTTATGGCCTGCGCCAGCCTGCTGACGGTGGCCTTGGAGCACCCGGCCTCGCCCGTGCACCAACTGCTGGTGGCGCACGGGGCCGGCCCCGCCTGGCGCCGCGTGCCAATGGGCCTGGGGATGGGGCTGGTCATCGCGGCCTTGGCCTACATCCCGTGGTGCCGGCGGTCGGGGGGCCACATCAACCCCGCCATTACGCTGGCTTTCTGGCAGCTGGGCCGGATAGGGCGGGCCGATGCGCTTTGGTACGGCCTGGCGCAGGCGGGGAGCGGCATCGCCGCGGCGGCGGTGCTCAAGGTCCTGCTGGGTACCTGGTACGCCCATCCCGCCATCCACTTCATCACCACCCGCCCCGGCACCGGGGGCGTGGGGGTGGCCCCTTCGCCCCCTGGGTCGGAGCCGATAACGAAGGCCAACCGCGCCGCCGGCCTGGCCGCTTACGGCCAGCCCGCCGAAGCCGAGAAAACCCTGGCTTTTATCACGGCCGCTCCCTTGTCGGCCCGCGTGCGCGAGCTGGTGGTGCAGGACAACCTGCGGACCAGCCGCGCGGCCTGGAACGCCTGGCTGGAACGGGGCTCACGCGAGGACATTTCGGCGCTTGTGTCACAGGTGCAGGTGCCCTGCCGGCTGCTGGTGGGCGCCGCCGACCGCGCCATTACGCTGGCCACGCAACGGCAGCATACCCTGCCGCATCTGCCGGCCGGCACCTCCTTCGAGGAAGTGGCGGGGGCTGGCCACCTGCTGCCCTTGGAAGTGCCCGGCGTGGTGGCCGCCGCGCTGACCGACTTCGGCCAACACTGCGCCGGGCTGCCGCTTGAGGGGTGCGACTTGGCCGCGAAGTAGCGCAATTGTTTTTTAGAGCGTGTTGGGAATTTGATTTTCGAGTCCTGCTTCGACCAGCTCGGCCGGACGGAAACAGCGTTTTACTAAAACCCCAAACACGCAAGAGCCGAAGGGCCGGCCCAACCGCCGGATGCCTTGCCGCCGCTGGCTTTGCAAGAGTTGGCGGCCGAAGTTTTCGCGGGGAGAAGGTCGGTCCAAAACGGTGGTCCATTCATCGGCCGGTGCAAGGGGGTGAGTTCGGCGACGGGAGACGCACCGCAATTAATTGCAGTGCGCCGTGTAAGGATGCGGCCGGGGGGGTGTCTACTGCGAAAACAACCCCCTTTTTTTCTTCAGGCAGCTGCCTGCGCTCATGACCAAACCCTTCCAAATAGCCGCGGGCCTGCTGCTGGCCGCCGGGCCCGCCCTGGCCCAAACCCCCGCCGCGCCGCTTACCGCCTCGGCCCTCGCCGTGGGCGAAACCGCGCCCGCTTTCAAAGCCAAAGACGCCGCCGGCCACTCGGTGGAGCTGAAACAATTGCTGAAAAAAGGCCCCGTGGTGCTGTATTTCTACCGCGGGCAGTGGTGCCCCTACTGCAGCAAAGAGCTGAGCCAGTTGGAGGATTCGTTGCAGGTGCTCACGGGCAAAGGCGCGCAGGTGGTGGTGGTAACGCCCGAAACGCAGGAAAACATCGACAAGACGGTGGCCAAAACCAAGGCGGCTTTCCCCATCGTGCACGACGACAACCTGACCATCATGAAAGCCTACAAAACGGCCTTCACGGTCGACGACGCCACCGCCACCAAGTACCAGGGCTTTGGCATCGACCTAAAAAAAGCCAACGGCCTCGATACGGCCGTGCTGCCCGTGCCCGCCACCTACGTCATCGGCCGCGACGGCAAAATCAAGTTCGCCTTTTTCAACCCCGACTACCGCCACCGCGCCAGCGTGCGCCAGGTGGCCGCCGCGTTGTAAGCACTTGTCGCCCAACCCATGAACTGGTCGAAAACCTGGCTGCCCGCGCTGGCTTTGCTGGCGCTCAGCGGTTGCAAAAAAGAAGCCGACGCCGTAGCGCCCGCCCCGGCTCCTTCCGTTCCGGCGGCCGGGTCGGCGCTCTACCGCGTTACGTTCGAGGCGACATGGAGCGCCGCCACCCACGCCAATTTCCCGGCCGGGGGGCACTTCTCGCCGCTGATTGGCTTATCGCACAAGGCCAACGGCCTCGTGTTTGAGGAAGGCCAGCTGGCCAGCCTGGGCATCAAAAACGTGGCCGAGCTGGGCAACAACGCCGCGCTGCGCGCCGAAATCGGCACGCTGCGCGGGGCCGGCGCGGCCGGGGGCTTGCTCGACGGCCGCGACCGCACCGCGTCGCCCGGCACCCTCACCGACACGATTCGCCTCGATGCCGCGCACCCGCGCCTGACCGTGGTGACGATGATTGCGCCCAGCCCGGACTGGTTTGCCGCCCTGGAAAACGAAAGCCTGCTCGGCTCCGACGGGCAGTGGGTGGCGAGCCGCGCCGTGCCGGCCCGCGCCTACGACGCCGGCACCGACAGCGGCCCGACCTTCACCGCGCCCGACCAACCCACGCTGCCCGCCAACCCCGTCCGGCCCCTGCGGCTGGCCCCGGCAGCCGGCAATGCCCTTGACGGGCCGCCCGTGGGCACCTGGCACCTGGAGCGAATTAAGTAACGGCGGCTCTATCACGTACCTTACCCTTGTGTTGCCCAGTATGGACGGCTTAGCAAAAATCGAAGATTCGGGCTTGCCCAGGGTGGTTGTCGTGGGCGGTGGCTTTGCCGGACTGGCCCTGGCGAAGGAACTGGCCAACGCCCCGGTGCAGGTGGTGCTGCTCGACAAGCAGAACTACCACGCCTTTCAGCCGCTGCTCTACCAGCTGGCCACGGCCGGGCTCGAAGCCGATTCCATCGTGGCGCCGTTTCGCTCCGTTCTCTACGCACAACCCAACCTGTATTTCCGGCTGGCCGAGGTGCTGCGCGTGGACGCCGCCGCCCAGGTGGTGGAGGCCTCCATCGGGAAAATTCACTACGACTACCTGGTGCTGGCTACCGGGGCCGCCCCCAACTACCTCGGCAACGACGAGCTGGCCCGCCACGCCGTCACGCTCAAGAGCGTCGAAGACGCCATCAGCCTGCGCAACACCATTCTCAGCAACTTCGAGACGGCCCTGCAACTCGGCGATGAGGAGCAGCTCAACAGCCTGCTCGATTTCGTGATTGTGGGCGGCGGCCCCACCGGCGTCGAAATGGCCGGGGCCCTGAGCGAGCTGCGCACCCACGTTTTCCCCAGGGACTACCCCGAGTTGGATTTCAAGGAAATGGACATTCACCTGGTGCAAAGCGGCCCGCTGCTGCTCAAGGGCATGTCGGCCCACGCCTCGGCCAAGGCCCAGGAATACCTGCAACACCTCGGCATTCAGCTCTGGATGGACCGCAAAGTGGTGTCCTACGACGGCTACACGGCGGTGCTCAATACCGGCGAAAAACTCATCACCCGCACCCTGATTTGGGCAGCGGGGGTCACGGGGGCGCCCATCGAGGGGCTGCGGCCGGAATGCTTGCGCAAGGGCAACCGCTACCAGGTCAGCGAGTTCAGCCAGGTTGATGGCTACGACAACGTTTTCGCCCTCGGCGACATCGCGGCCATGCCCAGCGAAGCCTTCCCCGACGGCCACCCCATGATGGCCCAGCCCGCCCTGCAACAGGGCCGCCGCCTGGGCCAGAACCTGGCCCGCCGCCTGGCCGGCCAAGCCCAGCAACCCTTCGCTTACGCCGACAAAGGCAGCATGGCCACCATCGGCCGCAAGCGCGCCGTGGCCGACGTCAAGCTCTTCGGCCGCGACCTGCACCTGGGCGGCTTCCTGGCCTGGGCGGCCTGGGGCCTCATCCACGTGCTGGCCCTGGTGAGCTTCCGCAACCGCCTCACCGTGCTGCTGAACTGGGGCTGGAGCTACTTTAGCTACGACAAAGGCCTGCGTTACATCATCGGCACAAACAAAGTGCCCACGGCTGGCGAGCCCGACCGGGAAAAGGCCATGCTGTAGCCAGCCTCGCATTGCCGGGTGCTTGCCTTGGTATTGATGTGGTGCTTGGGGGAAATAGCCAAGCAGCTTCGCGCCCGGCAAAGTTGCGCTGCGGCTATTCAATGCCGCTGTGAGCCACCGCCCGATTTCTGAGAGCGGTGGCCCACCGTGGCTAGTTGGCGTGCGCGACGACCCGGATTTCAATCAGCTGCTCCGGGTACCACAGGCCCGTGGTGCCGATGACCGTGCCGGCCGGGCGGTGGGCGCCCATGTATTCCTGCAGCAGCGGGGCCAGCGCCGCCGCCTGCTCGCGCGGGTTCGTCAGATACACCACCACTTCCGCGATGTTGTTTTTCGTGACGTGGAAGCCGGCCAGCACCCGGTCGATGTTTTTGAGGGTCTGCCGGACCTGGGCCTCGAAGTCGCCCACGCCCACCACCGCGTCCTGCGTGTCGTGGGAGTATTGACCCGAGATGTAGATGGTGCCGTTGACGCTGTAGCCCTGGCTGATGAGGGTGTTGGCGTGCTCGGAGGCGGCCCCGAGGTTGAAAGTGGTGGCTTTGGCGGTGGTGGGGGTGGTTTCCATGAGCTTGGGTTTTTTGGTTTGGGCGAGGGCTGGCCCGGCGGCCAGGGCCGCCAGGGCTACAATCGTTGCGATGGTTTTCATGCGCGGTACTTAAACTGATTGTCGGTTGTCATTGGCCCTGCAAATTTCCGACCCCAGCCCCCTGCTAATGCGTGACTTCGCGCACTATTTTGCTGTGCGCCAAGTCACGCTAGGCTTTGAGCCGGCTCAGGGTTTCGCGCGACACGCCCAGGTAGGAGGCCAGCAGAGTTTTGGAGATTCGCTGCCCCAGCGCCGGATATTTTCCGAGCAGCTGCGCGTACCGCTCCTGGGCCGAAGTGGTGAGCAGCGACAGCAGGCGCTGTTGCGCGGCAATGGCCCCCAGCGCCGATTTTTGCAGGAAGAACCGGGCCAGCTGGGGCAACTCGATACACAGGGCGTGGTATTCGGCCAGCGCCAGGCAGAGTACTTCGGTATCTTCCAGGCACTCCAACGACAGGGTGGCGGGCACCTGGGTGTAGTAGGCCGGGAAGTCGGTTTCCCACCAGTCTTCCAGCGCAAACGAGAGGATGTGCGGCTTGCCAACCGCGTCGGTATACACCAGCTTCAGCAGCCCCGCCAGCACGAAATAGTTGTACTTGACGAGCTCGCCTGGCTGAACCAGAAACTGGTGTTTTTTGAACTGCCGACGGGTAAAGCGGGCCAGCACCCGCGCAAAGTCCTCGTCGGTGAGCGGTACTATTTTTTCGAGATGCGCACGTAGTTGCTGCGACATAGTTTAAGAAGCTGTTTAGAAAGGCGGCTCGCCGATGTGGAGACGCGTATTTGCATCTCGCCGTTGAGCAAAAATCGTTGGTATCGTTCAAGAACGGGCCGCCGGCGGGCTTCCGCGAGCAAACGGCGTAACCAAGCAATGGCTCGGGGCCGTAGCGATGGTCGCAGCGATGGCGCGGCTGCAAGGAGTAGCGGCCGGGCGCGTCAGCCGAATTGCTCACCGCTCAGCCGTGCTTTTCGTCCCCTGCCATGCCCTCCCTCGACGTTCAGTTTCCCAACCACCGCGGCGAGTTGCTGGCGGCCCGCCTCGATTTGCCGGCGACCGGCCCGCCCCAGGCGTATGTCATTTTTGCGCACTGCTTCACCTGCACCAAGGAATAAGACGCGCCGGTGCACATCAGCCGCGAGTTGCAGCGGCAGGGCCTGGCCGTGCTGCGGTTCGATTTTACGGGCCTGGGCCACAGCGAAGGCGCATTTTCAGACACCAACTTCTCGTCGATGGTGGCCGACCTGGTGGCGGCCGCGCAGTTTCTGGCGGCGCACTACGCGGCCCCGCAGCTGCTGGTTGGGCATTCGTGGGGCGGCACGGCCGTGGTGCAGGCCAGCCGGCAGCTGCCGTTTGTGCGGGCCGTGGCCACGCTGGGCGCGCCGGCCTCGCCGGGGCACATCACCCACCATTTCACCGGGCAATTGGCTGAAATTGAGGCGGCGGGCCGCGCCACGATTCAGGTGGGCGGGCGGCCGTTTGAGGTAAAGCAACAGTTTGTGGCCGATGCCCAGGCCGCCAGCCGGCACGCCGTAGCCCCGGATGGCGGGCGGGCCCTGCTCATCCTGCACAGCCCGCAGGATGCGGTGGTCGGCATTGGCGAGGCGGCCCACCTCTACAAACAAGCCCAGCAGCCCAAGAGCTTCATTTCCCTCGACGGGGCCGACCACCTGCTCAGCCGTCGGGCCGATGCGGTGTACGTGGGCCAGCTCATCGGCACCTGGGCCGGCCGTTACCTCACCGCGGCCCCCGCCGCGCCGCTGCCCACGGCGCACACCATCGTTGCTCGCCTGGGGGTAAGCGGTTTGCTAACCGAAGTGCAAGCCGGCACGCACACTTTTCTGGTCGACGAGCCCGCCGCGGCCGGCGGCACCGACCTGGGGCCCAATCCCTACGACCTGCTGCTGGCCGCGCTCGGCAGCTGCACCGCCATGACCCTGCGCCTCTACGCCGCGCGCAAGCAGTGGCCGTTGACCGAGGTGCGGGTGCACCTGCGCCACAAACGGCCCGCCGGCGCCCCGGAGCGCATCAAGCGCCACCTGGAACTGGCCGGGCCCCTCACCGACGAACAGCGGGCGCGGCTCGTGGAAATAGCCGAGAAGTGCCCCGTACACCGCACGTTGCAGGCCACTGTGCAGGTAGCCACCACGTTGGCAGCCGTTGAGGCCCTGGCCCCGCGGCCGGCGGGAGGCACCCGTTAACGGCTGTTTCGGCCAAGGTTTCGGCCGCCCATCGGGAATGGTGGCCGGCCGGAGCTGCGCTCAGGTCTGCGCGGCTCCGGCCGGGAAGCCTTCGACTTGCCCATACTGCCGCTCGTGCTGCAGGCCTTTGTCCTCGCCGAAGGGGTGGCCGCCGAAGCCGTGGCGCATCATCGCAATGGATTTGGCCCAGGTCTTGGTTTCGTCGCGGGAGGTAAAGAGCTGCATCGCGGCCTGCGTAATGACCGGGATGGGAACTTCCATGCGCAGGGCGTCGGCCACCAGCCAGTTCACCTCGCCGGTGTCTTCGATGTAGCCGGGCACGTCGAAGGCAGGGTGTTCGTCGAACTGCTTTTTCATCAGGTCAATCAGCCAGGAGCGCACCACCGAGCCGTTGTTCCACAAGCCCAGCACGGCGCTAATGTCGAGCGGGGCGCGGTAGTGGGTGAGCAGGTCCACGCCTCCGCCGATGGCTTGTAGCATCCCGAACTCGATGCCGTTGTGCACCAGCTTCACGTAGTGGCCGCTGCCGGCGGGGCCGGTGTGCAGGTAGCCCTCAACTCGTCGATGAGGTGGTCGACGGCCGCGCCGGCCGGGATGTAGAGAAATATTTTGCGGGGCCGCGCCAGCTGCTGCACCAGCTCGGTGCGGCTCGTGACCACGCGCAGGTTGGTGGTTTTGAGGTCGGGGCGGGGCTTCAAATCCATGCCCACCACGGGGTAGCCTTTTTCGGCCGCTTGCTGGGCCAGCGAAGCACCCATTTTGCCCAGGCCGATGAGGCCGATTTGGGGTTTGTTATCCATGCTTTTAGCTGTCAGCTGCCAGCTGTTGGCCGTTAGCTTGTTAAAATGGAGGAAGAAAAATCGATAGTAAGCCAACAGCCGGCAGCTAAGCGCCTTTTAAACGGCCCGTAGCAGCACCCGCGCCGGGGCCCCGTCGCTGCCCACGATGGGCAGCGGCAGGCAAAGCAATTCGTAGCGGCCGGGCGCGATGTGCTGCAATGCCAGGCCTTCGATAACCGTGACCCCGGCCCCGAGCAGGGCGAGGTGCGTGTCGGCCGGCCCGACGGACAGGTAGTCGACCCCCACGCACACCACGCCCAGCGCTTGCAAGTAGTGGGCGGCGTGGGCGTCGAGGCGCACGAAATCGGGCTGAAAAGGCTGGGTGCTCCAGTCGGCATCCGAGTTGCGGGTTTTGAACAGCACCCGGTCGCCGGCGGTGAGCGGCAGGCTGCGCACTTCCTGCAGGGTAATGTAGTGCGGGTCGGCGATGGCCACCACCAGGGCGGGGCCCATCAGCGTGCGCAGGTCGAGGGCGGCCACATCGGCCCCGTCGGCCAGAAAGTGCAGCGGGGCATCGACGTGGGTGCCGGTATGCGCGCTCAGGTGCAGCTCGGTGACGTTGGCAGCGGCCCCAGTGGCCAGGCTCAGGGTGCGGCGCACCGTCACGCCCAGGTTGTCGGGCCAGTGCACCATGCCGTTGCGGATGGGCATGGTGGCATCGAGCCAGACCACCGGGGCGGGCCGCGCAGTAGGGGCGGACGAAACGGTGGGAACGGATTGCAGGGCAGTGGAATTCAGCATCGGTAAAAGAGGTAAAATGAGAAGAGGGGAAAGAGCAGAAAGCAGCGGGCAGGCCACCCCGGTCGCACCGGGCGGCCGCTAGGCGCCACCGTAGCGTACGGCCACGCGCAGCACTTCGGCCACGCCCCAGGCCTGGGCCACGCAGCCGCGGGGCGTGTGGGGCGCGTCGCCGTCGAAGATTTCGGACACGCTGCCCACGCCGGCTTCCGCCAGGTGAAACGCGAAGCCATCGAGCACGGCCCGCACCCGCGCCGGGCCGGCCTCGGGGCCGTGCACGGCCACCAGCGCGTCGCAGTACGGCCCCAGCCACCAGCTCCAGACGGTGCCTTGGTGGTAGGCCCCGTCGCGCGCTGACGGGCCGCCTTCGTAGCGCGGGCAGTAGGCGGGCTCGAAAGGGGCGAGGCTGCGCAGGCCCACGGGCGTGAGCAGGTGCTGCCCCACGGTGGCCAGCACCCGCGCGGCCCGCTCGCCGGCCAGCAGCGGAAACGGCAGGCTCAGGGCCAGCAGCTGGTTGGGGCGCAGGCTGGCGTCGGGCTGGCCGGCGGGGTCGCGGCAGTCGTAGAGGCCGCCGCCGGCCTCGTTCCAAAAGCTGGTTTGGAAGGAGGCATGGGTTTGCTTGGCCAGAGCGGCCCATTCCCCGGCCGCGGCGGGCTGGCCGGCGCGGGCCAGCAGCTCGGCCCCGATGCGCAGGGCGTTGTACCACAGGGCCTGCACCTCCACGGGCTGGCCCTGGCGGGGCGTCACCACCCGGTTGCCCACGCGGGCGTCCATCCAGGTGAGCTGCTGGCCGGGCGCGCCGGCGCTCAGCAGGCCGTCGGCGGTGGCGTGGATGCCGTAGCGGGTGCCGCGCCGGTGCCAGGCCAGCGCATCGGCCAGCACGGGCAGCAGGTGCTCGCGCACGAACTCCCAGTCGTCGGCATCCTGCAAATACTGGTAAGTGGCCACGAAAAACCACAGCGTGGCGTCCACGGTGTTGTACTCGGGGGCGGCGTCGGAGTCGGGGAAGCGGTTGGGCACCAGGCCTTCGCTGGCGGCTCCGGCGAAAGCCCGCAGGATGCGCCGGGCCTCGGCGAAGCGGCCGGTAGCCAGGCACAGGCCGGGCAGCGCAACCATGGTGTCGCGGCCCCAGTCGGTGAACCAGTGGTAGCCGGCGATGACGGTGTTTAAGTCAACCGCCCGGCGCACGACGAACTGGTCGGCGGCCAGCGTGAGGGCGCGGCGCCGGGCGTCGGCGGGGGGCACGGCCGCCAGCAGCGCCGTGCGCCGGGCCCGCTCGCCGGCCAGCAGCTCTTCGGCGGTTTCCGTGCCGGGTGGGTCGGTTGAGATAATCAGGCCGAAGGTGTCGCCGGCTTGCAGGGCGCGCCGGAAGAGGCCGGGGCTGAACAAATCTTCCTGAAAATCCTGGCCCCGCTCGCGCTCCTGGGCGTATTCGAGCCGGTAAAACCACGTGGGCCGGGCTTCGAACCCGGCGCCCGGCAGGGCCAGAAACAACTCCGCCGATTCGGGGCGGGGGCGCACCTGGTGGGTGTCGCCCTGGCGCTGAAACGTGGGTTCGGCGGCCGGGTCGTGGTGGCCCAGGCCGTGGTAGTCGCGCCCGGCCAGCAGGGGCAGCAGCTCCAGCACAAAGGGCGTGGGCGCGGCCAGCACCTCGTACACCACCAGCGTGGTGTTGTGGCCGTGCACGGCGGCCACGGTTTTGCGCAGCCGCACGCCGCCGGCTTCGTACTCGAACACGGGAAAAAGGTTGCGGGAAAACGCCTTCAAATACCGGTAGCCCTGCGGCTGCACCGCGCCGGGATATTGGTTGCAGCCCAACTCAAACGTCTGGCCATCGGCCAGTATCAACGTCTCGTCGAGCTTGGCCAGCAGCACCTGCCGGCCCACGGGCGGGGCGGTGGCGGCCACCAGCAGCCCGTGGTAGCGGCGCGACGAGGCCCCGCTGAGCGTGGCGCTGGCCCAGCCGCCGAGGCCGTTGGTTTCGAGCCACTCGCGGCCCAGGTCGGCCCCCAAATCAGCCAGGGCGGCTTGGTCGAAGGCAATGCTCATGCGCGGGGTTGCAACAGCTTGGCGATGAGGCCGGTCCAGCCGGTTTGGTGGCTGGCGCCGAGGCCCCGGCCGGTGTCGCCGTGGAAGTACTCGTGGAACCAGAGGTAATCGCGGAAATTGGGGTCGTTTTGCAGGCGCTTGTCGGGGCCAACAGGCGCTTCACGCGGTGGCCGCGCAGCAGGCTCAGCAGGTGGGTCTGGCCCGTGCCGGGCTCTTGCCAGCGGCTCACCAGGCTGGCCAGCGCGGGCCGGTTTTCCAGAAACCAACTCAGCCGGGCCACGAACTGCGGCACGGCTTGCAGCACCTCGTCGTCGAGCACTTCCACGGCAAACAGCGGAATCAGGCCCACGATGGAGCGGGTTTTCAGGAACTGGCGGCCGTTTTCGGGCGTGTGCAGCACGTCGTAGTAAAACTCGTCCTCGTCGTCCCAGAGGTCTTTTTCCTCGTCGCCCATGTTCCTCGTCGCCCATGTTGGTCATGGCCCCGGCGATGTAGAGGAAGTGCTCGAAGAATTTGCTGGCCAAATCCTGGTAGAGGGGCATGGTCTGGGCCAGCTCCAGGGCAATGCGCATCAGGTTCAGGGCGTACATGGCCATCCAACTCGTGCCGTCGGCTTGCTCGATGAACGTGCCGTCGGGCAGCGGGGCCGAGCGGTCGAACAGCCCGATGTTGTCCAGCCCGAGGAAGCCGCCTTCGAAAATATTGCGCCCGCCGCGGTCCTTGCGGTTCACCCACCAGGTAAAATTCAGGAGCAGCCGGTGAAACACCGTGCCCGGAAAGTCGAGGTCGCCCACGCCGTTGTTCTGCTTTTGGCACTGCTTGTACACGCGCCAGGTGGCCCAGGCGTGCACCGGCGGGTTCACGTTGGAGAAGGACCACTCGTAGGCGGGCAGCTGGCCGTTGGGGTGCATGCACCAGTCGCGGCACAGCAGCAGCAGTTGGTTTTTGGCAAAGCCGGCGTCGGGCTGGGCCAGCAGCAGGCAGTGAAAAGCCAGGTCCCAGGCCGCGTACCAGGGGTACTCCCAGGTGTCGGGCATCGAGATGATGTCGCCGTTGTTGAGGTGCTTCCAGCCGGCGTTGCGGCCGTGGGCGCGCTCGGGCGGCGGGGGCGGAAAGGCCGGGTCGCCGGCCAGCCACTGGGGCACGTCGTAGTAATAAAACTGCTTGCTCCACGGCACGCCGGCCCAGGCCTGGCGCTGCACCAGCCGGGCGTCGGCGTCGGCGTCGGCCAGGTCCTTCTGGAGCAGGCCGTAGTACTCGTCGGCCTCCTGGCGGCGCTGGGCAAGCAGCTGGTCGAACTCGGCAAACGGCGCTTCGAGGCCGGCTGGCCCCAGGCGCAGGCGCACGGTTTGGGTGGCGCCGCCGGGCACCAGCAGGGCGTAGTGCGCGGCGGCTTTGGTGCCTTCGCGGTCGGGGTTCACGGCGGCCGGGTCGCCCAGCACCAGGTCGTTGTTGATGCCGTCCTTGAAATAATGCTGCCCGCCGGTGGGCGCGGTGCCGTAGAGGCGGCCGGTGTTGGTTTCGTTGTCGCAGAAGAGCAACTCCGGGCCTTGGTCGCAGTACAAGCAGAAGTCGCCGCCCAGCCCGTCGTGCCGCACGGCCACGGCGCGGCCGTCGGCGGTGGGTTGCAGGCCGGGCCGGTAGTCGTCGTTGCCCCAGGCCCAGGTGTTGCGAAACCAGAGCTGCGGCAGCACGTGCAGCGGCGCGGCCTCGGGCCCGCGGTTGCTCACGGTAATTTGCAGCAGCAGGTCTTCGGGGCCGGCCTTGGCGTATTCCACGCCCACGTCGAAGTAGCGGTCGTCGTGAAAAATGGCGGTGTCCAGTAGCTCAAATTCGGGCTGCTCGCGGCTCCGGCGGGCGTTTTCCTGCACCAGCCATTCGTAAGGAAACGCGTGCTGCGGGTACTTGTAGAGCATCCGCTGGTAGGCGTGCGTGGGCGTGGCGTCGAGGTAGTAGTACACCTCCTTCACGTCCTCGCCGTGGTTGCCTTCGGCCCCATTCAGGCCAAACAGGCGTTCCTTGAGGATGGGGTTCTGCCCATTCCACAGGCCCAGGCACAGCAGCTGCCGGTCGTCGCTGAAGCCGGCCAGGCCGCCCTCGCCCCAACGGTAGGCGTAGGAGCGGGCCATGTTGTGGGTGCAGTGGGCCCAAGCGCTGCCGTCGGCCGAGTAGTCCTCGCGCACCGTGCCCCACTGCCGCTCCGAGAGGTAGGGGCCAAATTTGCGCCAGCGGGAGCCGGGTGCGTTGGCCTCGGCCAGGCGTTGGCGTTCAGCAGTCATTCGTTTTCAATAAACAAGTGGAAACAGCTCGACGCACCAACCGCTAGTTGCGGCCGGCCATCACGCCGACGTCCACGTCCCAGATGGCCCCGGTGACCCAAGCGGTTTGGTCCGAGAGCAGGAAGCAGATGGTATCGGCCACTTCGGCGCTCTGGCCCACGCGCCCAATGGGGTGAAACGCATTGAAGCCCTGCAAGGCCGCGTGCACGTCGGCCGGGGCGATGAAGGACTCGTAAATCGGGGTTTCCACCACGGCCGGCGACACGGCATTCACGCGGATGTTGTGCGGCCCCAGCTCCATGGCCAGGTGCTGGGTGAGGGCGTGCAGCCCGGCCTTGGCCATCGAATAGGCCGACGACGGCGTGGCCAGCACGGCTTGCTTGGCCCACATCGAGCCCACGTTGACGATGGCTCCCCGGCCGGCCGCCATCATGGGGCGCACCACGGCCTGGGTGAGCAGAAAGGTGGCCCGGTTCAGCTCGTGGTAGGCATCGTAATCGGCCTCGGTGTGCTCCCAGAAGGGTTTGGGGCTGAAGATGCCGGCGGCGTTCACCAGCAGGTCGAAGGCGGGTTCCTCGGCCAGCCCGGCGGCAAAGCGCCGCACCTCGGCGCGGTCGGCCAGGTTCAGCTGCCGGGCCGTCACGTTGCCGTCGGCCTGTAGCTCATCGGCGGCGGCGGCGAGCTTGTCGGCGCGGTTGCCCACGATGCAAACGGAAGCGCCGCCCTGCGCCAGCTGCCGCGCCACGGCTTTGCCGATGCCGCTGCTGCCGCCAAGTACCAAAGCCGATTTGCCGGCGAACAATTTTGCCATGTCAGTGCGTTTGAATGCGTAAGAAAAGTGAAAACACCAGCGCGGCATCGGGCAACGCGCCTTCGCCGCGCAGCCTGGTTTACCGGACGGCCGTCACCTCAATCTCGACCCGGTAGCTGGGCGAGGCCAGCGCCTGCACCTCTACCAGCGTGCTGGCCGCCCGGCAACCCTGCTCGTCCAGATAGCTCACCACCACCGTTTTGTAGTGTTTGAAAAACTCGGCAATCGAGGTGGTGAAGTAGTTGATGCGTACCACCTGCGGCTAGGTGTAGCCCGCCTCTTTTAGCACGGCCTCCACGTTGTCGAGGGCGCTGCGCAGCTGGGCGGGCATGTCGGCCTGCGAGGCCACGCCTTGGGTGTCGGTAGCCGTTTGGCCGGCGCAGTAGAGGGTGTGGGTGCCGTGGGCCACTTCCACGGCCTGGTCGAAGCCCCGGCCGTTTTGCCACTGCCAAGGGTTGAAGATGGTTTTTTGCATGGGTAAAATAAGGATTAACTATTTGTAAATAGCGCAATTGTTAGGTTTTTAGGCTTCTAGTAGAGACGCAATATGTTGCGTCTCGTCGGCCGCGCCGTTCGAAAATCGTTGCACTAAGTCGTTCAACGACGAGACGCAAAATATTGCGTCTCTATTTGCCGCGGGTCGTAGTACACCTGCACGGTTTCGGCGTGCCCGGTGCCGCCCTGCACCACCTGGGCGCAGGTGGGGTGCGGGGCCGTGCCCCGGCGTAGCCCGCCACCACGCGCTGCACCCCGCGCAGCTCCCCAAAAATTTCCTGCTGCGGCCAAAAACAGCCCCCGGCAGAGGCGGCCACGGCCGGCGCGGCCGCTTCCCTCGGCTTGGTTTGCTTGGCGTCGTTGCGCGGAATCAGCCCGACCAACGCCAGCAGGCTGGTCATGACAACCAAAGACCAGATGAACTGACGAGTTTCCATCGGGCGGGGAAAAGGGGTGAGGGTCAATATCAGCTAAGGCAGCTCCCGGCTGGCCGGGGCTAGGCCCGCACGGCCCGGCGCGCTTCGGCGGCCGTGTAAAAGGCCGCGCCCAGCAGCGTCAGGTCTTTGATGAGGAAGCTGCCCGTGCTGCCCGGCACCCACAGGCCGTCGACGACGGCAAACGCGCCCGGCGTGGTGAAAAGAAACGATACGGTGGTCAGAAAAATCACAATCGCGCCCAGGCTGCCGAAGTAGGAGAGGCGCGGGGCCACGGGCCGCAGGGCCATCAGCACGGCCACCAGGATTTCGACGCTGCCCACCAGGTTCGACACGGTCCGCACGCTCAGCACGTCGTAGAGCCAGGCGAAAAGCGGGCTGTTGGCGAACAGCGGCTTGATGCCCATCGCCTCGGTGGGCGTGAACTTGAACAGGCCAATCCAGAGCAGCACCAGCACCAGGCTGTAGCGCAGCAGCAGCGTGCCGATGCGCTCCAAGGTAGAGGAAGGCGCAACCGAGCGGAAATCGGCCGAAGCCGAATAGGAGGGGGCCGAAGCCGGATGGTCAGCGAGCAGGGAGTTGTTCATGGCGAAAAAGAATAAAAGGTGATTTCGCTGGAATAGACACCCCACGCCGTTAAAACTTACAGCCGGACTCCTGATTTGTGCGCGAAGAGCACCTCGGAGTCCGGCTGTAAGTTGCGGCGTAACGTAAGCTATGACATTATACAACCGCTGCTTAGCGGCTGACGGGCTGGGCCATGACCGGGCAGTTGATGACGACGTGAGAGGATTTCAGGCCCGCGATAAATCCATTGGGGGCCCCGCTGTTGCCCACAGCGTCGGTAACGTACCCCCGGTTGACGAGCTGCGTTAGGTCGGCAATGCTGGTAATGCGCCGCCGCTTGCCAGCGGCAATGGCTTGCGGCGTCCAGGCGTTGATGTGGGCGTCCCACATGGGGCTGTAGTTGTTGCCGTACCGCTTCTTGTTGTCAGGGTCGAGGGGGAACACGTTGATGGGGTCGTAGAGCTGGCCGTCCAGAATGGTGGAGTTGAGCCCCTGCCGCTGCGGGTTGTTCGGCCCCGTCTCGCCGTTGGAAACCGGCGAAAAGCCGAGCAGGGCCGACTCGTCGGTGGGCAGGCTTTGGCCGAATTCGGGCAGGTTGGCCAGCCGGGGCGTGTAGGTGCCGCGCTCAATGGCCGAAGCGCCCATGTCGGACGATTCCGTGACGAGGTGAAAGTAGTACTCCGCCCCGCCTTCAAAGCCGTCCAGCAATTCAAACACGACCGTGCCCTTTTTGTAGTCGATGCTCACCAGGTGGTCGTGGGTACCCGTGCTGTTGGCCACGATGGGCGCGTTGATAACCGAGCCGCTGGGCAGCACCACCAGCGGCGAATAGAGTGCGTCGCCCACGGCCCCCGGCTGGACCTTAGCGGGCGGAAACGTGTTCGGAAAAGCCCCGGCCGTGACCGAGCGCACCGGGCGGAAGTCCACGTCGCCCTCAAACTTGAGCATCCCGTTGACGATGGTAGCTTCCTGCGCCCCGTCCGTGTCGCGGCCGTTCACCAGCTTGGGCGCGTAGTTCACGCCCAGCACCTTGGCCACGTTGAAGCTGGCCGCTTCGGTGAGAATGTAGTATGTGGGCTGGCCGTTGGGCCCGAGGCCTTTGTACAGCGGCAGGGTAATGGTGGGCACGCGGCGCTGGAAGTCAACCGCAATGGCCCCCGGAAAAAATACGTTTTGCCGCCGGGTAAACCGGGCTTCGGCCGCTCCCGCGCTGCGGGCCTGCGCCAAGCTCTCCTTGGTGGTGTTCGTGAGGCTGGCCGTAGCGGCCAGCAGGGCATCGGCTTCCTGGAGGGCAGCCGCTTCGTTGAAAGAGGTTTTGGTCTTGACCTGAGCCGGGGCAGGGGTTTGGTCTGGGTCCGTGCTCTTGTTACAACTGGTCAAATTCAGGCCCACGAAGCAGGCTCCCAACAGGTATTTCAGGGTTGATTTCATAATAGGCTGGGTGTAGGGTGGTGGTGAAACGGTTATTGATGCCACCGGGCGCCTTCGGTAGTCCCTGGAAAAACGGACAGCACCCCAGCCAGTTATCACAAAACTGTATCATTTTTAATCTATTGTGTGCCCGAAGCCGTCCCCAAGCGAGGGCGTAATTGTTGCGCGGCTCCATCATCCAGCAGCCCCGCACAAACCATATAATAGCTTCAAGGGCGTTTGCCCAGCGATTGGCCCATCGGCGACACAGTGCATAGCCTGCTGTTTGAGGTGGTCCGATTAGGCTGGACAGTTTAGGGCAGTAGTTTGAGTGACTCGTTGTTGGAACAACTTGCGTAGGCTTTGTTCAACGAGCGAGTCTCAGACTCGACGCCAGGCGACAGCGCGGGCGTGGATAAGTAGGACCTGATGGATTTAATCGGATATAGTAGTTTGCTCTTTGTTCTAGCTGGATATGAAACAGAAATATGAAATAACCCAGGCCAGGCCACTCAAGTTGTGGCTCATTGGGATGGGCGGGATAGCAGTGATAGTAGCCATTGCTCTGATAGGCGGAGACTTGCTGCCCGCGAGCGACCAATCAACTGTTGCAAATGGCTTGGCCTTTTGTCGTCATTAGTGGTGGATTGTACCTGCTTTTTCGTTTCGGAAAAAAGTTGGTGGCTATCCCTACACATGTGACTTTGGCTTCCGATAGCCTAACGATTTTGAATCAGCAGAATGGGAAGGAATCCCGGATTCCATTCGACCAAATAGCCTTGTATCGCGCCGCGAATCTCAATGGGAATGGAGAGTTGCGCCTGACGTTGCGCGACGGCAGTAAGCAGGCCGTCCGCGCCAACAGCCGACTTTACGGTGAGCAAGATTTCGACGAAATGGTACGAACATTTGAAGCAGGCATGACCAAACATCACCCACTGGCTGGCCAAGATGGCGGGGTGATTCGGGAAACGACCTTCTTCGAAAAGTCAATTTCCATGGTCTTGATGGTGTTGCTCACGGCTGCTCTGGCTTGGCTAACCTGGGATATTATGACCAGTGACCAGCCGTTCAAAGCCAGTGTGGTTATTGCGTACAGTACTTATTCCGGATTCGCAGCATCGTGGTATGCTTCCCGTGAAGGCCGACGGCGGTGAGCGTTCCTGATACCGAAGGCACTGGTGGGGCTGAGGCGGTGGAAGCAAGTGTGGCTACGATAAAATCACTTAGGCTTCCACAAGACGTGCGGGTCCGGCCGCCATTTCTTGCCATTCTCCGCGAATCTTCCCGCCCCGGCTGCTGTTTACCGCTGGGCCTGCTCACCCGCAAGCTGGTCGACTGGCAAGCCGCCGAGGAACTGACGGCGAATCTGCGTTTACTCGACCCGGCCGACCCGGTGAAATATGATTTTGCGCTGTTTGGGGCGGGCGTGGATAAGTAGATTAAAATTGCCAGATAGGCAAATGAGTGTTTTCCGGATGGATTCGAGTTCACGAAACTCATCTCCAGGTTGCATTTCGTGAACGTTGAAAGGTGAACCAGTTTCTTGAACTCCAAGCGCCAAGCTTCCAACCTTATCTACTTCAAATATGTGTCGTAGGGTCCGTGAAACAATCGTTCACTCAAAGGAGGGTTCGCTCAGTCACTTTACCGATGCTTAATACTTTGCCTTTTGTTAGCTTACTTATCTAAAGACAGAATGTCACCCCTGCTATTAAATGAATCGAACGTTCTGAAGATAGGTGCTGCCGTGTTTTGCGTGGGTCAAATCCTGTTTTTCTCGGTTGTTCTTGCATGCTTCATTGCTGTAGCAAGGGCCCTTTGGACCTCGCCGAAAAGTGCCTTTCGCACCCTGGGCCTAGTTGCAATCGCGATTGTTGGGCTTGTGGGAGGAATGATACTGTATTATCCTTTCACGGATGCCCTTACCTGCTTTACCAGTGAGCTATGGGTGAGCTAACGATAGCACTTGCTTAACCAAGACTTACCCGCTTCTTCGCGGGACTTGGTATAAGGCGTTCTTTGTAATTGAAGCACAAGTTCACAAAAACGGTCCTTTCAGACTACAACCGCCGGCCCGGCCACCACTACCAGCAGCGCATCCTCGGCCGCGCGGGTGAGGCGGTGGTAGAAGTACCGGCCGCGCCGCTCCCGCAGCGTAAGGCCCCGCGTGAATAGCTCCAGCGACATGCGCCCGCCCGCCAGCTCAGTCCGGCAGCTACTTGCAGCTGGTAGGTGCTCAGCTCGGGGTGCTCCATGAGGGCCACCAGCATCCGGGCCATGCGCAGGTGGGTGCGGGCGTCGCGCACGCCTTCGGGCGGCAACAGCCACGCCTGGATGCGCGCCAGCACGGCGGCCGGCTCCGGGCTGGGCGGCGGGGGCGGGGCATCGCGTTCGGTGAGGCGCTGGGCGAAGCGGGCGGCCAGAGTTACGGCGTCGGGGGCGGGGTCTGGGGACATTGGCAAGATGATTTGGCTAGTAGCGGGCTGAAGGTAGGCGGTAATTGCCTCGCTGCCATTAATTGCGGCCTCCCAGCGCGTTATCCCGGCCGCGCTTTTGCCAACTAAGGCCCCCCAGGACGTTACCTTAGCCGCGCTCCTGGCAGTAACAGTCCCCCGCAGGAAAATCACAGACCCGGTTTTAATAATGATGGCCCTTCATAGAGCAATGCAAGTCCTATTTGTTGTAATTGAGGTCTCCCTGTGATTTATAATAGCCTTAATCTGGTCAATTAGGGCCTTGCTAAGACTAGGACTTACGCAACCGTCCGTTTTTTAGCCCCAGAGGGGCGGTCCGTTGGTAGTAGTTTGCTGAAAATGAACGATAAAGCCCCAACGGGGCGACCCCGCCACTTGGGACGACTTTGGGTCGCCCCTCCGGGGCTTTATCGTTCGCTGTCACTGTTTTACTACCGACGGGCCGCCCCTCCGGGGCTGGCGGTTGGCCTTTTTGCGTAAGTCCTATAAGACAAATCGCGGACTTCGTTTATTCAAGCAGCCTTTGCTGGTGCGTGTTGGAAACGCGCGCCAGCGGCATTAGCAGCGCCAGCCAACAAAGCCCGCTCGCCCGGCATCAACAAAGGATAACCCGCCCCGCGAATCTTTCCCGCCCCGCCCGCTGTTTACCTTCGTACCCAATTCCAAAATCCCGTTAAGCTCAAGTACTTGCTGCTACCCCAACACTTCGAACAAAAAATCGGCTTCACCACCCTGCGTGAGCAGCTCGAAGCCAACTGCCTCTCGGCCCTGGGCCGGCAGTACGTGGCCCGCATGGAGTTCCAGCCCAAGCACGAGCCGCTGCTGAAACTGCTGCAACAAGCCAACGAGTTTGCCTACCTGCTGCGCGCCGGGGCCGATTTTCCGGCCTCGCACTACCACGACACCCAGGCCCACCTCAAGCGCGCCGCCCTGCCCGGCGCCTACCTCGACGTGGCCGCGTTTTTTGAGGTGAAGATGAGCCTGCGCACCATTCGCCAGGCCCTGAGCTTCTTCACCGACGCCGACCCCGGCCTCTACCCCACGCTGCGCCTGCTGGGCATCGGCGTGCAGGTCGACCGCAACTTACTGGCCGCGATGGACAAAGTGGTGGACGACGAAGGCGCCGTGCGCGACGACGCCTCGCCGCTGCTCCGCCAGATTCGGCAGGAGCTCATTGCCCGCCAGGGCCAGCTGCGCAAGCAAATAGCCGGCATCCTGCGCCACGCCAAAAACGAGGGCTGGATTCCCGGCGACGCCGAGCCCACCATCCGCGGCGGGCGGCTGGTGCTGCCGGTCATCGCCGAGCACAAGCGCAAGGTGAAGGGCCTGATTCACGACGAATCGGCCTCGGGCCAGACGGTATACATCGAGCCGGAAGCCGTTTTTGAGCTGAACAACGACATCAAAGACCTCGACAACGCCTACCAGCGCGAGCTGATTCGCATCCTTACGGCCCTCACCGACCAGCTGCGCCCGCACCTGCCCGACCTGCGCAAGGCCTATGCTTACCTCGGGCTGATTGACTTTATCCGGGCCAAGGCGCGGCTGGCTGTCACGCTCGATTGCCGCCTGCCGCTGCTGCACAACAAGCCCCTGCTGAAGTGGGAAAAAGTGCGCCACCCGCTGCTCCAACTCGCTTTTGCCCAGCACAAGCGCGACTCCGGCGACCCCCGCGAAGTGGTGCCGCTCGACCTGGCGCTGAACCACGAGCAGCGCATCCTCGTCATTTCCGGCCCCAACGCGGGCGGAAAGTCGGTGGCCCTCAAAACCGTGGGCCTCGTGCAGTTCATGCTGCAAATGGGCCTGCTGATACCGTGCGCCGACAACTCCGAAGCCGGCGTATTCGAGGATATTTTCCTCGACATCGGCGACGAGCAGAGCCTGGAAAACGACCTTTCGACGTACTCCTCGCACCTGCTGGCCATGAAGCAATTCATGCTGCTGGCCGGCAAAAAAAGCCTGGTGCTGATTGACGAATTCGGCACCGGCACCGAGCCCAGCCTGGGCGGCGCCATCGCCGAGGCCGTGCTCGACCAGCTCAACAACGCGCGGGTCTACGGCGTCATCACCACGCACTACACCAACCTGAAAAACTTCGCCGAGCGCACCCCGCACCTCGTGAACGGCGCCATGCGCTACGACCCCGAGCGGTTGCAGCCGCTCTACCGCCTCGAAGTAGGCAAGCCGGGCTCGTCGTTTGCCATCGAAATCGCCCGCAAAATCGGCTTGCCCAAGGAAGTGGTGGAGCGCGCCACCCAGCTCGTGGGCAAGGACAAAATCCGCTACGACCGCCTGCTCGAAGGCCTCGAAAAAGAGAAAACCGAGCTCGAAGCCCGCACCGCCGACGCCGCCAAGCAGGAAAAACGCCTCAAGCGCGCCGCCCAGGAATACACCGACCTCAAGCAGCACCTCGAAGACACCCGCCTCGAAACCCTGCGCACCGCCAAGCAGCAGGCCAAGGCCCTTTTGGTGAACACCAACCAGCAAATCGAAGCCACCATCGGCGAAATCCGCCGGGGCAACGCCGACAAGGAAGTGAACAAGCTGGCCCGCGAAAAGCTCGAAACCTTCGTGCGCCAAGAGCTGCAAATCGAGCCGCCCAAGCCCAAAGCCTCGCGCGAGCGGGCCGTGGCCGGCGCCCTGCTGCCCGGCGATAAAGTCGCCCTTTTCGGGCAGGAAGGCCACGGCGAGCTGGTGAGCGTGAAAGGCAAAACCGCCGAAGTCATGTTTGGCGGCCTCAAAACGCTGGTGAAAATCGACCAGCTCGAAAAGCTCGGCCGGGCCGAAATCCGCGAGCGCGAGCAGGCCGCCAAAGCCAAAAAGTCGAAGCTCAGCGGCGGCAGCTCCGGCGGCGGCAACGGCGTGAACATCACCGACCGCATGGCCGGCTTCAGCCCCACCCTCGACCTGCGCGGCGAGCGCGCCGAAGACGCCCTCACCAAAACCATGAGCTTCGTGGACGACGCCGTGATGCTGGGCATGCCGGAAGTAAAATTCGTGCACGGCCGCGGCAACGGCGTGCTCCGCCAGGTGGTGCGCGACTACCTGCGCTCGCAGCGCGCCGTGGCCAGCGTGGCCGACGAGCACGCCGACCGCGGCGGCGACGGCGTAACCATTGCCGTGCTGAAATAGGGCCTATTTCCGGTCCAAGTCCGTCTGTTCGGGTTGGCGTCTGGAACGTAGAGACGCAATATTTTGCGTCTCGTCGTTGAACGACCGGCCCCGCGCCGTTCACATAAACAACTAAACAACCTCAGCACCCGCAGGTCAGCGGCGCTGCTCTGAAAACCGCGCTAGTTCTTGGCATTGGGGCGGCCGCGCTTGCCTTCGCCCGTATTGAACAGCACCGTCTCCTCGGCGGGGCGGGGGAGGCCGGGCACCAAATCGGTGGCCAGGCGGGGCAGCAGCTGGTAGCCGCCGGTGCCGCCGGGCGCGTACTGGCTCAGCACGCCGCGCACGTCGAAGGCCTCGGCGGGCGGCACGGCGCCCACCAGGCCGCCGGGGCCGGCACTGGCGGCGCCCACGCGCAGCAGCGCGCCGGGCACGCCGTCGAGCAGGTAGGTGGCGTTGCCGGCCAGGGCCTCAACGGGCGTGCCCACCGGCGTGAGCAGGCGCGTCACGCCCACGATTTCCACCAAACGGCTTTCGTTGGCTTCGCTAAAAGCCGTGGCGACTTGCGCCAGCGGCACCCGGAGGGCGCGGAGCCGCAAGCCCCCGGCCAGCTTGTGCACCGACACCACGGGGTCCATTTCCAGCAAGCCGTTGTAGGCCTTGAGCTGGCCCGTCACCTGAATGCTGTCGCCGGCCCGCAGCTCGCCGTAGCCCGGCAGCTTGGTGGGCTGCGCGTAGAGGGCCAGGCCGGCCTCGCCGTCCTGCACGTAGCGGATGTTGCCCAACTCGGCCCCGTTCAGCACCACGGCCCGCACCGTGACGGTGCTGCCCGGCCCCAGCGCCCGGGCGGCCTTCACCGTGAGCACCGCAGGCGCGGCGGCGGGCGTGGGAACGGGAGCCGGCGCGCCGGCCAGCCAGCCGGCCAGTAGAAACAGGGTAATCATCGTCGTGAAATGGTAAAATTAGTAGACCAACGCAAGCAGTGTTAATGCGAAATGGCCAGCAAGTTACTCATTTACGGCAAGTTGACGGGTGTAAAATTATGGTAATCCCGCAGTACCAGCATATCACAAAATATTAACTTCCGGATGCAGCTCGATGCCGAACTGTTGGCGCACGGAGGAAATTATTTCCTCGGCCAGCTGGCGGACTTCGCTGCCCGAAGCGCCCCCGTGGTTTACCAGCACGAGGGCCTGGCGGTCGTGCACGCCGTGGGTGCCGGGGCCGGGGCCGCGCCGCAGCCCTTTCCAGCCCGCCCGCTCGATGAGCCAGCCGGCGGGCACCTTCACGCCGCCGGGCACGGGGTAGCCGGGCAGCTCGGGGTACTCGCTTTTGAGGCGGTCGAACTTGGCCTGCGACACCTCGGGGTTTTTAAAAAAGGAGCCGGCGTTGCCGATTTCGGCGGGGTCGGGCAGCTTGGAGCGGCGGATGTGCACCACGGCCCGGCTCACGTCCTGGGGCGTTGGCTCGCCGGCGATGCCCAACTCGGCCAGTGTTTCGGCGATGGCGCCGTAGCGCACGTTGGGCCGCGCCTGCCGGTGCAGGCGCAGCACCACGGCCGTGACCACGAACTGGTTTTTGAGCACGTTTTTGAACACGCTTTCGCGGTAGCCAAAGCCGCACTCGCCGGCCGCGAACACCCGCGACGCGCCGGTGTTCAGCTCGACGGCCTCCAGGTGGTCGAAGGTGTCGCGCAGCTCGGCCCCGTAGGCGCCGATGTTCTGCAAAGGGGCGGCGCCCACCGTGCCGGGAATGAGCGAGAGGTTTTCGACGCCGCTCAGGCCCTGGTCGAGGGCGTATTCGACGAGGCCGTGCCAGCTTTCGCCGGCGCCGGCCCGCACGAGGGCGGTGGCCGTGTCGCCGTCTTCGCGGCTGATTTCCAGCCCGCGAATTTCGTTTTTCAGCACCACGCCGGCGAAATCCCGGGTGAAAAGCAGGTTGGAGCCGCCGCCGAGGATGAGCTTGTCGGCGGCCTGCACCTGGGGCAGCTTCAGGAGCTGGCGCAGCGCATCGGCCGAGGCGAAGCGGGCGAAGTAGCGGGCCCGCACGTCGAGGCCAAACGTGTTGTAGGGGCGGAGGGAAACGTTTTCTTCGAGGGCAGGGAGCATGGCGGCAAAGGTAACGGCCGGGACCAGAGGCCCGCCGAACGATGCGCCGACGTACGGCCGGCGCCCGGCCCGCCAAAGGTTCGGGCCATCACGCCTGACAGTGGGCGATACTCGCCCGGCGTTCGGGGAAGCACGCCCGATGTTAAGAAGACTCCCCTTAATGTTGGGGGCGCAGCCCCTGATGTTAGGGGCGCAACGCCCCGCTTCATGGGACCCATGCCCGCGGTTGGGCGACCCTTGCCCAACATTGGGCGAAGGCCGCCCGGTATTTGCCCCTACCGCACCCGGTAGCCGCGCAGCGCATAAAACAGCAGGTACAAATAGCACAGCGCCGGCACCACAAACGCCACCCGCAGCCCGCCGCCGTGCGTGGCCAGCCAGCCCATGAGCGGCGG
>CAXTCS010000001.1:0-51627 GCA_964242365.1 uncultured Hymenobacter sp. | reverse complement strand
GGCGCTCGGCGCGCATCTTTATCTGGGCTTCGCTTTCCTCGCCGCTCACGTAGAGCACCTTCATCTGGCGCAGGCTGAGGGCAATCTGGAGCATGAGCGTGCTCTTGCCGATGCCGGGCTCGCCGCCAATGAGCACGATGGAGCCGGGCACGAGGCCGCCGCCGAGCACGCGGTTCAGCTCGGCGTCGGGGGTGATGATGCGGGGCTCGTCTTCGGCCAGGATATCTCCCAGGGGCACCGATTTGGCGGCTTTTTTGGTGTTGCCGCCGGGCACGGTGCTGGCGGGCTTCCACTGGCCGGTGGTGGTGGCCACGGTTTCTTTCTGGACGACTTCTTCGACGTAGGTGTTCCACTCGCCGCACACCGGGCAGCGGCCAATCCACTTGGCCGACTGCGCGCCGCAGCTCTGACAGAAAAATACGGTTCTTGCTTTGGCCATGAAAAGAGCTTCTTTTTTGAGGGGTAAAGGCAGTAGTTTACAAGGCCCGCGTCGCTAAAAAAGTTGCCTGGGAAACCAGATTGGCGCGGATTTCGGCTCGTTTATTTGGCCGCCCGCCGGGTGCTGCGGGTACTGGCAGCGGTATCGCAATAGCCGGCATTACCTTGCGTAAATAATCAATGATAGCCATGTATCTTGATTATCGCCGGCAATAAACTGGGCAGCAAGGTAGCCTGACGCGCCTCAACATCTGCTCCTTTAACCGTGTTGTGTGGATATGACTGCTTCTCCCGCTCCCGTCGCTACCGACCTCACGGTCATCACGGCTTTCAACGACCTGCCGGCCGAAACCCTCGACTGGCTGCTGGCCCACGGCGAGCGGCGCGACTTTGCCGACGGCGCCCCCGTGCTCAACCCCGGCGACCCGGCCGAGTTCATGATAGCGGTGCTGGAAGGCGGCCTCCAGTTCTACACCGTGCAAAATGCCAGCCGGGAGCCCCGGTTTCGGGTAGAAAAGGGCCAGGTGAGCGGCGTGCTGCCTTATTCGCGGCTGCGCGTTATCCGGGGCTTTGGGACGGCCGTGGGCGAAACGTCGCTTTTTCTGCTGCACCGCAACCTTTTTCCCGACCTGGAGCACGTCAGCCCCGAGCTGGTGCAGCGGCTGGTGGGCGTGATGAGCGACCGCGTGCGGGACGAAGCCCGGGGCCAGGAGCGCGACGACAAGCTGCGCGCCCTGGGCAAGCTCTCGGCCGGCCTGGCGCACGAGCTCAACAACCCCGCCGCCGCCATTGCCCGCGCCGCCCAGGCCCTGGCCCAGCGCGCGGCCACGCAGCCCCAGCGGCTGCGCGAGCTGCTGGAACTCAGCCCCGACGCAACGGCCCTGTATGCCTTCGCGGCGCTGGCGGCGCCCGTGCCCGCCACCGACCCGCCCGCCCCGCGCCTGTCGCCGCTGGAGCGCTCGGAGCGCGAAGACGGGCTGGCCGACTGGCTGGTGACCCAGGGCGTGGCCGAGGGCTTTCGCCTGGCGCCCACCCTGCTCGAAATGGGCCTGACGGAAAAGACCCTGGCCGCCGCGGCCGAAGTGCTGCCGCGCGCCGCGCGCCCCGCCGCGTTTGCCTGGCTCGAAGGCCAGCAAACCACCCTCCAGCTCATCCGCGACGTGCAGGAGGCGGGCAGCCGCATCAGCCAGCTGGTGGCCGACGTGAAAACCTACTCGCACATGGACCGCGACGGCGGCTTCGAGCTGCTCGATGTTACCGCTGGCCTCGACAGCACGCTCAACATGCTGGGCTTCCAGCTGCGCCAGAAAAACGTGCGCCTCACGCGCGACTACGCGCCCGACCTGCCCCAAATACGCGGCCAGGTCAGCAGCCTCAACCAGGTGTGGACCAACCTGCTCGACAACGCCATCGACGCGCTGCCGGCCCAGGGCGGCGAAATCAAGCTGAGTGCCCGCCGCGAAGGCGATTTCGTGCGCGTATTTTTGATTGACAACGGCTCGGGCATTCCGGCCGCGGTGCTGCCGCACATCTTCGAGCCGTTTTACACGACTAAGCAGGCCGGCGCGGGCTCGGGGCTCGGGCTGGACATCGCCCAACGCATCATCAAACAACACAATGGGCGGCTGGAAGTAAGCTCGCGGCCGGGCCACACCGAGTTTTGCGCGTGGCTGCCGGTCACTCCCCTCCTTGGCTAAGGAGGGGATGTTCGAGCCGCAGGCTCGGACGGGGGTGGTTTGACTCGTTGCACGGTGCCCGCACGATTGGCAGAACAGTGCAGTAATCATCGTTCGGGCATCGTTCAACGAATCAAACCACCCCAGCGGCCACTGCGTGGCCGCGTCCCCTCCTTAGCCAAGGAGGGGAGCTTCATGTTCTTTATTTTAGTCTTATGCCTGCAAAAAAACCCATCATTCTCGCCGTCGACGACGACCCGCAGGTGCTGGCCGCCATTGTCCGCGACCTGCGCCAGGAATTCAGCCAGGACTACCGCATTCTGCGGGTGGGCTCCGGGCCCGAAGCGCTGACGACCATTCAGGAGCTGAAAGCCAAAGAGGAGGCGCTGGCCCTTATCATTGCCGACCAGCGGATGCCCGATTTGGAAGGCGTGGAGCTTCTCACGGCCTCGCGCGAGCTGTTTCCTGACACCAAGCGCGTGCTGCTCACGGCTTATGCCGATACGGAAGCGGCCGTGCGGGCCATCAACTCGGCCCGGCTCGACCACTACTTGATGAAGCCCTGGGACCCGCCCGAGCACCTGCTCTACCCCATTCTGCACGATTTGCTGGCGGCCTGGCAGGCCACGCACAAGCCCAAGTACGGCGGCGTCCGGCTGATTGGCTTTCAATGGTCGCCGCTCTCGCACGAGCTCAAGGATTTTTTGAGCGGCTACATGGTGGGCTACCAGTGGCTGGACTACGAAACCAGCCCCGAAGCCAAGGAGCTGGTGAAAGCCAAGGGCTTTGAGGCCAGTGATTTGCCCCTGGTTATCTGCGCCGATGGCACGGCGGTGGCCAACCCGACCAAAGCCGCCCTGGCCGAGCACATGGGCATCGCCAACCAGCCGTTGCAGGCCATGTACGACGTGGTGGTGGTGGGGGCCGGGCCCAGCGGGCTGGCGGCGGCCGTGTACGGCGCCAGCGAGGGCCTAAAAACCCTCATTATTGAGCGGGCAACGCCCGGCGGGCAGGCCGGCACCAGCTCGCGCATCGAAAACTACCTGGGCTTTCCCACGGGCCTGAGCGGGGCCGACCTCTCGTACCGCGCCTGGACCCAGGCCGTGCGCCTCGGCGCCGAGTTTCTGGCCCCGCAGGAAGTGACCAACCTCTGCGTTCAGGACGGCTACAAAGTTCTGACCCTCACCGATGGCCGCGAAATCAGCACCAAAGCCGTGGTGCTGACCACCGGCGTGAGCTACCGCACGCTCGACGTGCCGGGCATGGACCGCCTCAGCGGCGCGGGCGTGTACTATGGGGCGGCCCGCACCGAGGCGCGCAGCTGCGACGAGCAGGACGTGTACATCGTGGGTGGTGGCAACTCGGCCGGGCAGGCGGCTATGTATCTGGCCACTTACGCCCGCAAGGTGTTCATCGTCATTCGCGGGGCCGACCTGGCGGCCAGCATGTCGGCCTACCTGATTGAGCAGATTCGCACCACGCCGAACATCGAGCTGCTGCCGCATTCGCAAGTGAAGGAGGTGTGCGGCACCGACCACCTCGAAGCCGTGATGGTGAGCATCAACGGCGCGGTGGAGCGACGGGCCGCCCGTGCGCTATTCGTTTTCATCGGTGCCAAGCCCAGCACCGAATGGGTGTGCCAGCAAGTCATCTGCGACGGCAAAGGTTACCTCCTCACCGGCCGCGACCTGGTCACGGACCCGCGCTACGCCGACATCTGGAAGCAGCAGCGGGAGCCCTACCTGCTCGAAACCTGCGTGCCCGGCATCTTCGCCGCGGGCGACAGCCGCGCCGGGGCCATGGCCCGCGTGGCCTCGGCCGTGGGCGAGGGCAGCATGGCCATCAAGTTCGTGCACCAGTACCTGGACGAGTAATTTACATTTAACAATTATCAATTAACAGTTAACAGCCGTTCAGTTGGCGCAGATTGCGCAGCCAGAACAACTGTTAATTGATAATTGATAATTGATAATTGTTAAATGTAAAGCTGTTCGGGCAGGTTCATGAGGTAGTCGCCGTAGCCACTTTTGCGCAGCGGCGCGGCAATGGCGCGGAGCTGGTCAGCATCGATAAAGCCTTGGCGGTAAGCTATTTCTTCGATGGCGCCCACCTTGAGGCCCTGGCGCTGCTCGATTACTTTCACAAACTCGCCGGCCTGCATCAGGCTCTCGAAGGTGCCGGTGTCGAGCCAGGCGGTGCCGCGGCCGAGGATGCCGACTTTGAGCGTGCCGCGCTTGAGGTACTCGCGGTTTACGTCGGTGATTTCGTACTCGCCGCGCGGGCTGGGCTCCAGATTTCGGGCGATTTCGATGACGTCGTTGTCGTAGAAATACAGGCCGGGCACGGCGTAGTTGCTCTTGGGCTTGGCCGGTTTTTCCTCGATGCTGAGGGCTTTTTTATTGGCATCGAACTCGACCACGCCGTAGCGCTCGGGGTCGAGCACGTGGTAGGCAAACACGACGCCGCCGGTCGGGTTGCTGTTCGATTTGAGCAGTTCTTCCAGGCCCGCGCCGTAGAAAATGTTGTCGCCGAGCACCAGCGCCACCTTGTCGGTGCCAATGAAATCGGCTCCTATTACGAAGGCCTGCGCCAGGCCGTTGGGCACTTCCTGGATGGCGTACTGGAAATCGCAGCCGAGGCTTTTGCCGTCGCCGAGCAGCTTCTGGAACTGCGCCTGGTCGTGGGGCGTGGTGATAATCAGCACTTCCCGAATGCCGGCCATCAGCAGAATCGAGAGCGGGTAGTAAATCATCGGCTTGTCGTACACGGGCATCAGCTGCTTCGAGACGGCCAAAGTCAGCGGGTGCAGGCGGGTGCCGGAGCCGCCGGCGAGGATAATTCCTTTCATAAATGCTGTTTGGGGGAAATCAGCCCGTCATGTCGAGCGCAGCCGAGACATCTCGCTCGGAGTCACTAACTCAATCGATTGGTTTACTGCTGCACGCGAGATGTCTCGGCTGCGCTCGACATGACGGGCTATTAGGTGATTAATTACGCTCCTGAATAAATTCCTGGTTGGCTTTGAACCACGCCAGTGTCTGCCGCAGCCCTTCGCGGATGCGGATTTGGGGCTGGTAGCCGAGCAGGCGGCTGGCTTTGGAAATATCGGCCAGCGAGTCGCGGATGTCGCCGGGCCGGTCGGGGCCGAAAACGGGGGCTAAATCCGAGCCGGCTTCCTCGCGCAGGATGTCGTACATCTGCACCAGCGAGGTGCGGTCGCCGACGGCGATGTTGTAGACCTGGCCCAGGGCCTCCGGGTTCGTTACCAGCGCGGCGCGGATGTTGGCTTCGACGCAGTTTTCTACGAAGGTGAAGTCGCGCGTCTGGCCGCCGTCGCCGTTGAGCGTGGGCGGCGTATTTTGCAGGATGGCGTCGATAAACAGCGGAATCACGGCCGCGTAGGCCCCGCCGGGGTCCTGGCGCGGGCCGAAGATGTTGAAGTAGCGCAGGCCCACGATTTCCATGCCGTAGGTGCGGGCAAACACGTCAGCGTACAGCTCGTTGGCGTATTTGGTGACGGCGTAGGGCGAGAGCGGCTTGCCGATGCGGTCCTCCACTTTGGGCAGGCCGGGGTGGTCGCCGTAGGTGGAGGACGAGGCCGCGTACACGAAACGCTGCACGCCCGCGTCTTTGGCGGCCGCGAGCATCTGCACGAAGCCGCCCACGTTCACGTCGTTGGTCAGCACCGGGTCGTTGATGGAGCGCGGCACCGAGCCGAGCGCGGCCTCGTGCAGCACCACGTCCACACCCGCGCAGGCGGCGGCGCAGGTGGCCGCGTCGCGGATGTCGCCGTCCATGATTTCGAGGCGGGCATCGCCGGCAAACAGCGCCAGGTTTTTGCGGAAGCCGTTGGAGTAGTTGTCCAGCGTGCGCACTTTTTTCACGCCGTATTTCAGCAAATACTCCACGATGTTGGAGCCAATAAAGCCCGCGCCGCCGGTGACGAGAAACGTGAGGTTGTCGAGCGGCCGCTCGTGGAAAGGAGTTTCGTACACTTCGCTTTGAATTATGAGTTTTGAATTATGAATTATGAATTGTGAACGGTATCGGCATGGCCCTCAGGCCCCCAGCCAATTCATAACTCATAATTTATAATTCATAATTAAATTAAACCCCGTATTGACGGGTGTTGTAGTCCTGATACGCGCCGCTGGTTACGCTGGTCAGCCATTCCTCGTTGGCGAGGTACCAGTCGACGGTTTGGGCGAGGCCTTGCTCGAAGGTGACGCTGGGTTTCCAGCCCAGCTCGTTCATGATTTTGCTGGAGTCGATGGCGTAGCGCATGTCGTGGCCGGCGCGGTCGGTCACGAACTTGATGAGCTTGCGCGAGGTGCCTTGCGCCTGGGCGGTTTTCTGGTCCACCACGTCGCAGAGCAGCTCGATGAGCTTGAGGTTCTGCCACTCGTTCACGCCGCCGATGTTGTAGGTGTCGCCGTTTTTGCCTTTGTGAAACACCGCGTCGATGGCCGTGGCGTGGTCTTTCACAAACAGCCAGTCGCGCACGTTTTCGCCCTTGCCGTACACGGGCACCGGCTGGCCGGTGCGCAGGCGGTGAATAGCCAGCGGAATCAGCTTCTCGGGGAAGTGGTTGGGGCCGTAGTTGTTCGAGCAGTTGCTGAGCTTGATGGGCAGGCCGTAGGTGTGGTGCCAGGCGCGCACAAAATGGTCGGAGCTGGCCTTCGAGGCCGAGTAGGGCGAGCGCGGGTCGTAGGCGGTTTCTTCGGTGAACATCTCGGGGCCGAAGTCCAGCGAGCCGTACACTTCGTCGGTGCTCACGTGGTAGAACACGTGGCCGGCGTAGCCGTCGGGCTGCCAGAGGTGGCGCGCCGCGTTCAGCAAGTTCACGGTGCCGATGACGTTGGTTTTCACGAAAGCCATCGGGTCGGTGATGCTGCGGTCGACGTGCGACTCGGCCGCGAGGTGAATCACGGCATCGGGCTCCTCGGTGGCAAACAGCTGGTCGATAAACGGTTGGTCGGCAATGTCGCCTTTGATGAACTTGTAGTTCGGCGCGTTTTCGAGGTCGCGCAGGTTCTCCAGGTTGCCGGCGTAAGTCAGCGCGTCGAGGTTGAGAATCTGGTAGTCGGGGTATTTCGTGACGAATAACCGCACGACGTGGGAGCCGATGAAACCGGCGCCGCCGGTGATGAGGATTTTCATAGTGTTTTTGTCGTTTGTCATGCCGAGCGCAGCCGAGGCATCTCGCGTGCAGGAGTAAATAGTTACTTGTAGTTACTTGCGCGAGCGAGATGCCTCGGCTGCGCTCGGCATGACGTGCTGGTTACTTTTTATCGACCAACGTTTGCTGCCACTTCCAGGAGCTGGCCAGTGAGTCGGCCAGCGAGGTTTCGGTTTTGAAGCCCAGCACCTCGGCGGCCTTCGTGGCGTCGGCGTAGATGGCTGGCACGTCGCCGGGCCGGCGCGGACCGATGCTGTAGTTGAGTTTCTGGCCGCTCACCCGCTCGAAGGTTTGCACCACTTCGAGCACCGAATTGCCGTGCCCGGTGCCCACGTTGAAGGTTTCGACGGTGTCGTTGGCTTTGCGGTCGAGCAAGCGCTGCACCGCGGTGATGTGGGCTTTGGCCAGGTCTACTACGTGAATGTAGTCGCGCACGTTGGTGCCGTCGGGCGTGTCGTAGTCGTTGCCGTAGATGGTCAGCTTTTCGCGGATGCCGGCCGCCGTTTGGGTGATGAACGGCACCAGGTTGTTGGGCACGCCCAGGGGCAGCTCGCCGATTTTGGCCGAGTCGTGCGCGCCAATGGGGTTGAAGTAGCGCAACAGGATGGTGCGCAGCTGGTTGCCCGGCGCGGCCGATACGTCGTGCACGATGTCTTCGCACATCTGCTTGGTGCGGCCGTAGGGCGACGACGCCGGCTTGGTGGGCGTGGCCTCGGTGACGGGCAACGCGTCGGGGATGCCGTAGACGGTGCACGACGACGAAAACACCAGGTTTTGCACGCCAAATTCCGGCATCACGGCCAGCAGCGTCAGCAGCGAGCCCACGTTGTTCAGGAAATACGCCAGCGGCTTGGCCACCGACTCGCCCACGGCTTTGTAGGCCGCGAAGTGGATGACGCCCTGGATGTCTTTTTCCGTTTCGAACACGTGGCGGAGCGCGGCCGCGTCGGCGCAGTCAATCCGGTAGATGGGCACCGACACGCCCAGAATGGATTCGATGCCCGCCAAGGCCGACTCTTTCGAATTACTGAAATTGTCGATGATAACCGGCTGATAACCGGCCTGGTACAGCTCGACCACCGTATGCGAGCCGATGTACCCGGCGCCACCCGTAACGAGAATCTTTTTCATAGTGAGTAGTGAGTGACTGAGTGAGGGAGTGACTGAGTCGAGTGACTGAGTGCGGGAGTGACTGAGTGACGTTCGGGTAATCAGAACATCACGCAGTCACTCCCGCACTCCGTCACTCTAAAGGCTCCAGTATTGCAGTTCTTTCATTTTGCCGCGGTACAGGCCTTTGATGTCGACCAGCACGGCGTTGTCGGCGGTGATGGACTGGAAATAGGCTTCGTCCTTGGAGGCGTAGGGGTGGTGGCTCACGGCCACGATAACGGCGTCGTAGTCGGTGCGCACGTCGTCGTTGTGGGTCAGGCGGAAGCCGTATTCGTGGTGCAGCTCGTCCGAATCGGCGTGCGGGTCGACGATGTCCACGTTCACCGAAAAGTTTTTCAGCTCCTGAATCACGTCGGCGACCTTGGAATTGCGGATGTCCTCCACGTTTTCTTTGAAGGTGGCGCCCATCACGAGCACGCGGCTTTTGGCCACGTCCTTGCCTTTTTTTATCATCATCTGCACCGTTTTGCGGGCGATGTAGGCGCCCATGTTGTCGTTGGTGGTGCGGCCGCTCAGAATAACTTTGGCGTCGTAGCCCAGCTCTTTGGCCTTGTAGGTCAGGTAGTACGGGTCGACGCCGATGCAGTGGCCGCCCACCAGGCCGGGCGAAAACTTCAGGAAGTTCCACTTGGTGCCGGCGGCTTCGAGCAC
This sequence comes from uncultured Hymenobacter sp., assembly GCA_964242365.1. Taxonomy (GTDB): domain Bacteria; phylum Bacteroidota; class Bacteroidia; order Cytophagales; family Hymenobacteraceae; genus Hymenobacter. The sequence continues at coordinate 42,510 of CAXTCS010000001.1, read as the reverse complement.
CTCGTAGGTGTTGATGCTCATGCGGTCGAAAATCATCGACAGCTCGTTCATCAGCGCGATATTGACGTCGCGTTGGGTGTTTTCGATGATTTTGGCGGCCTCGGCCACCCGGATGCTGCTGGCGCGGTGCACGCCGGCGTCCACCACCAGCTCGTACACCTTGGCGATGACGTCCAGCGCTTCCGCGTCGTTGCCGCTCACCACCTTCACGATGCGCCGGAGCGTGTGCTCTTTGTCGCCGGGGTTGATGCGCTCGGGCGAGTAGCCGACCTTGAAATCAACCGGGAATTTCAGGCCCGACAGCCGCTCCATCACCGGGATGCAGTCTTCTTCGGTGCAGCCGGGGTACACCGTGCTTTCAAACACCACATAGTCGCCGGGTTTCAGCACCTTGCCCACCGAGGCCGAGGCGCCGAGCAGGGGCTTGAGGTCGGGCTGGGCGTGCTCGTCGATGGGCGTGGGCACGGCCACGATGTAGAACTGGGCCTGCCGCAGCACCTCCAGCGAATCGGTGAAGGTGATGTCGCAGCCCTCAAAATCCTTCTTTTCGAGCTCGCCGCTGGGGTCGATGCCCTGCTTCATCTGGGCCACGCGGCCGGCGTTGATGTCGAAGCCGATTACCTTGAGTTGCTTGGCAAATTCGAGGGCGATGGGCAAGCCCACGTAGCCGAGGCCGATAACGGCCAGGGTGGCCTCTTTGCGCAATAGTTGGTCGTACACTGCTGGAATTATAAGTTATGCGTTATGAATTATGAGTTCAGCCGGGGCCGTTTGGCCGCGCCGGGCGTCAGGGGCCGCACCGATTGCTCGTCGGCACTCAGCTCGTAGTGCTCGCCGCTTTCGGGGCAGGTGGCCCGGTGCTGGGCGTCGAAGGCCAGGCGGTGGCCGTAGGCGCTCATCCAGCCCTGGGGGCGGGCGGGCGTGCCGTATACGAGGGCGTAGGCCGGAACGTCGTGCGTGACCACGCTGCCCGCGCCCACGAAGGCGTAGCGCCCCAGCCGCACGCCGCACACGATGGTGGCGTTGGCGCCCACCGTCGCGCCCTGTTCGAGGTACGTGGTTTGGTACTGCCCGTTGCCCTTGCGCGGCACGGCGCTGCGCGGGTTTTTCACGTTGGTAAACACCACCGAAGGGCCCAAAAAGACGTCATTTTCGCAGACCACGCCGCCGTAGAGGCTCACGTTGTTCTGCACTTTCACGTTGCGGCCCAGGGTCACGCCGTCGGCCACGAACACGTTTTGGCCCAGGTTGCAGGCTTCGCCAATGTCGGCCCCGGCGCACACGTGGCAGAAGTGCCAGATGCGGCTGCCCCGCCCAATCTGGCAGCCCTCGTCGAGCACGGCGGTGGGGTGGGCGTAGTAGTCGGGGGCAGGGTGGGCCATTCGGGCAGGCGGGCGGTTCGGCCCGCAAAGGTAAGGCGAAGGGCGGGGTTGCGTTCGTACTTTTGGGTAATTCGCTTATTCTCCCTGTATTATGGGTCAGTCCGATTTCCAAACCGAACCCGCCGCCTACGTTTCGCCCGAAGACTACCTGCGCCTGGAGCGCGAGGCGGAATTCAAGCACGAATATTTTCAGGGCGAAGTGCGCGCCATGGCCGGGGCCGGGTACGCGCACAACCTTATTTGCATGAATCTTGGCGGCGAAATACGTGGTCGATTGCGCGGCAAAGGCTGTTCCGTGGTGGGCAGCGACCAGCGCCTGCAAATCATGAGCGGCAGCGCGTTTGTGTACCCGGACCTGACGGTGGTTTGCGGCAAGCCGGAATTCAACGAGGAGAAGAAGCCCGATACCTTGCTGAACCCGACGCTGCTGGTGGAAGTGCTTTCGCCCTCAACCAGCCTCTACGACCGCAGCGACAAGTTTATGCTCTACCGTCAGGTACCGAGCCTGCGCCAATACCTGACGCTGGATGCGCAGTCCGTTCACGCGGAATTATACACCCTGGATGAGTTGGGCCGCTGGGTGCTCACCGAAACCCGCGACCTGGCCGCCGTGCTGGACTTGAGCCGCATCGGCTGCCAGGTGCCGCTGGCGGAAGTGTACGCGGGCGTTGTCTGAACCTCGGATTTAGCGGTTCAGATTTTAACGCACACATTCTGGGCCTCGGTGAAAAACCGCAGCGCTTCCAGGCCGCCTTCGCGGCCCACGCCGGAGTTTTTCATGCCGCCGAAGGGCGTGCGCAGGTCGCGGTGCAGCCAGGTATTAATCCAGACAATGCCGCTGTGCAGCTGGTGCGCCACGCGGTGGGCCCGCGACAAATCGCGCGTCCAGATGGTGGCCGACAGGCCGAAATCGGTGCTGTTGGCCCAGGCCAGGGCTTCTTCGTCGGTGTCGAAGGGCGTGAGGGTGACCACGGGACCGAAAATCTCTTCCTGGTTGGTGCGGCAATCAAACGGCAGGTTTTCGAACACCGTCGGCTCGAGAAAATAGCCATCGGCGCAGCGGCCGGGCACCACGACGCGGCCGCCGCCGGCCAGCAGCGCGCCGCCTTCGTCGTGCGCCAGCCTGATGTAGGCCAGCACTTTATTCAAGTGGGCTTCGCTCACCAGTGCGCCTTGTTTGGTATCGGCCAAGAGCGGGTCGCCAACTTTTTGCAGCTTCAATTGCTGAAGAAATTCGGTTTTGAATGCTTCATAAATTGGGCGCTCAACGAAAATACGGGAGCCGCACAGGCAAATCTGGCCCTGATTGGCGAAGCTGCTGCGGATGCTGGTGGCCACGGCGGCGGCCAGGTCGCAGTCGGCAAACACGAGGTTGGGGTTTTTGCCGCCCAATTCCAGGCTGAGCTTTTTGAACATGGGCGCGGCCGTGGCCGCGAGGTGCCGCCCCGTGGCCGTGCCCCCGGTGAAGCTGATGGCCTTGATGCCCGGATGCTCGACGATGGCCTGCCCGCAGCCCGGCCCGGTGCCGTGAACGATGTTGAGCACGCCCGGCGGCAGCCCGGCCTCCAGGCACAGCTCACTGAGCAAAAAGGCGGTGGCCGGCGTGATTTCCGAGGGCTTGGCCACCACGCAGCAGCCCACGGCCAGGGCCGGCGCGATTTTCCAGGTGAAGAGGTAGAGCGGCAGGTTCCAGGGCGAGATGCAGCCCACCACGCCCACGGGGTGGCGCACGGTGTAGTTCACGGCCACGCCTTCCTGCACGTGCGCCTCGGTGGCGAAGTGCCCGGCGGCGGTGCCAAAAAAGTGAAAATTGGAAGCCGCGCGCGGAATGTCCATCACCCGCGCCAAAGCCAGGGGCTTGCCGTTGTCCCGGCTTTCGGCGCGGGCCAGGCGCTCCAGGTTGGCGTCAATCAGGTCGGCGATTCTGACGAGGACGCGGCCCCGGTCCTCGGCCGGCAGCGCGCGCCAGGCGGGCAGGGCAGCTTCGGCGGCGGCCACGGCGGCGGCCACGTCGGCGGGCCCGGAATCGGGTAGTTGGCTGTATACCTGGCCAGTGGCGGGCTCGATGTTGTCGAGGTAACGGCCGGCCAGGGGCGGCACGAGCTGGCCGTTGAGGTAGTTCTGGATGCGCAGCATGAGCCTTGGCAATAGTTGAGGAACTGCCAAAACTAGCGGACTCTGGCCGCAAAGCCAGCACTGCCAGGAGCGCTGCTGCGGCCTGGGGCTTCGGGCACAGCCGGTATTTAGGCCCTAATTTGCCGCCTGATTACAAGCTTGCCCCTTATCTATGAACCTGAAACTACCCCGATTTTGGTCGGTTCTCAACTATTCGGCCGCCTTGTGGACCGTCGCGTTAATGGCCCTCCTGATGCAAATTGTACTGCTCGGATACGCGTGCGCCGACTTGATTTTTCATCCAGGAAAGTATATCATTGTCGACCACTACGACGGCATCAAAAGCTATTTCTCGGTGGCTTCGTTTTTGCGGCAACCTTTAGGCGATGGCATGCTGCTGCACGCGCATAACTACCCTTTCGGGGAATATATGTACTACACCGACAGCACTCCGCTGCTGGTGGCGCCCCTGCACTGGCTGGTGCAAACCGTGCCGGGCCTGGCCCCCTACGGGCTGTATTTGTACGATTTATTCATTTTGAGCAGCTTGGTGGTGGCCACCGGGCTGTTGGTGCTCATCCTGCGCCGGCTGGCCGTACCCGGCTGGCTGACGGTACTACTGGCCGTGGCCCTGCCGTGGCTTGGCCCCCAAACCCTGCGGCTCACCGTGGGGCACATGAGCCTGGCGTATACGCCTGCCGTGCTGTTTTTCATCTGGGCTTTGCAACGGTTTTTCGACGCCTGGCGCGCCAATCAGCCCCTGACCCGGCATTTTGGCCTGCTATTGGTGGGAATTGTGGTGGCTTCGTGGCTGCACTTTTATTACCTGCCGCTACTGGGAGGTTTTTTGGTCTTCTTCGGCACCGGCCTGCTGTACGAAAGCTGGCGCACGCACCGCCCCTGGCAGCCGCTGGTAGTGGGCATCGGGGCCACACTGGTGGCGGCGCTGGCACTGACGGCCGGGCTGCTGCAACTGCTCGACCCGCGCGCCAGCCAACGCCCGGCCAGCAGCAACGGCTACGACTGGATAGAGTGGAAGTTTCAATTCGGGGCCCTGTTTGCGGGCTACAGCTACAATAAAATCCGGTTCCCGTTTGAGCGCACGGGCGGCATTCCCTACGAATCTGCCGCCTACCTCACCAGTTTCGTGCTTTTCGGCTTGCTGCTAGTGGTCGGGTTCGCCTTTTTTCGCCGCCTGCCAGCCGAGGCCCGCCTGCCCCAGCTAGCGCAGGACCCGGGTTTTCCGTTTGTGAAGTACTTCGTGCTAGCCGGCTTGCCCATGGCCCTTATCGCCCTGGGCGAGAAAATTGAATTGGACAACGGGAACTACGTGGTGCACAACTACCTGAACGTATTCATGTGGCTGCACAAGCTCACCGAGCGCATCACACAGTTCCGGGTACTGGGCCGGTTCATCTGGCCGTTCTGGTGGGCAGTGGTGCTGGCCTTTGGCTGGTACGCGGCGCGGTGGCGGCACCTGCCCGGCCTGCGCTGGGGCTTGCTCGCGCTATGCGGGCTGCTGGTAGTCGACACGGCCAACGCTGTGCATTTTTACAAAACCAGCACGCAGCGCATCAACGTGCTCAGCGACCCCGATGCCACGGCCGCCATCAGCCAGTTTCTGGGGTGGCCCGATGCCAGCCGGTACCAAGCCATTTTGCCGCTGCCGTACTATTACGTAGGCACTGAAGGCGACAACTACCCGCTCACGGTGGACCCCGAAGACACGAATTGCACTCTGACGTACCAGTTGTCGATGGTGTCGGGGCTGCCGCTGATGACCCACAAAGGCGCGCGCGCTATTCCGGCCCAGGCCGAGCAGCTGTTTTCGATGTTCCGGCCCGGTGGGCCCGCACCCGAATTGCTAGCCTTGCTCGACCAGCGGCCCATTCTGGTGTTTCTGGACACCACTTATTTCGATGGCCGCAACAATTATTACCGCGACGCGGTGCGCGAACGCCCCCTGATGAAGGCGGCGTTTGAGCGCGAGCCGGCCTTTGTTTTGGAACAGCACATGCACCGCATTCGGCACCAGGGCAGTTGGTCGCTCTACGAATGGTACCCAAAGAGCACCCCAGACACCGCGCCCAAGCCCTGACGCCTCATCTGCCCGCAGCGGGCGCGGCCGCGGCGGGGATGTTCGTGTCCGAAACCAGGTAGAGCGGCCGTTGGCGGACGTTGGCCGACAGGCGAGCAATGTATTCGCCGATGATGCCCACCGAAATAAGCTGCACCCCGCCCAGAAACAGGATGCTGACCATGAGCGACGGCCAGCCCGGCTGGTAGTCGTGGGTGACGAAACGCGAATACAGGGTGTAGATACCGACCAAAAAAGCTACTCCGGACACCAGAAAGCCACCGATGGTCGCGGCCTTGAGCGGCACGTCCGAAAAAGCCGTGATGCCGTCCAGGGCCAGTCGCAGCATCTTGCGGTAGGTGTAGCCGGTTTCGCCCCCAGCCCGCTCGGCCCGGTCGTACTCAATAAAGGTTTGGCGGTAACCAATCCAGGAAATCTGGCCCCGGATGAACTTGTTCTGCTCGGGCATAAGCCGCAAACCTTCGACCACCTTGCGGGAAATAATGCGAAAATCGCCGGTGTCGACGGGAATGGAAATGTGGGTAATGCTGGCCAGCACGCGATAAAACAAGCGGGCGGTCAGCTTTTTGGCGGCGCCGTCGCCTTGGCGCGAGCGCCGCTTGGCGTACACCACTTCGTAGCCTTCGCGCATTTTTTCGAGCAGCAACGGGATTAGCTCGGGCGGGTCTTGCAAGTCGGCGTCGATAATGACCACCGCGTCGCCCACAGCCCGGTCGAGGCCGGCCGTGACGGCAATTTGGTGCCCGAAATTGCGGCTGAAATCAATGTAGCGCACCCGCTGGTCGCGGGCAGCTAAATTCAGGAGTAGCGGCAAGGATTGGTCCCGCGAGCCGTCGTTGACAAAAATCAGCTCGAAGCCGCCGGGCAGTGCCAGGGGCTCCAGCACGCCCAGCAAACGGCGATAGAGCTCACCAATGTTGGCTTCCTCGTTGTAGATGGGGACAATGATAGAGAGCTCCACGCGGCAAATGGTCAGGGAAGACGACAAACTAGACGGTCAGGCGGGCTTTTCGGCCAACGCGAACACACTCACGCCCAGCGGCAGGTCGAAACGGCGCAACAGCCAGTTTTCTGCCTTCACCCACTGCAAGAGCAGCTTATTAACCGGGCCGGCCACGTGCACCAAATCACCCGTCGAACCAGGCTTTTTTTGGGACGATACCGGGCCCGTGAGCAGCCGGCGGCCCAGTCGCAACGCCGCGGTCGGGAAATACATGGCTGCGTTCCAAAACGAGCTGCGCCGGGTGCGCAGGCCGGCGCGGCCCAGCGCCGCCACCAGTCCCTGGCGTGAATACCGCCGGAAGTGATGGTTCACCACATCGTGTTCGCTCCACAAATAGGCGTGCGCCGGCACAAACACGAGCAGCTGGCCGCCGGGCTTGAGCACGCGGGTCCATTCGCGTAGCGCCTCAGCCTCGTCCTCGATGTGTTCGAGCACATCGGACGCAATGACCACATCGAACCGGGCGTCGGCAAATTCCAGGGCGGCGCCGTCCATCAGCGAGGCGTTGGCCACGCCGCGGGCATGGGCCAGCTCGATGGCGGGGGCGCTCACGTCGATGCCCGTCACGTCGGGGTAGCCAGCCGCCCGCAGGCGTTGCATCAGGGGCCCGCCCGAGCAGCCGATTTCCAGAATCGCCGCGTTATTGGGCAACCGCAGGCTTTCAATCAGGTCATACACCGCGTCGCGGCGGCTGGCAAACCACCAATGCTGCTCTTCGAGTTGGTGGTATTTGGCTTCGTATGTTAGGTCCATGCCAAGCAAAAGTACATAAGTTCGCTTAGCTGGCCTCAGCTATCATTTTTTGGGCTCACATTATCCGACACAACAGCAAACGAACGCCTCGTTCGCCGTTGGTACCGGCTGGAATCAACTGCTGTTTTCTTTTTCAGACAGGATGCACCTTACTTTTGCCCGTCTTTCTTAGTCTGATTACTGATTTTTTATGCTCCTTTCCGTTGCTTCGCTGCGGTCGTTTCGGCCGCGTCCCTACCACGCAGCGGCGGCTTTATTTTTCATCGTTGCGGGAGCCGTATTTTATTTTCCCTACCTGTCCGAATTACCTACTGGCATTCACACTTGGGCGCAGTGCGACCGGCTGGCCCTGGCAATCAATTACTACGACTACGGATTCCATTTTCTTACGCCCCGCACGTACGCGCTGGCCTCTATCGGGGGCATTACCGGGGTAGAATTTCCCCTCCAGGCGTACCTGGCGGCCCTGGGTGGCCTGTTATTCGGGCGTGGCAGCATTGTTACGCTATTCCGACTGCTGGACGTGGCGATGACCGTCCTCGGGTTTTATTACTTGTTTAGGTTAATATTCGAGCGCACGGGGCACTTTGTGGCCGGCCTGCTGCCCGGCGCGTTTCTGCTGGCCTCGCCGTTTTTTGCTTTCTATGCCGGCAATTTTTTGCCCGACCCCTTTAGCCTGAGCCTGACCTTCGTGGGTTACTATTACTGGCTGCGTTTTTTTGATGACCAGCGCTTTGGTGATTTGCGGGTGGCAATTTTGGTGTTTGCCCTGGCCGGACTCATCAAAACCACCATTGCACTGCACTTTGGAGCCGTCGTGGGCATTACCCTGATTTGGGCCTTTTTGCGGCCCGAGCTGCTGCTCCCGAAAGAACGGTGGCAGCTCCTGGTGGTGGCCGCAGCGGGTTGCGGCCTTATCATCTTCTTTTTTCTGCATAACCTGAGCCTCAACGAAACCCACCAGTCGTGGCTTTTCCTAACCAAGCCCAACCCCGCCCAGGACCTGGAAACGTGGCACGAGGTGCTGTACTACGTGCGGCTCAGCTGGCTGGCGGAGTATGCTACCATCACCCAATACCGCACGTTGGGCGTCTGCGTGGCCTTGTTCGCGGCTTTTTTACTACCCAACTTGCGCCGCTACCTGCCCCTGACGTTGCTACTGGCCGCATCGGTACTCATTGCCTACGCCATGGTTCTGATGATGAGCGCCCAACTGGGCGTCCACGACTATTACATGATTTGCATCATGGGGCCACCGGCCATGCTCTTACTTGTGCTGGCCCTGCTGAACCTAAGCCGCTACGCCGGGCCGGTGCGCTACCTCACCAGCATTGGTTTTGGGGTGCTGATATTTTTTCTGGTAGCCAACGGCTACAAGCGCCTGCACCGACGCATGGGCGACGATTACCCGCCCTTCTCGCCCTACAGCCACGTATGGATGCGCGGCGGCGCGGCCGAACTGGCAGAAGCAGGCGTACCCGAAGCCTCAAACGTTTTAGTGTTCAACGAAGATGGGCCCAACGTGCCGCTGGTCTATTTTGACCGGCGCGGCCTCACTTGGCGCCCCGAAAATGTGGCGGTCATCACGCCTGCCGATTTTCTCGACCGCATGGCTGCCGACAGCCTCGATTACCTGATTATGGCTCCCAGCGTTTATGCACAGCTGGCGCCGCAGCACACCGCCCTGACCGCCGAGTTTGAGGCCGTGGGCCAGCAACCCGCGATGGTGTTTCGGCGCCGCAATCGCCTGCGGCCCTGGTAGGTGCCCGCCCGGCGCCTTTTGACTGCTAACTGCCTAGCCCCTTGCAATGACCCAACTGATTCGAAAAACGTGGCTGCTGGTGCTGCCGGGCCTGTGGGCCGTTGCCGGATGTCAGCCCCGCGGCGGCCGGTCCGCAACCAAGCAGCGCGAACTCATGCACACCAGCTTTGAAGAGATGGCGGGCTGGGCGCCGGAAATAGCCCCTACCCTCACGACGGTTAAAGTGCACACTGGGAAATACGCCATGCGCGTGGACCCCCAGAACGCGTATTCGTTTACCTACCGCTCCAGCCTGGGCGCGCTCTGCCCCGGCCACCGGCCGCGCCGGCTCACGCTGAGCGCCTGGGTGTGGGTGCCCCGCTTCCAGGACAATGCCGTAATCGTGGCCTCCATTAGCAACCCCGCCGACCCCGACCACCCAATTCTCAGCAAGTATTTGTATCTCAACGATAGCGGCCCGTTCGGGCAATGGAAATACGTGAGCCGCGACCTGGACTTACCCGCCGGCATCCATTCCAACACCCAGTTGGTGATTTACCTCTGGAAAGTGAACGCGAACGCGCCTGTGTACGCCGACGACTTGCGCCTGACTGAGTTGTGGTAACCCTGCGGTGGCAGCAAAAAACCAACCCGGCAGCGCCTTCTTGTATTTTTCGACTGACAAGCATCACACTTTCTGATTTTATGAAAAACCCCTTCCTTTTGCTAGGCTCTCTGGTGGCCTTAACGGCTACTAGCTGCGGCAATGACGCCACCGCTAACAACCAAAACGTGTTGGTTAGCAGCGACTTTGACACGTTGGCCGGGTGGCTACCCGAAGCGCAGAGCGCCACGCTCAGCCGCGACAAAGCCCATTCGGGCCGCTATGCCTTGAAGGTGGACCCCGGCCACGATTACAGCCTGGGCTACAAGGCGATGCTGGGCCAACTGCACGAAACGCGCATTAAGAAAATCAAGGTAACAGCTTGGGCATTCGTTCCCACGGCCGACGCCAAAGCATCCCTGGTCGTGACCGTGGGCAACCCCGACCCGGCCAACGACAAACCACTGCTTTGGGACGCCCTTGAATTGAACAACGCCAGCACCGTGGGAAAATGGGCCGAAGTGAGCAAGGTAGTTACCATTCCCGACAAAGCGCTGCCCATCAGCCCGCTGGGCATCTACCTGTGGCGCACCGGTGGCGGCCAGCCGGTGTACCTCGACGATTTGCGCGTGACGCTGGAGCCGTAAGGCATAACACGGCCCTTTTGCCAGGTCCGACCGAGGTTTCGGTCGGGCCGAAATCAGGGGTTGAGCGGATAGGTATTCTTGATTAGCTGGCGGCGAGCACCCGTTCCCACATAATAGTACACGTCGGTATTGAGGGGCCGAACGAGCAAGTCATCAACCAGCAAGTCGCGGTTGTCATACAAAATTTCGAGGCGTACGGCCTGGGGCGAGCGGCGGAACGGCACCACCACCCGCACCCAGTCGCCCAGTACTTCCGTGGCGTGGCGGGCATCGGCGGTTTGGTGGTCAAGTTCCTGGCCCGTGGCATCGTACAATTTGACTTGCATGTTGCCGAAGCCGTAGTCTGATTTGCCGTATAGCCACACCGACGCTTCGTAGCGGCCAGTATCGGCGGGCATGGGCAGCCCCCCATCGTAGAGCGTCGAAAAGCCTTCTTTGGGGGCATAGAACGCACCCGGATGCAGCCGACCCCGACGGTCGGAAGCGCCGTCGTAGCCCTGGACGATGACGCCGGCCGGCGTGGTGGCGCGCAGCCCGCCCGGTCGCAGGGGCAGCGTGGGCAGCAGCGAATCGGCTTTGGCGCGCTCGTGTGCCAGCGAAGTTGCCCCTAAGGCGGCGAGCGGCAACTCGTAGAGCGCGCCCTCGGGGCCTTGCACCAACAGGTGCCCCAGGCACACGAGGCGCTGCTCGGCTTCGGTGAGGGCGTCGGGCGTCACGAGCAGCAGCAGGGGCTTGTTGTTAGGGAACGCCGCCAGCAAAGTTTTGGGCACCAAGGTGCTGCTGAACAGCTGCACGTGCTGCATGACCTGGCTCACCGAAGCCCGCGGAATGTAGCTGGCCAATAGCGGCAGGCCCGTGGTGGCGGCCATTTTATAGGCTTGGTAGGTTGAATTGCCACTGCCACTTAGGTCAAACTTGTCGGTACCGATGTTATAATACGGCAGGGGTAGAATGGCTTGAAAATCGGATACCGGCCGGCTGGCCCAGGTCAGCCGGGCTGCCAGGCCGGTAGCGGGGTCCAGAAAGTCACTCGCTCCCACGGCTTCTGTTACCTGGGCCGCCTTGTCCGAAACCTGCCACCACGCCTCGGTGGCCCAGAACAGCAGCACCGACAGGCCTGCCCAGGCCACCACATGCAACTGCCGACGGCGCAGGTATCGCCACAGCCGGTAGAGGCAGTAGGCGGTGTACGTAGTTGCCACGTAGTAGAAAGGCCAGGCAAAGCGGCCCAGCGAGCGAAACTGCTTCACCGGCCCGGCGTGGTCGGTCAGCCCATCCAGCCACCGCCACTTGAACGGGTAGCCGAAAGCCAGCAATAGCAGCAACCCGGCGGCCCACAGGCCGGTGCGCAGATGCAGCGGCAGCGCCGGCCGGCCCAGTCGCCGCCACTGACGGCGGCGGATAATGGCCCCAAAACCCAGTATAAACGCCGCCGCCAGTGTAGCCGTGCACACCAGCCCAACGTAGGAAACGCCTTCGTAGCTGTCGTTTGCGCTTGGCCAGTGCTGCTGCCGCCAGTCGTGCAACGGCCCTAGCACGGGCGTAAACACGGTGCCGGGCGTGGCCACGTATACCAGCAGGCCGTAGGGATTGGCCGGCCGGTCGGTGATGGGGTCGGTAACCCAGAGGTAGCCCCGAAACAGTAGCAATGGAACCAACGCCGCCACGACCATCCGCCCCAGCCAAGGCCGCATGCGGGGCTGCTGCCAAGCCAGCACCAGCACGTGCCCCGATAGGAAAAAGCAGCCCAGGGCCAGGAAATACGGCATTATCGTGGCCATGACCAAGGTGCTGGCCACAAACAGGCCATACCATTGCCACCGCCCCGGCGCTTCCTGCACCCGAATGATGCAGTACCAGAGCCAGGGCACAAACCACGCGTAGCTGAGCGACAAGTGGGCATCGAGGCGGAGTATCTGGGGGGCCATGAAACTGATAATCAAAGCCAGCGCCGCCGCATAGGGCACCGGCAGGCGCGTTCTACGCAGAATGGCATACAGCACCGCCGGTGTTATCAGCAGCGAAGACAGCGCCACCAGGTTGGTGATGGCCACCGTGTAGCGGCCCGCCGGCACCCCGTACCGCTGCAAAAAACCCATTGTGGCGGCGAGCAACGGCTGTAGGTTGGGGTAGTTGAAATGCTCTCCAAACGGGTAATTCATGCCCGTAAAATGCGTGCCCACGTTGTGCATCGCATAGAACGCCGTGACGTAATAACTCTGCAGCGCATCGCCGCCAGCAGTTACGAAATGGTCGTTAGGCTTGACCAGCATCGGCCAGAACAAAACGGCAGTCAGGGCTGCTGCGGCCAGCACGACGCCGGCCATTCCCAGCCAATGCGCCCTGCTCGAAGGTGAACTCATGGAGAAAAAGTATTGAACGTGAACTGCGGCCAGCACCCTGGCAGCCGATTCGCAAGAGCCAGCCTTGCGGCAAAAAGCTCCTGTCCGGCCGGATTTTCTGGCTTTCAAAACTACGGCTCAATTGATGAGTACCCATCCTGAAAGCGCACCTAGCGGGGTACTTTACCTTTGTTGCACGTGCCGCCGTGTTCTGGCAACTCAGTTGAGTGGCGATTTGCGCCAGAACCGAATGCACTGTTATTTTCTCGCCACCCGCGTACAAGCTTGCCGCTGCAAGGCCCCAACAAGCCCGGTAACCCCTGCACCCGAAACAACTAATATGAAACAAAAAGTGAAAAGGCTGGGTGGAGTGCTGCGAATTATCAGTCTGTTGCTGCTAGCCCGTGCCAGCTTTCTGCCCGCGCAGGCGCAGGGCCGGGTGAACTACGCCGACTGGCGCCTGGAATGGGCCGAGGAGTTCAATGCCCCACTCGATACGGCTGTGCTGGCCCAGCGGTGGCGGTTTTCGTACCCGTGGGGCCGTAGCTCGACTTCATCTACCGAAAACGGCTACTCGACCGCCGAAGCGTTGCACGCCGGCAACGGCGTCTTGAACATGACCATGCAGCGGCGAGCCGAGCCGCGGCAGTACCGGAGCAAAGTGCTGCACTACGATACGCCCATGCTCATGAGCCGGCATGTCGTGGACCCTCTGCGGCCCAACAACTGCAACCCCGACGACCCAGGCTTCAGCTACGGTTTGTTTGAAGTACGCGCACGGCAGCCCAAGAGCGCGGGCACGGGCCCGGCATTCTGGCTATACGGCGGCGCACCCGACGAAATCGACATATTCGAAACCAGCGCAGACCTCTTAACCAACAACTTCCACCTCGTTCCGGGTAACTACTGGCGGCCCTCGCGCCGTGAGGACCAGACCTGCCAAAGCGTGTTTTATAACACCGACCCTGCGGGCGACCTGCACGAGCAGTTCCATACCTACGGCATGAGTTGGCTGCCCAACGAAGTCACGTTTTATTTCGACGGCGTTCCCATTCGACGCGAAACCCGGTTTGTGCCGGCTGGCTGCTCCATGTCGCTGATTCTGAACATCGCAGCCTTCACCTGGGCCCAGACAGCGGCCGACACCCTGGTGGTAGACTACATCCGGGTGTACCGGCCGCGCCAGCTGCCGGCCGTGCCCGCCGTGCAGCGTCCAAGCGGTGGTTTTCCGCAAACCGAGCTGGCCTGGTTGCCGGCCGAAATACCCCCCGGCCGGCCAGACCAAGCCACGCACCAAACCTGGCAGCTGGCCCCCGAGCCCCGGCAGCCCCGGCGCCTGGGCTTGCTACTCGTCGATAACTACAATCCGCCCCGCGACCTGGCCCTACCCCTGCCCATTGCCGGCCGCTGGGCCCCTACTTGGTACCAAACCACGGGCATGCCCGAGCTGCGGGTGCTGGCGCCGGCCCCTGATTCGGTGCACTGGACCGTGCGCGACCTGCATGGCCGGGCCGTAGCGGCCGGAGTGGCCCCCGGCGGAGACACTTGGCGGCCCTGCTGGCCAACCTTGCCGCCCGGTGCTTACGCCCTGTACTTGCGGCAGGGCGTAAGCACCGCAGTCCAGCCGCTGGCCATCATCGCACGGCCGGCCCATTCGGGGCCGAGCACCGCGTGGCAGGCCCAGGCGCCCGCACCTCCGGCCCCAGAATAAGGCTGCGGGGCGGCCAAAGGAATGGCTACGGCACGTCTGGCGCGCACTCTCGTAGCTTTGCGCTCCCAAATATTTCAATCAGCGTAATGGAGAAACATTTTCTCGGCACAGCCAGCTTGGCAGCCGTTGTTGGCCTGCTACTGGCTTCGTGCTCCGGCAAGGGCGACGCCGTGGCGACAGGAACGGTAGTAACCCGCAACGATTTTGAGAGCGTGCTGGGCTGGAACGGCACCGCCGATGCCAGCGTGACCACCGAGCGGGCACACTCCGGCAAGTACGCCGTGCGGGTGGGGCCCCAGAACGAGTTTGGCTGCACTTACACCCAAAGCCTGGGGAGGATGAGCGTGGCGAAAATCAAAACCGTTACCGTATCGGCGTGGGTGTGGGTGCCCAGCGCTCAGGCCACGAGCAGCTTGGTGGTGGCCATTGCGCGCTCACCGGAGCTTAACACGCCCGTCTTTTATGGTACCATTCCGCTAACCACCGCCAAAGGCTTCAAGGACTGGCGGCAGGTTTCGCAAACGTTTACGCTGCCCGATTCGGTGCGGGACACTAATCAACTCAAGTGCTACCTGTGGCGGGCCGGTGCCACAGAAAACGTATACGCCGACGACATCAGTTTAAGCATCACCAATTAAAGCAGCTAGGACGGGGGTGTTGGTGAACGTTGAGGCGAGCAAGGCGTTTGCTTACCGCCCCAGCAACCCATACTTGGCGATGCAGTAAATGGCCCGAAAGCCGTCGCGCCAGCCGATTTTTTTGCCCTCGGCATAGGTGCGGCCGTAGTAGCTGATGCCCACTTCGTAGATGCGGACGTCCTTTACGCGGGCGACTTTGGCGGTTACTTCGGGCTCGAAGCCGAAGCGTTTTTCTTCGAGCGTCAGGCCCTGGATGATGTCGCGCCGGAACAGCTTGTAGCAGGTTTCCATGTCGGTCAGGTTCAGGTCGGTCACCATGTTTGAGAACAGCGTGAGCCAGTAGTTGCCGATGCTGTGCCAGAAAAACAGGATGCGGTGGGGGTTGCCGCCCAGAAAGCGGGAGCCAAAAACCACGTCGGCAAATCCCTTCAAAATGGGCTTTACCAACAAGTTGTATTCCTCGGGGTCGTATTCCAGGTCGGCATCCTGGATGATGACGTAGTCGCCGGTGGCCTCGCGGATGCCCGTGTGCAGGGCGGCGCCTTTGCCTTGGTTCACGGCGTGGTCGAGCAGGCGCAGGCCCATTTCGGGGTGGCGCGCCGCGTAGGCCCGGATGGTCTCGGCCGAGGCATCGGTCGAGCAGTCGTTGACGAGAATGATTTCCTTGCCGATGTTATTCACCAGCTTCAGCTCGCGCAGCAAATCCAGAATCTGGTGAATGGTGCGGGCCTCGTTGTAGACGGGAATGACGATGGAAAGCGTGTCGAATTTTACCAAAATCGGTAAGGTTTGGAGAAAGCAAAAGTAACGCCGCGCTTGATGAGGAATGAAGAATGAGAAGTGAAGAACCGGCCGACGAGCCGAAAACCCCTCATTTTTCGGCAGGCACCGGGCTACAGGCTGCCGGTGCGGCCGCCGTCGACGGGCACGCTGGTGCCGGTGATGTAGCCGGCCGCCGGCGAGGCCAAAAACGCCACGGCCGCCGCTACTTCCTCGGCCAGCCCGAAGCGCCGGGCCGGAATCAGCTTCAGCATCTCGGCTTCGATGGCTTCGGCGGGCTGGCCGGTTTGGGCGGCTTTCTTTTCGACGAGAGAGGTATGGCGCTGGGTGAGGGTGGCGCCGGGCAGCACGTTGTTGACCGTGATGCCGTGCGGACCCAGTTCATTGGCCAGGGTTTTGGCCCAGCTGGCCACGGCCCCGCGGATGGTATTGCTCACGCCCAGGCCCGCCAGCGGCACTTTCACCGACGTGCTGACGATGTTGATGATGCGCCCGAAGCCGGCCGCCCGCATGGCCGGCACCACGGCCTGGGCCAGCAAGTGATTGCAGACGAGGTGCTGGTTGAAGGCCAGCTGCAACTCCGCCACCGACGCGCCGAGGAGGGGCCCGCCGGGCGGGCCCCCGGTGTTGTTTACCAAGATGTGGAAGCCGGCGGGGTGCTGGGTTAGGTACTCCCGCACTACGCGGGCCAGGTGGTCGGGGGCATCGAAATCGGCTACCAGGTAGTCGTGTACGTGGCCGGTCGGAGTGGGCAGCGCGGCGGCGGTTTCGCGCAGCCGGTCTTCGTTGCGGGCCAGCAGCGTGACGGCGCAGCCGCGTTCGGCCAGGGCCAGGGCCACGGCCCGGCCAATGCCCTGGGTGCTGCCGCCCACCAGGGCGCGGTAAGGAAGGAGGTCCATGTAATTACTTGATTTTAATTAGTGTACAGGTCCGGCAGCTGGGCGAATCAGTATGTAGCCTTGTACCGTTTGCTCGGCGTAGCCAATGGGCTGCAATAGCCGGCGCAGTAGCTGATGCGCAGGGGAATTCCGGAATTCCGGATGCACGACGAAGGCCGCCGGCTGGTACCGTCGCAAGAAAGCCAGCGTTTGGGCGGTGGTGGGCTGTGCAGGCTGCAAAGAGTCCGGCTGCTGGGCCCTCAGCAGGGCGTGTTGCACGGGGTCGGCGTTGTCGAAGGCCGTGAAAGTAGCGGCGGGTATCCGCGAAATGTAGGCCCCCGGCAGGGCCTTGTGATGGCGCGTTTGGTAGAACAGCTCGTCAGGGTTCATGTGCCCCACTTGGCGGTAGCCATCGAGCAGCCCAACCGGAATGGGGTAGAGCGTTGGGCCGGGCAGCGCCGCCGCTACGGCATATACTTGTGGCACATCGGCCACGCGAATGAGGGGGTACGGACGGGCCTGAAATTCCAGCCCTATCACCACGCTCAGCAGCCCCGCCAGCGCCAGGCGCCACCCGGCGGGGCGCAGCTGCCACCATTGCTCCAGGCGGATGAACGTGGCGAGGGGCAACAGCAGCGTGAGCAGCAGCACGTGCCGCGTGGGGCACCGAATATTATTGAGAAATGGCACGTAATGCACCAGCCCGGTGGGCGAACGCACAATGGTGTGGCCCATGAGCTTGACTACCGGCATGGTAAGCAGGAAGAACAACAGCACCAGCGCCCACAATGGCCGGGCATCGCCGGGCACAGCCGCCGGTGCCGCCACGCCCGGCGGCTGTGCCCGGCGGCGAACAAAGGCGAGCACCAGCGCCAGCACCGGCAGGGCATACCCCAAAAACATAAAGTTTTCGACACTACCGGGCGTATTGAACTGCTTGCTTTGCCATAACGCATTGGTAGCGGCCGTGGCCAGCCAGCGATTGCCGAGGGGTGGAACCAGATACCCCGCCAGGTCGCCGCCCCACCAGAAGCCGGCGTTGTCGGGCACCCCAGCCAACGACACCAGGCGTAACACTATATGCCCGGCTACGACTGCCACCAGCAGCACCAGCCAAGGCCGGCGCCGGCGCCAATTTATTTCGCCCAGCCGTAACCAGAACCACGCGGCATAGCCCACGGAGAAGTACACCAGCCCTGATAACGTGTAATAGTCGCTGAGCAATGTAACTGCCAATAAAACAGCGCAGTACCACGCATTATACTTATTCCTTACCTGTGGCAGCAATTGCCCGGGCGTAAACAGAAAGGCCTCCAGAAAAAAGCTGAGGTAGAAGGGCACGGTAGCCGTGAGCAGCAAATGATAGTGCTCGGGCCAATGCGCTACTTTATAGGGCGAAAACGCGAAAACAAACCCCGTTAGCAAGCACAGCACCGGGCTTTGCAGCCAGCGCCCGGCCAGCCGCGCCGCGCCAATGCCCGACAGCACGAAGCTCAGCAGCAGCCCTACGTTCACGGCCAGGATTTCCTGTCGCAACAACACGTTCAGCAGGCCCAAAATGGGCGTGTAGGTGTGCAGCCACAAGCCCACACCCCGGGGGTAGAGAAACAGGGGCGTGTGGAACGGATTGGCTCCGGCGGCCACTTGCCGCTGGAAGTTGTAGGCGTTCCAGACGTATTGGTTGGCATCGCCCTGGGCCAAGCCCACGAAAGCCGTGCGAAACTCCCGCGCCAGCGGCCACGAATACAGCACAAACAGCCCGGCGTAGGCCATTGCCCCCGCCACCAGCCACTGCCAGGCCAGCGCCGGACGGAAATAAACGGAACGAATTGCTTCTGGCATAACGGGGCAGCCGGTGCCAACGAAGCATCTCGTCGGCCATGCCGCAAAAGTAGTGCGGCCTCTGAGCTAATTTAGGCGAACCGTTCGCCCCAAACCGCTTCCTACCCTTTCAATTTCAAGCAGAGGATAACCGAATGTCGCCACCTGCCCAAGCCCCAGTGAGCAACCAGCAGGTATTCAAAGACAGGAAGGACTTTATCGTAATGGTTGGCGGCCCCAACGCCGGCAAAGACTACCGCGTGGACGCCGGCGAGGGGCTGTTTTTTTTCAGCAGGGAGGCCCGATGAGTGTCAAAATCATCGAAGACGGCCAGCCGGTAGACATCGCAATTGAGGCCGGGGAAATGTGTCTGCGGCCGCCCAACGTGCCGCTCTCACCGCGCCGTCCGGCGGGCACCGTGGGGCTGGGGCTGGAGCGGATAGTTGTTGCGGACCAAGATGGCTCTTAGCGAATCACGTCGCCAAATAGTGGCTTGAGCAGGGCGCAACTCAAATTCGTCAACGATGTATTTGCGGCCCTTCAGCCACACGCGCAACCGCTGACCGGGCTGGCCGTTGTGAATTTGCGCCGTTAAGCGGACCCAATCACCGAGAATGTCGGTGCTAAACTTGGTTTCAAGCACGCTGCTATCCCGGACAGCGCCTCGGGCATCGGTTAGGCTCCAGTGCAAATCCGGCAGATTTTCGGTGCGTATGTATGCCCACACCGAGGCCTCATACCAATCGGATTGTGATAGCGCTTGGTTAAACAACAAAAATCCTCCCTTGCGCACGGCCTGGGCGCCCGCGCCCAACAAAGGCGCGACGGCCGTCGGAAACGCAACTGCCGGGTTAGGCGAGTCGAAGCTCCGGTGAACGACTTGCGGCCTAAATATCGACGACCAGTAGCCGGGGTGGGCGTAAAGGGCCGGTTGCTGCCGCCAAAAGTCCGCGGCAAAAGCCCGGCGCGCTTCCAACCGGCTGAGCGGCAGCTCGGCCAACCACACGGCCGAATCGCGGTAAAAAATGTGGGCGCGGGCCAGTAGCGAATTTTCGGCTGAATCGCGTGGGGCCGTGGCCGATACGACCAGCAATAGCGGCCGCTGGTCGGGCAAGTGCCTCAACACGGTTTTATCGATGGCCGCATGGCTTAGCAATTGTTTCAGGGCCTGCGCTTGGTAGAGCGGTGTGCGCGAAAGCATGGTTGCCGCAATGGGAAGGCCCGTTTCGAGCGAGGCCCGCATGCTTTCGTACGAGCTCAGGTCGCTGTTGAACGTTGAAAAAACCTCGCTTCCTAACGCATAGTACGGTATTGGCAGGATTGCTTGGTAAGCAGAAGCGTGCTGCCCGGCCACAGCCAGCCGCCGTTGGTAAAGCGATGTTTTGGCAGCGGCCGCCGACAGCGTGCGGCCGAGGGCGCGCGGGTGCCGAATCAGGAAGGCTTTGTGACCAATATTGAACACGCTTTCGGCCGCCCACAGCAGCAGGGCGGCCAAAAGCAGCACGGTGGCTCGGAGCGGTTTCTTACGCTGGCGCAGCCAGCGGAAAGCTTGGTACAGCGCGTAGGCACCGTACACGGAATAGAGGTAGTAAAAAATCCAGGCAAAGCGCCCGATGGAGCGGAACTGGCGAATCGGCCCTAGAAAGGGCAGTAGTCCTTCCAGGCCCCACCGAAAAGGCCAGCCCATCGCAAACAACAAGATGAGGAAGGCCGCCCACAAGCTGATTCGCAGTACCGGGGGCAGCGCGGGCCGCCGCAGCCGCTGCCAGTGGCGCCGATACAGGTGCCAGCCCACCCGCACCAAGGTACCGATGGCTACGAAAGTACCCACCAGGCCCACGTACGCTTGTCCTTCCCAGCTTGGGTCGGGGGTATTAAAAATGCGCTGCCACCACCCGCGCACGGGTTCCTCAACCGGAAAAAATACGCTCCAAACCGAGGAGCTGTAGGCAAAGAACCCGTATGGGTTGCTTGGCCGGTCGGCCGAGTACGGGTCTGTCAGGGCCAACGCTGCTTGGAAAAGAACGATGGGAACGGCCAAGGTTAGCAGCACGGGCAGCCAGTAGCGCACCCGTTGCTGCCAGGTCGTTTGAGCAGGATATTGCCACCATGCCACGGCACTGTAGGCCAGCAGCAACAGCGCACTGATGGGGAAATAATACGGATGCAGGCAGCCAAAAAAAAGCGTGACCACTGCGTAAGTCCCGTACCACCGCAGGCGCCGCGGGCCTTCGGTGGCACGTACGGCTATGTACCACAGGATGGGCACCACACAGGAATAAGCCAGCGCATAATGGCCCAGCAGCCGGTCGAGTTGAGGGGCCAGCAGCACAATAAGAACGGTAGCCATGCCTGCGTACCAAGCCGGTAGGCGGCAGCGGCGCAGCAAAGCCAGCAAGGGCGGCGCGCTGAGCAGCTGCGCCAAAAGCATGCTCCCGTTGATAACAGCCAGCACATTTACGGCCACGCCCCTGCGCCGCAGCGCGGCGAGCACGAAGGAAAGCAGCGGTTGGTTGTCGGTGAACACGACGTGTTCGCCAAACGGGTAATTCATGCCCGTAAACCACCAGCCGGCGTCGTGGTGTACGTACCATATGGCCGTGTAATAGTTCTTCAGGCCGTCTTCGACCGAGCTGAACAGGTACCGTCCAGGATGCCAGAGTACGGGCCCAAAAAGCGCCATTATCAGCAGGGCGACGGCCAACAATACCGTTACGTGCGTGAGCCAGTCGACCGTACGGGAAGAGAAACGGGCCTTCACACAAGTCGGGCCAAAAGGATTTTGAGGAAACTGCCGCTTTCGGCAAGTAGAATCCGCGGGCTCATTCGTGAAAATATTATCCCGGGCTTCAGGCGCACGGGCAGGGGAATGACTTGTAGGCCAGCGACTGGCCTCGACGCCAAAAAAATAAATTCCAAATCGAATAAATACCGGTCGATTTGACCGTTCAAAAACACCGCCCGGCCGCGCTGGTTAAAGCCTTTCAAGCCACACTGCGTATCCGAGACGGCCAGCCCCAGCAACAGCCGGGTACTGCGGCGCAACGTCTTGGAAATCAAAACGCGTCCCTTGGGCACACGGGCATAATAGGCTTCGTCGCGCGTGCCAACTACTACGTCGCCCCGGCCGGCGCGCAGGGCCTCGTACACAGCGGCTACGCTTGCTTCTTCGTACGGGAAATCAATGTCGGTAAACAGACACAGGGGCTCCAGCACCTGCTTTACGCCGGTGCGCAAGGCGTAGCCTTTGCCGTGATTGATGGGGTATTGCAGGTACGTAAACTGCGGCAGGTGCGCCCGTAGCAACATCAAATCGGCGTCTGCGACGCCCGCCGTACCGTCGTTGATGAGGTATAAATGGACGCTTGTAGCAGCAGGAAGCAACAGTTGTAACCGATTCAGACTGACCAAAATGTTAGCCGCCCAACCTTCGGGCGGATTATAGCAAGGCAAAACCAACGCGAATACCGAAGCAGGCAAGGAATCAGGCAATGTAGAAACCAAAGAGGTGAGTAGCTCCTTGCAAATATCCGATAAACGTTTCGGTTTGCTATCGGAAGCTCACTCGGGCATCGGGCTGCTCAGGTTGAGGGCTGCGCAAAGCAAATTGGCAAGTACCTGCCACCACCGGGTAGTTCGCGCACTTACTTAAGGAGAAAGCGCTATGGGCCAGCACGGCAAGCGGCTCAGTAACATCCGCAGCCTGATTCGGCTCAAAATATGCGGGCAAGGGCACAAAAACCCCATTACCTTTACCCATACGCCCGATGAGCTCGATTTTTAGCAGCAAGTACCCGATTGGTTCCACCGGCTTCGTCTTAACCGCCCCCGCCCATGATTACCCGCCCCTTCAATATTCAGCAGTGGATTGACGAACACCGCCATTTGCTAAAGCCCCCCGTGGGTAACCAGCAGGTGTTCAAAGACAATAAAGACTTTATCGTGATGGTGGTGGGCGGTCCCAACGCCCGCAAAGACTACCACGTGGACGCCGGCGAAGAGCTGTTCTGGCAAATCGAGGGCACGATGACGGTGAAAATCATTGAAGACGGTCGGCCAGTAGACATCGCCATTGGCCCCGGCGAAATGTTCTTGCTGCCGCCCAACGTGCCGCACTCACCGCGCCGTCCGGCGGGCACCGTGGGGCTGGTGCTGGAGCGCTACCGCGAGGCCGGAGAACCGGACGGCTTTCAGTGGTACTGCGAAAACTGCGGCAATAAACTCTACGAGGAATTCGCTGAAATTACCGACATCGTGGCCCAGCTCCCGCCTATTATGAACGCCTTTTGGCAAGACGACGACAAGCGTACCTGCAAGGTGTGCGGCACTTATATGGAGGCCCCGACCCTGGTAGTTAGCTAGCGGTTGCGCGCTGCAATATGTGTGGATAGCTGGTAACCCCGCTGCCCCTCCCCACTTGTCTAAGCGCGCCCGAGGGTATGGCAGCCATTTGTACAGATGGCGGCAATGCTTTTTAGCTGTGCAAAACTGCCAGTACCTCGTCGGTTTACTGAGCTGCTGCGATATGAGTTGGGAGAAGTACCAAGAACATTTTTTGCAGCTTGGCTGGCCTCAATGACGTGGGCTTGCTGGCTTTTCAGACCTTTTCTTCCGCTAATCCCGCTCTCCTAGCCGCTGTGCTTTCCATCGACATTCACACCCACATTTTGCCCGAGCGCTGGCCCGACCTGCGCGAGCGCTACGGCTACGGGGGCTTCATCCGGCTGGAACACCACAAGCCCTGCTGCGCCCGCATGATGCAGGACGACAAGTTCTTCCGCGAGGTGCAGGACAATTGCTGGGACCCGCAGGTGCGGATGCGCGAGTACGACCGGTTTGGCGTGCAGGTGCAGGTGCTGAGCACGGTGCCGGTCATGTTCAGCTACTGGGCGCAGCCGCTCGACTGCCTCGATTTGAGCCAGCTGCTGAACGACCACATCGCCGACGTGGTGCGCCGCTACCCCACCCGCTTCGTGGGCCTCGGCACGCTGCCCATGCAGGCGCCCAGGCTGGCCATCAAAGAGCTGGAGCGGTGCATGAAAATTGGCCTGGCCGGGGTGCAAATCGGCTCCCACGTCAACGACTGGAACCTCGACCAGCCGGAGCTGTTCGAAATCTTTGCCGCCGCCGAAGAGCTGGGCGCCTGCGTGTTCGTGCATCCGTGGGACATGATGGCCCAGCAAAAAATGCCCAAATACTGGCTGCCCTGGCTGGTGGGCATGCCCGCCGAAAGCACCCTGGCCCTCTGCTCGCTGATATTTGGCGGGGTGCTGGAGCGGCTGCCCAACCTGCGCGTGGCCGTGGCCCACGGCGGGGGCTCGTTTGCCAGCACCATTGGCCGCATCGAGCACGGCTGGCAGGTGCGGCCCGACCTCTGCGCCATCGACAACCCGCACAACCCGCGCAAGTACCTGGGCAAGTTTTGGGTTGATTCGCTGGTGCACGACCCGCTGATGCTGGAATACCTCGTCAAAACGCTGGGGCCCGAGAAAATCACGCTCGGCACCGATTACCCGTTTCCGCTGGGCGAGCCGGAGCCGGGCCAACTCATCAACGCCATGCCGTTTGCGGCCGAGGTGAAGGCCCGGATGCTGGGCCAAAATGCCCTCGATTGGCTGGGGCTGAACGCCAGTCGGTTTGATACCTTCCACAATTACCAAAAAACCAAAAGCTGAGTATTGCTTGCCCTGCTCCGACTATAGCCCCTGGTTATCAGATTTTTGATGTTTGTTCGCATTGACTTATTATATTTTGCCACCCGGTGCTGGGGCATGGCCCTGGGGCTTTCTCTAACGGCATGCGCCACCGCTGGTCAGGAATCGTGCACCGTATTCACATCCGACTTTGAGCAGTTTCAGGGCTGGGTTTCGCCCCTGCCTTCGTTTCTGACCACCGACCTGGCCCACTCCGGCCGGTATGCCTACCGCATGGCCCGGGAGGAAGAGTTTGGACCGGGCTACGCGACCACCCTGGAGACGTGTCCGTTTGTGCCACGGGAGTTGCGGCTTAGCGGGTGGGTGTACCTGCCCAGCGGCCGCATTTCCACCTCGCTGGTGTTGGCCATAAACTGCCACGGCCGTCGGCCCGATGTATGGGAAGGGTTCAACCTCGACGAGGTGGTGACGCGCTACCAAGTCTGGGTGCCCGTGCAGCAGCACATCCGCCTGCCCGATGACTTGTTGCCAACCGATGAGCTAAAGTTTTACGTCTGGCACCAGCAAATTAGCTCCGACGTGGCGACCCTGGATGATTTAAAGCTGGAAGCTTGGCAGTAGCCCGCGCCGCTTTAGCAACTGCTGTTTTGTGCCTTTTTCACCGCTTGCCCGTGTCTGATTCTACCGTTGCTGCTTCGCCCGCTGCTTTTCTGGTGCGCTACCGCTACCTGCTGGTATCGGCCGTTCATTTGTTGCTGCTGGCGGCGCTGACGTCGGCGTTGTATGCTTTCGGCGTTATTCGGGTGCTGCCCGCCGAAGCCAATCTGCGCCAATGGGACGTGGCGTGGTACGAACAGATTCGAGTGAGCGGCTACACTTACTCAGCCACGGAAATGAGCAACGCGGCTTTTTTTCCGCTGCTGCCCTACCTGTGGCGCTTCACGGGGCTGGGCCGGCTGGGCATGAGCCTGCTGAATGCCACGCTGTTTTTGGTCAGCTACACGGGGCTGGCGCAACAGTTGCGCCTGCCCGCCCGGCTGCACTTGCTGCTGCTTTCAACACCGGTGTTGCTGTTCATGATAGTGCCTTATACCGAGGCCTTGTTCTTTTTCTTCGGCAGCCTGCTGATAATTGGGCTTCGACGGCGGCAGCTGGTGTGGTGGGTAGTGGGACTGCTGGGCTGTGGCTTGGCCCGCTCGGCTAGCACGGTCTTCACGCCGGCTCTACTCTTTATGGTCTTGCTGTGGGCGCTACAGCCCGGCCAGCTTCGTATGGCGCTGACGTGGGGCCTCACGGGGCTGCTCGCGCTGGCAGCGGCGGTGGGCACGGTGGCTTTCGTGCAATGGCAGCAAACCGGCGAGCCTTGGGGCTTTGTGCTGGCCCAAGAGCATTGGGGCCACCACCTGACCCCCATTCGCTTTCCGCTAAACGACCCCTCTGGCGTCGACATGCTCTGGCTGGATGGCGCGGGGCTGTGGCTGGGGGCAGTAGCCATTGGGGTGTGCAGCTGGCTGGCGTGGCGTGGCCTAGCCCAGCCAGGCAAGCGAGAGGCGCTGCCGCCCGCGCCGCCCGAAGTGCTTTTCGCGCTGGGGTACTGCGTGTGTGCTGGGTTGTTCGTGCTGCTGTTTCAGGGCGGGAGCATTTGGAACCAGAGCCGCTACATGTTGGCTACCCCTTTTTTCGTGGTGCTGGCGGGCCATCTGGCGGGGCAGCCCGCTTGGCCCTGGCGCCGCTATTTGCTGATTGCGGCCGCTACCCTGTGCTTATGGCAGGTATTTGGTGCTTACAATCAAGGTTTTTCGAATTTCACCACGCCGCAGGCGCTGTGGTATTTTGGGCTGGTTACGGCTTACATTTTAGCGTACTTAGCATGGCGACAGCTGCGCTGGCAACGCGAAATCACCATGCTCCTTTACATCTTTAACCTAGTGATGCTGCTGCACCTGCTGGAGGGTTGGCTCCAAGGATACGTAGTGCAGTAATGCCTAAAGCCAGCTAAGGCCCTGTTCAAATAGGCGATGAAAAGGGGCGTTCATGCTGAACGTAGCCGACGCATTTCCACCATTTAACTAAATCATTTTAAATTGATTAGTTACCTAATGAGGGCACTTGACCAAGCTCAGTATGACGTCTTTTTGGAGACGCTAAGCTTAGTGCTACAAAAGGCGCTGTGCTCTTAGTTTTGGGCGATGAGTAATTTGGACAACTGGAGCGTGGCAGTCAATAAGCCATAACCTTTTGCTAGCATCGGCAGGGGCTTTGGGCCGACCTTTGCCGGCATGATTGCTGAGCCCTCTCCCGCTACGGCGGCCCAACTCGACGCGGCCGACCCGCTGGCTGCTTTCCGCCAGGAGTTTCACCTGCCGCCCGGGCCCGATGGGCAGCCGGGCACCTACTTTTGCGGCAACTCGCTGGGGCTGATGCCCAAGGCTGCCCGCGCCGCTGCCGAGCAGGAGTTTGAGGCCTGGGAGCGGCTGGGGGTTGAAGGCCATTTTCAGGGCGCCTCGCCCTGGATGCACTACCAAGACACGCTCGCGGCGGCCTCGGCCCGGCTGGTGGGTGCGCTGCCGCTGGAAGTGGTGGTGATGAACAGCCTGACCGTGAACCTGCACCTGCTGCTGGTCTCGTTTTACCGCCCCACGGGCGCCCGTTACAAGATTTTGATGGAAGGCGGGGCTTTTCCCTCCGACCAGTACGCCATCGAAAGCCAGGCCCGCCTGCACGGCCTCGACCCGGCCGAGGCCATCGTGGAGCTGGTGCCGCGCCCCGGCGAACACACCCTGCGCACGGCCGACATCGAAGCCAAAATCGGGGAGCTGGGCGACACGCTGGCCACCGTGCTCATCGGCGGCGTGAACTACTACACTGGGCAGGCCTTCGACCTGGCCGCCATTGCGCGGGCGGGCCACGCGGTGGGCGCGCTCGTGGGCTTCGACCTGGCCCACGCGGCCGGCAACCTGGCGCTGCGCCTGCACGAGTGGGACGTGGATTTTGCCTGCTGGTGCTCGTATAAGTACCTCAATTCGGGCCCTGGCGGCACGTCGGGCGTGTTTGTGCACGAGCGGTTTGCCCACCGGCCCGACCTCGTGCGCCTGGCCGGCTGGTGGGGCCACGACCCGGCAGAGCGGTTTCAGATGAAAAAAGGCTTCCGGCCCATGCCCGGCGCGGCGGGCTGGCAGCTTTCCAACGCCCAGATTTTCCCGCTGGCCCTGCACCGGGCCAGCCTCGACATCGTGGACCGGGCCGGCGGCATGGCGGCGTTGCGGCGTAAGAGCGAACAACTTACGGGCTACCTCGAAACCCTTATTCACGCGCTGGGGTTACCCAGCTCCGCGCTGGAAATCATTACCCCCAGCGACCCGGCGCAGCGCGGCTGCCAGCTCTCGGTGCTGGTGCACCGGCGGGGCCGCGAGCTGTTCGACTACCTGGCCGCCCGGGGCATCATCGCCGACTGGCGCGAGCCCAACGTCATCCGCCTGGCACCCGTGCCGCTGTATAACTCGTTTGAGGACGTGCGGCGGGTGGGCGACGCGCTGCGGCAATTTTATAATTTATAATGAACAATGAGCAATTGCTCTCACAACGCACATATTCACACCCAGTAGCTCATACCTGCTCATTGTTCATTGCTCACTGTTCATTGCTCATTGTAAGACTGCTCACTGATAACTGTTAATTGATTTCCATGGAAGATTACGCCGCCAAGATGCTGCTCAAGACCGACGCGGCCCTGCGCGAATACGTGACCGGCCATGCCCAGTACCGCGAGGCCGCCGTGCTGGCGGCCCTCGACGAGCTGCGCCGCCGCGGGCAGCCCGCGCCCGAGGAAGCCGCCCTGCGCCCCGACCTCGAAGTGGCTGCCGCCGCCCAGCGCACCCGCGACGAAACCGCCGAAGCCGAGCGCCTGGCGGCCACTGGCGCCGGCACGGCCGACCCGGCCGCGCTGGCGGCCACGGTGCCGGCGCTGTATTCGCCGGTTACCATCGTGCTGTTTTCGATACTGCCCATGTCGACCATGCTCACCGGCGGGGTGCTGATGGGCATGAACCTGTACCGCTTGGGCAAGAAAAGGGCGGTTTTGGGGCTGGCCCTGTTCGTGGTGGCTTACTTATTCGTCGCGTCGATGGTCGTGAACTGGGCCGTGTCGCAGGGCGGGCTGAGCCCGGTGTGGGGCTTGCTGCTGTTTAATTTGCCGGCCACGCTGGCGTACGTGCTGTGGTTTTGGCCGCGCTACGTGGGGGCCACCAATTTCCGCAGCCGCAGCGTGCTGGTGCCCATTTTGGTGTGCATGCTCGTTGTGTGGGGCGTGCAGCGCATCACGCCCTACCTCATCCGGCAGCAGCCCAAAGAGGTGCGCCAGGAGCTGGAGCGGATGATGCAAAAGCAATAACCCGATTTGCGCGTGCCGCTATCGCCGTTGCTCCTGCCCCAGGCCGACCTGCTTTTCGACCCCGCTTTCCTGCGGCCCGCCGAGGCCCAGGCCTTCCTGGCCCTGCTCACCGCCGAGGTCGCCTGGGAGCAGCGGGCCATCCGCATTTTTGGGCAGGAAATCCCCCAGCCCCGCCTCACCGCGTGGTACGGCGACCCGGCGGCGCGCTACGCCTATTCGGGCCTGAGCTGGGAGCCGCGCCCCTGGACGGCCGCCTTGCGCGACCTGCGCCAGCGCACCGAAGCCGCCACCGGCGCCCGCTTCAACAGCGTGCTGCTGAACTGCTACCGCGACGGCCGCGACAGCATGGGCTGGCATTCCGACGACGAGCCTGAGCTGGGGCCGGCGCCCGCCATCGCCTCGCTGAGCCTGGGGGCCACGCGCCGCTTTCGGCTGCGGCCCCGCCGGGGCCGGCCCGGGGCCGGGCCGGGCCACCCGCCTTTTGCCCTCGATTTGCCCGCTGGCAGCTTGCTGCTGATGCGCGGCCCCACGCAGCAACACTGGCAGCACGCGCTGCCCAAAACGGCGCGCCCGGTTGGGCCGCGCATCAACCTGACGTTCCGGTGGGTGGCCGGGGCCACCGGCTGATGGTTGGCTAGTAAAGAATGTCGGGGTGGCCGTACAGCTGCGGGCAAAAAACCTCGCCTACTTCGTAGCCGCCGACCCACAGAGCAGCTCCGGCGCTGGGCACGGAAGCTGCCGCGGCCGCCTGGCCCGGCGCCGGAGGTTCCGTCGGCGGCTGGGCGGGGGTTGTCGGGGCCGACGGCTTGTGCCGGCGAAGCGTAGCAGTACGGGGCATTGGCGGAGGATTTAATGAGTGAAAAAGAAAGCGTAACCCAGACGCAGCAAGCAACTTGCGCCAGCCCCCGTTTGCAACTAACGTACCAGCTTGCCGCAACAAGCTGTGCACTGTGCAGGCGCCGCTGCCAGTAGTTGCAAGGGCCTTTTTCGGGCCCTATAACTTGTGTTGGTTGCCGCTTTCTGTGATGGCCCCGGACCGGGCTTCTAAACCAATAAGCCGCTAATACCTAATATCGGGATGGCCAAACAGTTGCGGGTCGTCGTCGTCGCCCACCACAAATTCGCCGACCCGCAGCGCGGAAGTCGCGGGGGCTGGCGGCGAAACCAGCGGCATCTTGCGCCGCCATCTGGCCGTACTGGGAGCGTGGTCGTCGGCCACCACGGGCTCGGCCCGCAAAGCCGAAATAGTGCGGCGGCGCGCGATGCGGCAGCACCAGTGCGCATAGCCGGCCCGCCGGTAATGAAGTCGAAAGCGCGTCATTTATAAAAGTAGAATATCCTCAATTCGTCAAAGGTCTTCCGTCGGTTGCTTTTATGCTGAATATTCCGGTTAAAGCCATAAATGCCTCGCTGAAGGAACCTGGTAACGCGGCGGGCATTTTTCGGGCCGTGCGCCAGGCACTGGCCGGGCAGTAGCTTCGCCGCCCCGTCACTTTTCTTTTTTGCCTGCTTTATGCCTTCCGTCGCTTCCCCGCTGCCCGTTGCCGAGCCCCTCACCGTGATGGGCGCCGGCCTGGTGGGCTCCCTGCTGTCGTTGTATTTGGCGCGGCGCGGGCACCCGGTGCAGGTTTTTGAGCGGCGCGCCGACCCGCGCCGCGCGGGTTTTCAGGAAGGGCGCTCCATCAACCTGGCGCTGTCGGACCGCGGCTGGCGCGCGCTCGAAGGCGTGGGCGTGGCCGACGACATCCGCCGGGTGGGCATCCCGATGACCGGCCGCGTGATGCACGACGTGCACGGCGCCCTCACCCGGCAGCCCTACGGCGCGGCGGACCAGGCCATTTACTCCGTCAACCGCGGCCACCTCAACCGCCGCCTGCTCGACCTGGCCGAGGCCCAGCCCAACGTGCGCCTGCGCTTCGGCCAGCAGTGCCTGCACCTCGACCTGAAGCAGCGGCGCCTGCACCTGCTCGACCTGGCCACCCAGCAGGAACATACCGAGCCCTACACCCGCCTCTTTGGCACCGACGGGGCGTTTTCGGCCGTGCGCGGGGCTATGCAGAAAACCGACCGCTACGATTATTCGCAGGACTACCTCGAGTACGGCTACAAGGAGCTGACCATCGCCGCCGGCCCCGAGGGCGCGTGGCCGCTCGAAAAAAACGCCCTGCACATCTGGCCGCGCGGGCAGTACCTGATGATTGCGCTGCCTAACCTCGACGGCTCGTTCAACTGCACGCTGTTTTTCCCTTACGAAGGGGCCGAAAGCTTTGCCGCGCTGCAAACGCCGGCCGACGTGACGGCCTTTTTCGGCCGCGTGTTTCCCGACGCCCTGCCGCTGATGCCGGCCCTCACGGACGAGTTTTTCGCCCACCCGACCGGCTCACTCGTCACCATCCGCTGCTACCCGTGGAAGCACGCCGACGACGTGCTGCTGCTCGGCGACGCCTCGCATGCCATCGTGCCTTTTTATGGCCAGGGCATGAACGCCGGCTTTGAAGATTGCCGCGTGCTCGATGCCCTGCTCGGCCAGCACGCCGATGCCGACGCTGACGCCGACTGGCCCGCCGTCTTCGCCGAGTTTCAGGCCCAGCGCAAGCCCAACACCGACGCCATGGCCGACCTGGCGCTCTACAACTTCACCGAGATGCGCGACCGGGTGGCCGACCCGCGCTTCCTGCTCCAGAAAAAGATTGAGGCCAAAATCGCCGGCCAGTACCCCGGCCGCTGGACGCCGCTCTACGCGCAGGTCACGTTTTCGCACACGCCCTACGCCGAGGCCTGGGCCGCCGGCCAGCGCCAGGACGCCATCATGGCCCGGCTCATGCCCCACATTCAAACCGAAGCCGACTTTGACCAGCCCGCCGTGCAGGCCCTGGTGCGGCAGGCCCTGGACGACCCGAAATAGGCCCCTTTTTGGCCGGCCCTGGGCCGCGGCAACGTGCCGCCCGGCCGCAAGCGCCGTGGCCCGGAGCCGGAACAGGCCTAAAACCAGTTGCCGCCCCAATAACGTACGAATCAAACCCACAAACGCTGAAGCTGAAGAGGTACCGGGCTGGCCCATTCAGGCTGTGTGCTTTAGGTGCCTCCGCAGCATTTAGCGCTTATCTTCCGCTTTGCCAGTTGCAGTAATGGCCGCCTTTCGCCTGGCGAGTAGTTACTTTATACTGGTGAACGAACGACTTCGTGGTCGCCGCCGCTGCCCTACCCTTCCTTCCTACTTGCTATGTTAACCTGCGCCATCATCGACGACGACGAGATTAATCGTCTGACGCTTGAGCACTACATCGGGCTCACGCCCAACCTCAAGCTGGTAAGCACGTTGGCCGATGGCATTGCCGGGCTGGCCTTCTTCCGCGAAGGCCACCGGGTCGACGTGTTGTTTCTCGACATTGAGATGCCCCACCTCAGCGGGCTGGAGCTGCTGCGGGTGCTCACCGACCCGCCCGAGGTCATCATCACCACCGCCCGGCAGGATTTTGCCGTCGATGCCTTCGAGCTGCGCGTGACCGATTACCTGGTGAAGCCCTTCGATTTTGCCCGCTTTTCGCAGGCCGTGCAGCGGGTGAAGCCCCACCCCAAGCCCGGCCCCGCCCCGGCCGCCGAAAGCCCCGCCAACGCCGACCTGTTTGTGAAGGTGAACAGCCGCATGGTGCGCATCAATTTCGACGAAGTGCTGTACGTCGAAGCCCTGTCGGACTATGTCAACATCGTCACGGCCAAGCACAAGTACATCGTGTACACCACGCTCAAGGCCCTCGAAAACCGCCTCAGCGCGTACCCCAACTTCATCCGGGTGCACCGCAGCTACCTGCTCAACACCCAGCGCATCGAGTCCATCGAAGACAACACGGCCAGCCTGCAAGGAGGCCATTTCGTGCCCATCGGCAAGTCGTACCAGGAAGCGTTTTACAAGAGCTTGCAGCGCATTTAGTCGGCGTTGTCCGCCGCGTTCGCCTGCTGGTACGCCGGCCGCTCATAAAAAGGGCGCAGCAGGCGCACCACGTCCAGGGCATCGGCCAGGGCTTCGTGGGCCACGGTGTGGTCGTCGAAGCGGGCGCGGGCCTTGCAGGTGCTCATCGACGGCAGCCGCGAGTCTTTGCGCCAGTTGAGGTAGAAGGCCGCCGGGTCGAGCATGGCCGGCTCGGCGCGCACGAGCGTGCCCCAACCGGGCAGCGCCCGGAGAAAGCCGAGGTCGTACGAAGCAATGTTTTTGCCGGCCATCGTCAGGGCCACGCAGTCTTTTTTGTCGGGCCGGAAGCCGTGGGCCAGCAAAAACCCGCGGAGCTGGGGCAGCAGCTCGTCGGGGCCGCACAGCTCCGGGTTCGGCGTTTTCTGGGCCAGTTCGACCAGCAGGCGGGCGTTGAGGGCCAGCGCCCCGGCCGTGCCCACGTACTCGGGGTGGCGCACCACGCGCCGGAAAGCGGGCAGCTCGGCCAGCGGCAGCGCCTGGCGGCTGTCTTCGACCACGGCGGCCAGCTCCAGCACCTGGTGGCGGCCGGGGGTCGGGCCCGAAGTTTCGAGGTCGAGGGAGAGGTAGCGCATGGGCTGGGTGTACGCAATTGGCGGGAAATGTTGCCGGACGGCGGCTGCCATCAACTCGTTCCGTATATTCGGCTCTTTGGCCAATACCGCCATTGTTGCCGCGGATAAGCCTACCCTGCCCGAGGCCTTTTTCGGGCCGTCATTTACCAGCCCACTTGCCTTTAGCACACCGCTTCTGTTCGCGCACCAAGCCAAACAGCCCCCTTACCAGCCCGGGCGCTGGTCAATAAAAACCCTTCTTGTTCTACCCGCATGAAAACGCGCTGCCATGTTCTGCTTGCTTTTTTGGGTATGCTCGCCCTGAGTTTACACGCTTTTGGCCAGACTCCCGCGCCCGACGGGCTGGTATCGGCCGCCGTCGAGACCGCGCAAAAACAATACAACAACTCGTTCGTGGGCAACCCGCAGCTGTTCAGCGGGCCCGAATACGTTGACTACGCCCAGCGGTACCATACGCGCAACGGCCACCAGTTTTTTTTGTCGCCCGAAAAGCAGGCCGGCAGCGTGTACTACAACAACCAGTATTTCGCGGATTTGCACTTGGCCTACGACGTGGTGCTCGACCAAGTGGTACTCTCTCAGCCCGGTAGCCCCCTGGCGCTGCGGCTCGTCAACGAGCGGGTGCGCTATTTCACCGTTAACAACCACCATTTTGTCCGGCTGGTCGCCGATAGTTCGGGGGGCACGGTTATCCACACGGGCTTTTTCGAAATGCTGCTCGATGGCACCGTTCAGGTAGTAGCAAAACGGGCCAAGCGCTTGCAGGAGCACATCGCGCAGCCCTACATCAATGCCGAGTTCACCTCGACCGACCGGTTGTTTATCAAAAAAGCCGGCACGTACTATCCCATCAACAAAAAATCGGCCGCCCTGCGTTTGTTTTCGGACCATAGCAAGGAAATGCAGGACTACCTCAAGCAGCAGAAGTCCGCGTTCCGGAATGCGCCGCTCGAATCCATCATCGTTCAATTGGCAGGCTACTATTGCACGCTGCCCCCAGCCAGCCACTAGCTGCCAGCTCCCCGGTGCCCTTTCCGCTATTCTTTCTTTATCTATGAAGCACGCTTATTCAGCCCTTCTGGTGCTGTTTTTCATCCTGCTGCGCCTTCCCAGCCACGGGCAGCAAGCCGAAAAAACGGTAAGCGGCAACTTTGTTCACCTGCCCTTCGAGCAGTTTGCCAGCCAGCTCGAAGCCCAGACGAATTTCCGGTTCTACTTCGACCCTGCCGCCGTCGACAGCCTCTTTGTTACGTTGCAGGCCCAAGCGCAGCCGGTGCGCGCCGTGTTGCAGCAAGCGCTGCAAAACACGGCCTTTCACTTTGCCATCGACGACGAGAACCGGGTATTCGTTTCCTCGGGCGTCGTCATCGACCCGGCCTTGCCGGCAAGCTTTTTCCAGCCCAAAGCCGACGCGCCCGCCGTGGCCCGGGGCGACGAGCCCGTGGCGGCCGGGCCCACCGGGCGCTCGCGCTACGTCAGCGCCGCCGAGTACCGGGTGTACGAAATTGGGGCGGCCGGCAGCGGGAGCGGCCGGGCCACGCTGGCCGGCCACATCCGCGACCAGAAATCGGGCGAGCCGGTGATTGGGGCGTCCATTTACAGCGAGTCGCCCAACATTGGCGCCAGCACCGACCAGTTTGGGTATTTCTCGCTCACGCTGCCGGTGGGGCGCTACGACCTGAAGATTCGGGGCGTGGGCATCAAAAACACCAAGCGCCAGGTTGTGCTGCGGGCCAACGGCAAGCTCGACATTGAAGTAGAAGAGGACATCGTGACCCTGAAAGAAGTGGTGATTGAGGCCGAGAAAGACAAAAACGTGTCGGGCATGCAAATGGGCCTCGAAAAGCTCGACATCAAGACCATGCGCCAGGTGCCCACGGTTTTCGGCGAAACCGATATTCTGCGGGTAATCCTGACGCTGCCGGGCGTGAAATCGGTGGGCGAAGGCAGCACGGGCCTCAACGTGCGCGGCGGCGCGACCGACCAGAACCTGATTCTGTTCAACGACGCCACCATTTATAACCCCTCGCACCTGTTTGGCTTCTTTTCGGCTTTCAACCCCGACATTTTGCAGGGCGTGGAGCTCTACAAAAGCGCCATTCCGGCCAAGTACGGCGGGCGCTTGTCGTCGGTGCTCGACATCACCACCCGCGAAGGCAACAAGAAAAAGCTGTCCGGCTCGGGCGGCATCGGGCCGCTCACCAGCCGCCTCACGCTGGAAGGGCCGCTGGTGAAAGACAAAAGCTCGTTCATCGTGAGCGGCCGCGCCAGCTACTCCGACTGGCTGCTGCAACAGCTGTCCGACAAGAACTTCAGGCAAAGCGCGGCTTCGTTCTACGACATCACGGCCCACGTCAGCCACGAGTTCAGCGAGAAAAATTCGGTGTACGCCACCGGCTATTTCAGCTCGGACCGGTTTCGGCTGGCCAGCGACACCGCCTACCACTACACCAACCAAGCCGCCAGCCTGAAGTGGCGGCACAACTTCACCAACCAGCTCTACGGCGTGCTCACCGGCACCTTTAGCCACTACGACTACGACGTGACCAGCGAAAAAAACGAGGTTTCGGCCTCGCAGCTGAAGTACGCCATCAACCAGACGGGCCTGCGGGCCGATTTCAGCTACTTTCCCAATTCCCGGCACACCGTCGACTTTGGGGCCAGCTCGCAGCTGTACAGCATTTCGCCGGGCAGCTTCCGGCCGCTGGGGGCCACGTCGCTGGTGCGGCCCGACGTGCTGCCCCCGGAAAAAGCCCTGGAAAGTGCCTTGTATGCTTCCGACCGGTTTGATATTACGCCCCGCTTTTCGGTTTCGGCGGGCCTGCGCTATTCCCTGTTCCAGGCGCTGGGGCCGCGGGCGGTGTACCGGTACGCGCCGGGCGACTCGCGCACCGAAGCCTCCATTATCGACACCGTGCAGTACGGCGCCAACAAGGTGCTGGCCACCTACCACGGCCCGGAATACCGCCTCTCGACGCGGTACTCGCTGCCCGATAACTCGTCGGTGAAAGCCAGCTACACCCGCACCCGCCAGTACATTCACCAGCTAACCAACACGGCCTCGGTGTCGCCGACCGACGTGTGGAAGCTCAGCGACAACAACATCCGCCCGCAAATCGGCGACCAGTATTCGGTGGGGTACTACCGCAACTTCAAGGCCAACACCATCGAGGCATCGGGCGAAACCTACTACAAATCGTTGCGCGACTTTGTGGACTACAAAAGCGGCGCGACGCTCATCCTCAACCACCACATCGAAACGGACATCATCAACGCCCAAGGCAAGGCTTACGGGGTCGAATTATTTGTGAAGAAGCTCACCGGCAAGCTCAACGGCTGGGTGAGCTACACTTACTCCCGCTCGCTGGTGCAGGTGAACGCGGCCACCACCGCCGACATGGTGAACGGCGGCCGCTACTACCCCAGCAATTTCGACAAGCCCCACGACTTTACGCTGGTGGGCAACTACCGCTTCAGCCGGCGCTTCAGCACCTCGCTGAACTTTACTTACAGCACCGGCCGGCCCATTACGCTGCCGCTGGCCAAGTACTACGTGGGCAACTCGTTGCGCGTGTTTTATTCCGACCGCAACGAGTACCGGGTGCCCGACTACCTGCGCCTCGATTTGGCCCTGAACATCGAAGGCGGCCACCAAGTGAAGAAACTGGCCCACAGCTCCTGGACGGTGGGCGTGTACAACCTCACCGGGCGCCGCAACCCCTATTCCATTTACTTCAAGTCCGTTAATGGGCAAATCAAGGGCTACCAGTTGTCCATCTTCGGGCAGCCCATTCCGACCGTTACCTACAACTTCAAATTCTAGATGAGCGCCTCCTTTTTCCCGGCCCGGCGGGCCTTGGTCTGGTGCCTGGCACTGCTGTTTGCGGGCTGCACCGACCCCTATTTGCCCGACATCATCCGCACGCCGCCGAGCTACCTGGTGGTCGACGGCTTCCTCAACGCCCAGGGCGTGACCACCATCAAGCTTTCGCGCACCTACGCCATCGCGTCGGCCAAGGCCCCCCCCGCCGAAGCCAAGGCCACGGCCTACCTCGAAGAAGAAGCCGGCCCCCGCTTTGCCTTGGCGGAGGGCCCGGCCGGCACCTACGCCTCGGCGCCGCTGGTGCTGAACACGGCCAGGCGCTACCGGCTGCACCTCACCACGCTGGCGGGCCAGGAATACGCCTCCGATTTCGAGCCCGTTAAAATCACCCCACCCATCGACGAGGTGCATTGGCGGGCCGAAAACACAGGGGTGAACATCTTCGTCAACGCCCACGATGCCACCGGCGCCACGCAGTATTACCGCTGGGAAACCGACGAAACCTGGGAAATAACCCCGGTTTACCGGCCCCAGGTGGAGTATGTTGGGGGTAAAATACGCGACATCGTGGTGCCGTACCCAACCATTTGCTGGGGAAACGCCCACTCCACGGTGGTGCAAATCGACAAAACCACGGCCCTGAGCCAAGACGTGGTGGCCGACTTCCGGGTGCGGCAGCTGCCTGCCACTTCCGAGCGCCTGTATTCGCGCTACAGTATTTTGGTACAGCAGCAGGCCCTGACCAAAGAAGAATACGCCTATTGGGAGCTGCTGCGCAAAAACACCGAAAGCATCGGCACGCTCTTCGACCCGCAGCCCGCCCAGGTCACCGGCAACGTGCACTGCCTCAGCAACGCTGCCGACCTTGCCCTGGGCTTTGTCGGGGCGCACTCGCTCACGGAAAAGCGCATTTTCATTCGCCGGCAGGAACTGCCCAGCGCTTGGACAGTCTCGACGGGCTACGAAAATTGCCTGCCGCCCGACTCCGTCTTCATCGACCGGCCCCCGCCCGTTCGTTATCCCGAAGCAATACTGGCCGCTGCTTTTGCTCCGGGCTCGGGTTCTTTGCCTATTGAGGCCATTTACAGCAAAGCCGGAGCACTAGTGGGCTATACTACCAAATCCAACGACTGTGTGGACTGCCGCACGCGCGGCGCGGCGGTTCGGCCAGCCTTCTGGTAATCGTTTCGCTTGTAAAATCTATGCGCTATCAAGCTTCGATTTTCCGCAAATGGCTTGGGCTGGTGGGCCACGGCCTGGCCTTGCTGCTCGGGCTGGCTACGGCCCGCACCGCAGCTGCCCAGAACAGCCCGGCAGACTCTTTAGGGGGAATTACCCGCAAGCTGGCCCGGTACGAGCAGCGCGGGCCGCACGAAAAGCTCTTCCTGCACCTCGACCGGCCGGTGTACCTCAGCGGCGAAACCATGTGGTTTAAAATCTACGCGGTGGATGGCACCTACTCCCGGCCGCTGGCGCTGAGCAGCGTGGCCTATGTAGAAGTGCTGGATGCCGGGAATCGGCCCGTGCTGCAGGGCAAAGTGGCGTTGAAAACCGCCGTTGGCCAAGGCTCTTTCGTGCTGCCGGCGTCGCTGGCGGCGGGCAGCTACACCGTGCGGGCCTACACCAGCTGGATGAAAAACTTCAGCCCCGACGCGTATTTTCAGCGCGCCGTGACGGTGATTAACACCTCGGTCGCCTCGGGCGCGGGCAGCAAGGATTCGGCTACCTACGACGCCCGGTTTTTTCCGGAAGGCGGCAACCTCGTTCGCGGGCTCCGCAGCCGGGTAGCGTTCAAGGTGACCGACAAAGCCGGCCGGGGCGTAGCGGCCGAAGGCAAGGTGCTCAACCAGAGCGGCACCGTGGTGGCCACGTTCAAAACGCTTCGGCTGGGCATGGGCAATTTTGTGTTTACCCCGGCGGCGAATCAGGACACGTACACGGCGGTTGTGACGCTGGGCCGGAGCCGGGCCGTAACCCGCCCGCTGCCCCGGCCATACGAGCAGGGCTACGTAATGCACCTGGAAAATACCGGGGCCGACCAATTGACGTTGACTGTTACGAGCACGAGCACCCGGCCGGAAACCGTTTTCTTGCTCGGCCACTCGCGGCAGAAAATTGCCCTGGCGGCCCGAATGCAGCTGGTTGACGGAAAGGCCACGTTCGCGGTCAACAAAACGGCCTTGCTAGACGGTGTTTCCCATTTCACCCTTTTCAACGCCGACCAAAAGCCGGTGTGCGAGCGGCTCTATTTCCAGGTGCCGAAGCATCGGCTCGCCATCGCGGCCCACGCCGATAAGCCGCAATACACCACGCGCGACAAGGTGAGTGTGCAGGTGGCCGTGGCCGACCAGCAGCTTCCGGCAACGGCCAGCTTATCGATGGCGGTTTACCGGCTTGACTCGCTCACTGCAGCACCCGGCCCGGCCATCGACCGCTACCTCGGGCTCACGTCCGACTTGCAGGGCCCCGTCGAAAACCCGGACTATTATTTCACGGCCACCGGCCCGGAGGCCGCCGAAGCCACCGATAACCTGTTGCTGACCCAGGGCTGGAGCCGCTTTCGGTGGGAGGACGTGCTGGCGACTGCGCCCAAGCCGTTCGATTACCTGCCCGAACCCAACGGCCCCCTGGTGCGGGCCCAGCTCACGCAGGCCGGTACCCGCCAGCCCCGGCGGGGCATCACGGCGTATCTGGCCGCGCCCAGTCGCGTCACCCGGCTGAGCAATGCCCAAAGCAATGACCAGGGCCTGGTGCAGTTTGAGTTGAATCAATTTCCCCGGCCTCAGGAAATCATGCTGCAAACCGACGCCTCGCAGGACAGCACGTGCCAGCTCGCCGTGCTCGACCCTTTTTCGGCGCGCTTTGCCAGCACGCCGCTGCCGCCTTTTGGCCTCACGGCGCGCTTCCAAAGCGACTACGCGAAGCGGCACTTGCAGGCCCAGGTGCAGGACGTGTTTGGCGGCAAGTACCGCAACCGGTACGCCCCCGAGCCGGTGGATAGCCTGCCTTTTTACGGCAAGCCCACCGAAACGTATTTCCTGGATAAGTACACCCGGTTTAAGGTGATGGAAGAAGTTTTGCGGGAATACGTGCCGGGCGTAATCGTCCGGATTCGGAAAGATGGTTTCCACCTGATAGTGGTGGACAAGCTGAATAAAACCGTGCTGGAGGGAAACCCTATGGTGCTATTGGACGGGGTACCGGTGTTCAACACCAATAAAATAATGGCCATGAATCCGCTAAAGATTCAGAAGCTGGAAGTTGTCGATGGACGGTATTTCCACGGCTTGGCGGCTTATAATGGGATTGTCAGTTTCACTACCTACAAAGGTGATTTGGAAGGGTTTCCGCTCGACCCGCGGGTGCTGGTGCAGCAGTACGAGGGCGTGCAGCGGCAGCGGGAGTTCTACGCGCCGCGCTACGCCACGCCCCAGGCCGCGCAAAGCCGCCTGCCCGACCTGCGCAACCTGCTTTACTGGAACCCTGAAATTGCCCTGACCGGACCCGAAGCCCGGACGCTGGATTTTTATACCGGCGACCAGGCCGGCCGCTACCTGGTGGTGGTGCAGGGCCTCTCGGCAGCCGGGCAGCCGGGCAGCACCAGCTTGGTGCTGGAGGTGAAGCCGACGCTGTAGCCGCTGGCAAGGCGTTGGTTGAAAGCCCGGATTGAGGACCGTGGGCCGAGGGGCTGACCACGCGTTTGCCGCAGTCAGCCCCCTTGGGCCCGAAAAAGGCCCTTATTTTAGCCAAGGACTTCCCTTGCCCCGTACCTTCGCCTCCATGACCGATACCGCGCCCACCGCCTCCAAAAAGCTCTTTCTGCTCGACGCCTTTGCCCTGATTTACCGCTCGCACTTCGCGTTCAGCAAAAACCCGCGCATCAACTCCAAGGGGATGAATACGGGGGCCGTGCTCGGCTTCACCAACACGCTGGTGGAGGTGCTGCAAAAGGAAAAGCCCACCCACATCGGCGTGTGCTTCGACGGGCCGAAAAAGACCTTCCGCCACGAGCAGTTTGCGGCCTACAAGGCGCAGCGCCAGGCCATGCCGGAGGATATTGGCATCGCCATTCCGTACATCAAGAAAATCATTCAGGGCTTCCACATTCCCATTCTGATGATGGACGGCTTTGAGGCCGACGACGTGATTGGGACGCTGGCGCAGAAGGCCGAACAGGCGGGTTTTGAGGTGTTTATGATGACGCCGGACAAGGACTACTGCCAGCTGGTGACGGAAAACATCAAAATTTACCGGCCGGCGTTCATGGGCAACGCGGCCGAGATTCTGGACGTGGCCCACGTGCTGGCCCGCTTTGAGATTGAGCGGGTGGAGCAGGTGATTGACATCCTGGGGTTGCAGGGCGACGCCAGCGACAACATTCCGGGCATTCCCGGCATTGGCGAGAAAACGGCCAAGACCCTGATTCAGAAGTACGGCTCGGTCGAGAACCTGCTGGCCAACGTGGACGAGCTGAAGGGCAAGCAGCAGGAAAACGTGCGCAACTTCGCCGAGCAGGGGCTGATGAGCAAGGAGCTGGCTACCATTCACGTGAACGTGCCGCTGGAGTTTGAGGCCGACAAGCTGGTGCTCGACGCGCCCGACGAAGCGGTGCTGCGCGAGCTGTTCGACGAGCTGGAGTTTCGGCAGCTGGCGGCCCGCGTGCTCAGCGGCGGCCCCGGCCGCACCCCGGCCAGCGTGGCCAAGCCCGGCACCACCGGCGCGCGCCGGCCCCGCGTG
Organism: uncultured Hymenobacter sp.; assembly: GCA_964242365.1. Taxonomy (GTDB): domain Bacteria; phylum Bacteroidota; class Bacteroidia; order Cytophagales; family Hymenobacteraceae; genus Hymenobacter. The sequence continues at coordinate 851 of CAXTCS010000001.1, read as the reverse complement.
GCGGCCGGCGGCCAGGCCTCGCTGTTTGGAAATAGTGAAGATGCCGCCGTGGCCATCGGGGCCGAGGAGGGCGAAACCAACGGTTTTGGTGCGCCCAGTGGCCCGCGCCGCCGGTTGGAGGACGTGCCGTACCAGTACCACATGATGGACACGCCGGAGCGGCGCAAGTCGCTGTTGGCGTTTCTATTGCAACAAAATGAGGTCAGTTTTGACACCGAAACCACCGGGCTCGACATTATGACGGCGCGGCTGGTGGGGCTGAGCTTCTGCTGGCTGCCGGGCGAGGCGTACTACGTGCCCGTGCCGGCCGACGACCAGGCCGCTACCCAGGCCATCGTGGACGAATTCTGCCCCTTTTTCGAGGCCCAAAACATCCTCAAAATCGGCCAGAACATCAAGTACGACCTCACCATTCTGCGGCATTACGGCGTGGAGGTGAGCGGGCCGCTGTTCGACACGATGCTGGCGCATTACCTCATCGAGCCCGACATGCGCCACAACATGGACGTGCTGGCCGAAACCTATCTGCATTATGCTCCGGTGCCCATCACCGACCTCATCGGGCCCAAGGGCAAGAAGCAAATCACGATGGCCGACATTGCTCCGGCCCAAGTGAAGGACTACGCCTGCGAGGACGCCGACGTGACCTTGCAGCTTAAGCACGCGTTCGAGCCGATGCTGAAAGAGCTCGGTCTGCTGGAGCTGCTGAACACCGTAGAGAACCCGCTGGTGCCGGTGCTCAGCAGCATCGAGTACGAGGGCGTGCGCATCGACTCGGTGGCGATGGGCGAGTACTCGGCCGAGCTGCAAGGCTACGTGACGGAGTTGGAGCGCCAGATTTTCCAGGAGGC